>JACMPC010000087.1 GCA_014377705.1 Dermatophilaceae bacterium
ATCGTCAGCCAGGTGCCCATGGCCGTGCCGCCGTCCGCGCGGAACGACGATACGGCGCGCTTGGCGGACTGGCGGGTGGTGCTGTCCATCTGGACCATGCCCAGCTCGGCCAGCCCCACGGGGAAGGCCATCCGCGCCTCGTGGGTGCCGGCGATGACGGCGAACCAGGTGCCGTCGATGATCTGGTCGATCGCAGCGGCTGCCGCCTGCTGTGCCGCGCGGATGTTGACCTCGCCCATGGAACCGGACGTGTCGACGATGACGATCTCGGCAGCATCCCCCGAGCCGACCTGTCCGGCCGAGCCGGCGTCGGTGCAGGTCACCGTGACGACGGCGTGCACGTCCGTGCCACCGTCCGGCAGAAACTCGTTCTGGTAGACCTCGGCGCTGAACTCAGCCATCTCGGGGGTTCCTCTCAAGGGTGCGTGCCGGGTGTTGATGGTTAGGGTGTTGACGGTTTCGGGTGGCATGGGTTCGCGTGGGATGGGTTCGCGTGGGATGGATCGGCATACGGGGTATGGCGGTCAGCCCGGCTGGATGCGGGCCAGGGCGACACTGATGTTGTCCTGGCCGCCCTGGGCATTTGCCCAGCCGACCAGGGCGTCGGCGAGGGTCAGGGGCTCGGCGGCTTCGGGTGGGCCACCGGTGGTCTGCCGCACCAGGGCGGCCAGGTCCTCCGCCTCCGAGCAGTAGTTCCACAGCCCGTCCGAACACACCAGCAGCCAGCCCGGCTGGGTCAGGGTCATGGTTGACGTCGTCGGCTTGTGGTCTGGCGCATCCTCTCCGAGCCATCGCAGGATGGCGTGCGACTGGGGGCCCGACTCAGCCTCCGCACGCGGGACGCCGGCCGCGATCCGCACCTGGGCGAAGGAGTCGTCCAGGGTCAGGGCGACGGCCTCGCCGACGTCCGGCAGCCAGTAGGCGCGGCTGTCTCCGACGGACCCGACCACGAGCAGGTCCTGCTCAACGACGGCGGCGACAAAAGTGCACGATGCCGGGTTCGGAGCGGGCGGGAGGTCCGCGTCCGCAACAGCTTTGGCGTTCCGGGTCACCTCGATGACGGCATCACTGGCTGCGTCCGCGGCCGCCTCCAGTCGGGAGGTCACCGCGGCGATCAGCGAGAGTCCGGCGCCCATGCCGCGCGAGCGCGAGGACACCAGGACCGCCCGGGCCGCCCGGGCCGCCGCCAGGCTGGCCAGGTCCGAGTCGACGGAGCTCGACACCCCGTCGCAGACCACCAGCACCGCGCGTGACCCGGGCTCCGGGTCTGCCGCGACGGCCACGGCATCCTCATTGCGGCCATGGCGAATGCCGCGGTCGCAGACCGCGGCAACCCACCCTGCGGGTTGTTCGCTGAAGTGATCCCGGCGTTTGGGCGCCCGCGCGCCGCAGGTGCCGCAGTACCCGTCGGCGGCAACCTCGCCACCGCAGCCCGGGCAGATGGACGCGGCCCCGGCCAGATCACTGGTGACGGGCAGCCCCAGGTCCGGCTGCCCGGGTGACGGTTCCTCAGGTGGCACCTCGGCAGCGACCGTTGTCGGGCTGAGCTCCGCCCCGCAGGCCTCACAGAACTGCTCGGAGTCCCCGACCGCTGCGTGACAGATCGGACACGCCGTCATGGTGCTGTTCACCTCATCAACCTCTTCTCGTTCACAACATTGTCCAGATTGCCTGGGTCATTTGCCTGGGTCATTTGCCTGGGTCATTGCCTGGTCCAGTTCCGGACGGCGTTGGCCTGGTCGACAAGGCGCACCTTCTCCTCGCGGCCCTCCGCATATCCGGCGAGCTCGCGGTATCCGGACTCGAGTCCCTGCCGCAGGGACGGCTCCGCGGCCGGCACCCCGGCGATCGTGATGTCCGGCCGCGAGCCCTTGGCACGGACCTCGTCGAGCGCCATATCCAGCACGCCCACTAGAAGCGTGGCCCGATCCTGGGCATCGATGGTCAGCGACTCCACGCTGCTCATCGCCTCGGACAACGCCGGCAGCCCGCGCCCGGAGGCGGCCAGCTGACCGGCCCGCTCGCGGCGGGCCTGGGTGAATGCCCGGCTGGTGGGCGGGACGAGGTCCAGCGCCGCGATCGCCCCGTCCAGATCTGCCCGGCCCGAGCGGATTCGGGCCAGGCCGAAGGCGCATGCGGCGATATAGTTCGCGTCGGTGCGGGCGCACGTGGTGTAGAGCGACTCGGCCACGTCCAGCTCGCCGCTCTCCTCGCAGGACAGCGCCAGCGCCAGCTTGGGGGCGAGCTCACCCGGAACCTGGCCGTAGACCGCGTTGAAAGCGGACTGGGCAGCGGTGGCGTCACCCCGGGCGAGGGCCGCGAGTCCGGACATCCAGACGGCGCGCCACTCCCAGGGGTCGGACGTGAGCATGTCCGCCACGACGGTGTCGACCACGTCCAGCCGGCCGCAGTGCTGCGCCGCGTCGGCAGTGGCCAGCAGCACTTCGGGGGACGGCTCCGGGGCCGCCTTGAGCGCCTCGAGCCTGGCCGCGGGCTCCTCGATGCTGACCGTGTGCAGCCAGCCGGTCATCGGGTCATTCTCGTCGATCCGCAGACCGGGCAGCTCGTGCCAGTCCAGCGTCTGGTCCGAGACGGTGGGCACCTCGAACAGCAGGGACGAGGTCGAGTATGTTGCCGCGCCGCCACCGGGCCGGTCCGCCACGACCTCGCGCAGAACCCCCAACAGCTGGACGCGCAGCTCGTCGGCCGAGGCGAAACGGTCGGCCGGATCCGGTGCGCAGGTCTTGGCCAGCAGGCGGTAGAAAGAGTCGTGCTTCTGGAACAGCGGCGTGTCCCCGACCGGCGGGAGTGAGGCCAGGTAGGTCGACTGGTACCCGCGGAACTCCATCGCCAGGACCAGCAGCGTGCGTCCGATGGTGAAGATGTCGGAGGCTATCGAGGCGCCGACGGTGGGCACCTCGGGGGCCTGGTAGCCCACCGTCCCGTAGATCGCGGAGGCCTGGTCGTCGGCTCGGCGCACCCCGCCGAGGTCGATCAGCTTGACGGCATCTCCCACCTGGATGATGTTGTCCGGCTTGAAGTCGCAGAAGATCAGCCCGAGGTCGTGCAGGTACTGGAAGGCCGGCAGGATCTCGACGATGAAGGCGATGGCCTGGTCGACCGGCAGCGGGTCGTACCGGCCGCCGGCTGCCTGCATCCGGTCCTTGAGCAGCGACTTCAGCGAGGTGCCGCCGACGTACTCCATGACGATGTATCCGGCGCCCTGATGGGTGACGAAGTTGTAGATCTCGACGATGAGGGGATGCTCCACCTGGGCCAGGAACTGCCGTTCGGCGATCGCCGCGGCCAGGGCGTCGGCATCCCCGGAGTTGAGCAGGCCTTTCAGGACCACCCAGCGGTTGGACACGTTGCGGTCCCTGGCGAGGTAGATCCAGCCGAGCCCTCCGTGAGCCAGGCAGCCGGCGACCTCGTACTGCCCGCCCACCAGATCACCGGCCACCAGCTTGGGGATGAAGGAGAACGGGTTGCGGCACCTGGCACAGAAACCCTCGGCCCGCCCGGGCTGACCGTCGCGAGAGCGGCCCACCGGCGCGCCGCAGGACGGGCAGTTGCGCTTCTCCTCCGAGACCACCGGGTTCTTCATGATGGCCGCCGCCGCGTCGACCGCGGGGACCGGCGGGATCGTGGTCAGCCCGGCGCCGAGGCGGGCGCCACGGAGCCGCTTCGAAGAGGTCCCGATCCTGGTGGTGGTGGAACCGGCCGGGCGCCGCGCGGACCCCAGGGCGGTGGAGGCCAGCCGGTTGGAGGCGCGGGACACCGTCGAGGCGGTTCCGACGATCCCCGCCGGCTGGGTCCCTGCGGAGACGCTGCCCGGCTGAGACGCCGGCGACCCCTCCGGAGAGCCGCAGACGTCGCAGTAGCCGTCGAGAACCGTGCCGGTGCACCCGGGCTGGGCGCAGGCGATGGTGGTCATGGGGTCCCTCTCTGGCCGCGTGTCTCCTGCTGCGTCGAGCGTGAGGCGAGGTAGGCCTGATAGGCCGCCACGAGCGCCCGGGCCCGGGCCATGTCCGCCGGCCGGGCGTCCAGAACATCCCGGGCGCGGCGGAACAGCTCGCCCAAGTCGTCATCAGCGCCCCCGGGGTGGCTGTCGCCGGCGTGGCCGGTGCTTCCGCCACCGCTGGTCTTGGCCGCCTTGACGGCATACGCCTCCAGGCGGCCGCGCAGCTCCTCGCGTTCGTCCATCGCACGGGCGTATGACGCGTGTGCGAAGTTCAGGGCCCGACTGACCGTTGCCAATCGGGCAAGGTACGCACCCACCCCGGCCGCCGTCTGTGGCACCGGTCCCAGGGCTGCGACGTCCGGAACGGCGAGCCGGGGGGCCGGGTCCACGGCGACGACGCAGCGTGAGGCGAGGTCGCGGATGGCTGCCCCGCGTGCCTCGAGCTCGGCTCGCAGCTCACCGGCCCGGGTCACGTCCTTGGCCGCCTCGGCCCTGGTGGCCGAGCCCACGATGAGGTCGCGCTCCATGCGGGCCGCATCCGCCTCGAAAGGCCCGACCAGACCTCCGACGTCGGCGCCTCGCCTGGCCTTGTCGACCAGCTCACCCAGACGGGTGTCGAGCATGGCCAGCTTGCGGGACACCGAGTCTCTGGTCCCGGGTGGCTCCGCAGCCACCCGATCGCGAAGTCGTTCCAGCTGGGCCCGCAGCTGACGAACCCGGCTGGTCACATCCGCCTCGGCGGGGTCCAGGGACAGCCGTGCTCGCAGCGAGGCCGCGAGCGCGTCGGAGAGCCGCATCGCCTCCGGCAGGGACACCGCCAGCGCACCGCTGGAGCTGGGGACGTCCGGTCGCCGGGCCAGTCGCGGGTCCAGGGTGGCGTCCAGGCGACCCCAGATCAGGGTGGACAGCCGCTCCCGTTCGGCCTGCCCCACCCGGCCGGAGTCCCAGGTCGCCATCAGCAGGTCATGACGGTCGGCGACCGCCTTCCACAACGCCATCGACAACAAGACATCGCCGGTCAGCCCTGTGGTGGAGCCGCTGTTCGCAGAGTTGCTGTCCGGGGAGTTCAGGGCCGTCTCGTCGAGCAGGTCGAGCTCTGCCCTGCGCTGGTCGCGCCAGGCACCCAGGGCCCCCAGATAGCGCAGCGCATCCTCGGGGGAGATCGCGGAGCCGATGTGTCCCGGCGGTGCCGGGGTGATGGCTGTAGCGGCGGATACGATCACGGTCACCGCCCGTAGACCGCGGTAGGGGGCGCCGGCGCCGGGCCGAGAGGGGCCTTGAGCCAGACGTCGTAGGCCTTCTTCCACTGCCCGTCCGTCCGCATCTGGGCCAGCACGCCGTTGACGAACCGGACGAAATCCGGATGCTTCTGAGACACTCCGAGGCCGTAGGGCTCCACGGTGAACGCGGGAGCCTTGACCACCAGGGCGTAGGGGTCCTGGGCCGCCAGGCCGGCCAGGATGGTGTCGTCACCGGTGATCGCGTCGACCTTGCCCTGCTGGAAGAGCACCAGGCAGCCGGTATGGGTGTCGGAGCCCACCGGGATGAGCCCCTTGAAGGTGCGTAGCTTGTCCATGCTGGTGGACCCGTTGGGGGCACACACCCTCTTGCCCTTGAGCTGGGCGATGTCCTTGACCGGCGACCCCTTGGCGACGAGGACCTTCTGGCCGGCCCGGTAGTACTCGCTGGAGAAGGCGATCTGCTCCCACCGGGCGCAGTTGATGGTCAATGCTCGCGCGACGATGTCGACACCGTCAGCTGACGGGGACTTCGTGGTCGACGGTCCGGTGATCAGGGCGGGGATGCGCTGGGCCGTGGTGATGACCCGGTACTCGATCTTGTTGGGGTCGTTGAAGATGGCCTTCGAGACCGCCTTGAGCATGTCGATGTCAAAGCCCTCGATCTGGCCGTTGAGCGGGTTCCGCGAGCCCAGCAGCAACGTGTCGGCCGAGACCCCGGCGATCAGCCGGCCGCGTGCCTGAATGGTGGACATGTAGCTGCCGGCTGGCATCTTCTCGCCCGGCGTCGGGAGCGACGCCGCAGGGGCGAATGACCGTAGGGGGTTGCCGCAGTTCGCTGATGGCGGAGTTGAGGCGGCCGCCCTGGGGGTGCTGGTGGGGGTGGCCCTGGGCACCGGCGTCGTCGAGTAGACCCCGCTGCCCGAGCAGCCGCTCACCACCAGGGCGAGTCCGGCGACCATGGAGCCGAGCACCATTCTGGAACGGAGGTGCACTGCTCTGCTGGAACGGAGGTGAACCGTTCTGCTGGGACGGGCGTGCACCGCGCTGCCGGTACTGGCGTGCCGCTTCATCGGTACTCCTCCAACCGGAGCGAGACGCCCCACCAGGCCGAGACGGCGGCCGCGATCCCGATCAGCAAAGAGAGCCAGGCCGCGAACGGGAGCCAGGTCCTGGGCGTGTCCAGGCTGTCGATGGCGATGCGGCTGCTTGAGGTCAATGCCGAGCCGGAGGCGGCGTCGAAGGCATCGAAGGTGGCGTTCGACGAGGTGGGACCGCTCCCGGTGGCCTGCCTGACTGCGGCCTCCCAACCCCCTCCGTCGTCCGCCTCGCGGATCTTCTGATGGATGCCGACGTAGGCTTTCCACAGCCCGCCCATGCTCGCGGCATCGCGGTTCAGATCGGCCGAGGTGGCGCTCTGCGTGGCGACGGCGCCGGACGAGCCCAGCCAGGCCTTCTCGAACTTCGCTCCGGAGCCACGCGCAATCAGGGTCAGGCTCTCGTTCGACTTGGCGTCGAACGCGGCGATCCGTGCCTTGGCGGTGGCCAGGGTGGCGGCATACGAGCTGTCCCGGACGGTGCCGACCCGTGAACCTACGGACGCGAGCGAGATCGAGCCGATCACCAGGGTCAGCAGGATCGCCAGGGTGGCGCCGGCCAGCGGGAGGTTGATGTATCTGTGCGTGCGCCGTGACAGCCAGATCATCCCGCCGGTCAGGACCACCAGGGCGAGCACGCCAAGGACGAGGAAGGTGGCCAATGCACTTTTGGCGGAATCGAACTCGGCGATGACCCGGGTGTCGTTAGCTTTCACCAGGGCATCCAGGATGGGTAGGGCGTCGCTGCGAAGTCCTGAGCTGGCCACCCGCAGATACTGCGCGCCCACCGGGAGCGCCTGACGGTTGCTGGCGCGTGCCTGTTCGATCAGGCCGCCGTAGGTGAGCACCGTGTTGTTGAGGGCACCCAGGGCCGCCCCGTCAGCCGGCTGGGCCCTGCCCGCCAGGGCGATCAGCTTCGAGGCCTGCGTCATCGACGAGGTGTAGCTGGTGCGCTGGCCGGCGGGCTCCAGGCCGCCGACCAGGAATGCGTTGGTGGCGTCGGCATCGGCCCGGACCAGATTGGTGTGAATAGCCTGGATCCGGACCAGCTGTGCGGCGTTCTCGCCGGCTCGGCGTAGTGCGTCGTCGGCGGACCCGAAGGTCGAGAAGGCACCGACGGCAAAGATCAGGGACACCGCGACGGCCGCCAGGGTGAGGATCCGCAGCTGCCCGGGGGTTCCTGACAGGGCGCGCCGGGCGGAGGTCCTGATGTCGCTGACCCGCCCGGCGACCGTGGGCACACCGGTCGGCTGGCGCGAAGCGGTGAGGCCTGCGTCGGGAGTCTGGGTCGAGCTGGGTGTGTGGTTCGCGCTGGTCGTCTGGCTCACGCAGGGCCTCCCGGCTTGTCCTGGTCTGGGTCAGCGCTTTCGTCCTGGCTTTCGCCCCGGCTTTCGTCCTGGTCGGCGTCCTTGTCCGGGCCCTGGCCTGCTTCGGTGTCCTGGCCTGCTCCCGTGTCCTTGTCCGGGGGCTGGTTCTCGCCGAGGTCCTGGTCGAGATCCTGGTCGAGGTCCTGGGGCTCCAGCCGGCGCAGCTGGTCGTGGGTTGGTGCCTCGACATCGCGGAGCCGCCACGCGTGGGCGCCGATCGCAGCCTCGAGCTGGTTGCGGGAGAATCGACCGTTGCCGAAGGACTCGCCGCGGGGCGTCTGGGCCAGCAGCTCCCGGAACCGTGCCAGCGCCTGCGGGGTGAGCTCGTAGTCGGAGCCCTTCGCCAGCAACGTCAGGATCGTGGCCAGCTCTTCATCGGTGTAGTCGTCGAACTCGATGATGGTCCGAAACCGGCTGGCGAGGCCGGGATTGGCCGCCACGAACGCCTCCATCGGCGCTGGGTACCCGGCGACGATCACCACGAGGTCGTCGCGCCGGTCCTCCATCTCCTTGACCAGGGTGTCCACGGCCTCGGTGCCGTACTGGTCGCCGGTCAGGCTGTAGGCCTCGTCGATGAAGAGCACGCCCCCGGAGGCCGTGCTGACGACCTCCGAGGTCTTGACCGCTGTCTGCCCGAGATAGCCCGCCACCAGCTCGGAGCGGTCGACCTCGATCAGCTGGCCTCGCGTCAGCAGCCCGAGCGCCGCGTAGATCCCGCTGACCAGCCGGGCAACCGTCGTCTTGCCGGTGCCGGGGTTGCCGGTGAACACGAGGTGCCGGGTGATCGTGGCGCTCGTCATGCCCGCTGCGGCGCGCAGCCGCTCGACCCGCAGGAGCGCGACCTGACGGTGGATCTCACGTTTGACCCGCCCCAGGCCGATCAGCGCGTCGAGCTCGGCGAGGAGCTCCTCGACACTCCGGCGCTTCACCGGCTCTGGTGGCACAGCCGCGGGAGCTCTCTCATGGGCCGCCTCAGGGGCAGGCTCCGGCGAGTTGTCAGAAGCCGCCGGCGAAAAACGATGCCTGTCTTCTGACAACGTGGGAGATGGTGCAGGAGATTGGGTTACGAGGGACGGCGGTGGTGAGGGGTGGTGGCCGGCGGCTTTGAGCTGGGCGGCCGCAGCGACCGAGGCGTTGCCGATCACCCGCATCGTCGGCTCGCCCAGATCGCAGGCTGCCGAAGCCACCTCAGCCATGGCCTTGGCATACGGTCCGCCCAGCGAAGACCCCTGCGCCACGAGGCCGCTCAGGATGGAGGTGGGCGCCCCACGCCAGCGCCGACCACGCGAGGCCGCGTCGAAGAAGTCCTGGGTGGTCCCGCCGCCGACGGCTCTGGCCCAGGCGGCGGGCGCACCGGGGGCCGACTCGGCCACCGCAGCAGCCAGGGCAGCGCCCTCATCCCGCGCCACCTGATCCCGAACCCCGGCCGACTCGGCCACGGCCACCAGGGCATCGAGGGCCTGGTCAAGTGGCAATGTCGGGGCTGTCGTCATGACCCGCCCCGCCCGTCCGGCGGCTCCAGTCGACCAGAACGTCCAGAACCAGAGCTGTCAGAACCGAGGCCTGGATATCCAGGCCTCGGTTCTGACGAGTCGGTGGTTGGGGATGATGAAAGTGGCGATGGGGGTGTGGGGTCGGGGGGGATCGTGACGTTCGGACTTAGGGTCAGGGCACCGCCACCGGAGGCCGTGCCGAACTTCTCGGCCAGGAACCTGCCGTGCGCGACCAGCGCGTCGGCATCGGCACGGCATACCGCGTCGAAGACCTTGTCCATCGTGGCGGCCAGCAGGTCGAGCTGGTCGATCAGGATCATCAGGGAGGTCTTGCCACGGTCGACCGGGCGGCTGTCGGCGAACTGGCGTGGCAGGCGCAGGTAACCGCCGACCGCCTCAGGCAGGTAGTCGGTCGCCGTGGCCATGACGTTGTAGGCCTGCAGGCTGCCGGCGCCCAGGGTAGACAACCGCGGGACGGTGTCGCGCACGGTCCGGGAGACCCGGCCAACCCGTGAGGCCACCGGAGCGGGCACCGCACCTGCGGCCACCATCGCCTCCACCCGGTCACAGGCCGCGAGCAGGTCGTCGCTGGTAGGGACTTTCGGCAGCACGAGGCGCTCGGGCTCGCGGCGGCGGCGGCCTGTCATCCGTGCGAAGAGCTCGCTCAGCTCCATGGTGTCGATTCTCACCCGGACCCTTCAGTCGCCGTCAGCGACCGGCGCGGTCGGCGCCGCCCAGATCGAGGGAGCCGCCGCTGACCCGCTGGTCCTGGCGCTCGACCCGGTCGAGATAGTCGCGGGACTTGCCGACCTCGGTCTCCAGCGTGCCGATCGTGGCGGCCATGGTGTCCAGCGCCTTGACCTTGAAGGTGTCGATCGCGTCCATGGTGGCGTAGATGTTCGCGAACGCGGCCTGTAGCTGCGGCAGGCCGATCGTGGCCGAGGCCGCCTGTTGCTGGATGGCCACCGAGTTGTCGCGAAGCATCTCCGAGGTGCGCTCGATCAGGCCGGACGTGGTGGTGTTCAGGGCGGTGATCTGGCTGAGCACGAGCTTCTGGTTGCCGAGCGCCTGGGCCACGATGACAGCTGTTCGCAACGCGGAGATCGTGGTGGTGGACGCGCGGTCGACCCCCTTGATCAGCTCGATGTTGTTCTTGATGACGATGTCGATGGCCAGGTAGTTCTGGATCGACACGGCCAGCTGGACGAGCAGATCCTGGTGCTTCTGGCGAACGTAGAAAAGCACGTCCTCCCGCATCGCCTTGGCCTTCTCGGGATCATTGGCGTCAAGGTCGGAGACCGCGGCAGACATGCGGGAGTCGAGCCGTTCGGCGACGTACACGTACTGGTTGAGCCGGCCCATCGCCTCCCACAGCTGCTGCTTCTCGAGGTTGAGTGCGCCGTTGTCCTTGCCCAGCTCGTCCTGGCCGTCGCGCAGCGCGTGAAGGATCGCGTCGAGGTGGCTCTCGGCGCTCTGGTACTTCTGGAAGTAGTCGTTCACCCTGTCGCCGAACGGGATCATGCCCAGAAACTTCTTGGCGCCGGTGGCCGCCTTGGGGTCAAGGTCCTCGACCGTCCGGCGCAGCTCGAGCAGGGTGGACCCGACCTTGGAGCCCTCCGACAGCCCACCCTCCTGCAGCGCCTTGACCGGCGACTTCAGCAGCCGGTTGGAGCTCTCGGCCGCGCGCAGGATGTCGTCGTCTCCCATGGTGCGCACGTCGGTGGCCTTGGCGGTGAACTCGGGGGAGCGAGGAGCGGCGGCCATCAACGATGCGAGGTAGCCGTCGACCTTGGCGTCCAGCCCGGGCAGGGCGGCGGCATCCACGGCAGGCGCCATCCGGGGTGCGGCGGTGGCGGCCACCGGCAGGGGCGGGGCCGGCGCCGTCAGGGTCAGCACGGACTCGGCCGCCAGCGGCGGCTGGGGCGGCTGGCCGGCTGGCTGACTCGACATACCCGGTTCTGTCATCGCTGTCCCTCTTCTGTGCGAATCTGTCTGTGGCGAAGTGGCACACGTGCCCACACCCCTGTTGACGTTTGGCCAATCTACGCGGTTCCTGTCTCTCACGCCGAGGCATCCACCTGACTTACGCTGATGCCTTCACCTGACACCATGAGTGACATGCGGATGTTCATTGCCCTGCCCCTGCCAGAAGCTGTCAACGAGCACCTGGCCGAGTACCTCGAGCCGCGCCAGGAGGCGGGGCCCGACCTGCGCTGGACCGTTTCGGAACAATGGCACCTCACCCTGGGGTTCCTGCCCGAGGTGACCGACCGGACCCTGGATGAGCTGCACGAGCGTCTTGCCCGGGCCACCTCGCGGCGCCAGCCGATGTGGCTGCGGCTGGCAGGGGCGGGAGCGTTTCCGAATGCCGCCCAGGCGAAGGTCCTGTGGGCAGGAGTCGAGCACGACGGGGAAGAGCTGATGAGGCTCGCCGGCGGGGTCCGTGCGGCCGGGGCGAAGTCCGGGATTGAGGTGGGCGGGGGACGCTACCACCCGCACCTGACCGTCGCCCGCCTGTCGCAGGCCGCTGACGTCACCCGATGGCTTCGGACGCTCGACCCGTATGTCGGCCCGTCCTGGCAGGCCGGCGAGGTCGAGCTGATCGCCTCCTACCTTGGGCAGGGCCGGGGCGGCACGTCCCGTTATGAGGTGCGTGAGACGTTCCCGCTGGGTCCGCCTAGCATTGGCTAGACCATGGCAGAACTCAGTGCGGCGCCGCAGCGGGCGCTCCAAAGGCTCGGGTGTGAGCTTCTGCGGCTAGGTCGGACGATTCGGCGGCCCAGCTGCGAAGGCTTCCGCAACTGGCGTTGGCGACGGTGGCTCACCCGCGGGGCGGAGCTTCTTGTCCTGGTCTTTGCGGTCAGCCTGGGCGGGGTCAGCGCGACCAGCCTGTTCCCGACCACCGTGCAGACCGACCACTACCGGGCTGACGTGCGGCTCTCGGCGCTGCCGTCCTTCACCTCCACGATCCACAGCCCGACGTCGTTCGGTGATCTCGATCTCGAGTTCGACAGCCCCCTCCTGGCGCCCGGGGTCGACGCGACCGTTCAGGTCCGTGACTCCATCACCGCGCTGTTCGACGACCGGCGGGTATCTATCGAGTCCCTGCAGCCGTCCACCGCCGAGATCACGGAGGCGCTGGGCACGGGGGTCCTGGAGCTGGGCCTGAAGTTCGCCGGTGGTGTCCTGGTCGTGGGGGTCGGCGCGATCGCCCTGATCGCCTACGGGCGCCGTCGTCGTCCCACCGTCCGCCAGGCCGTGTCCGTGACCATGGCGGCACTGCTGGCAATCGGTGGTGCCGGGGCCGGGATGCTGGGGACCTATCAGCCCGCCCAGTTCACCAGCTTCCGGACGACCGGTCTGCTGGGCACGGTCCGAAGCAACACGGGGCTGCTGGCCGGTGTCGAGGCACGCGCCCAGCAGGTCACCCCGTACGTGACGAACCTGCTGGCACTCTCTGCCGCCCTGCAGTCGAAGTTCATCCCCGAGGACATCAGCAAACCGTCGGCCGCCCGCCTGCTCCTGGTCTCGGACATCCACGGCGCCAACCAGTACCCGGTCATGAAGCGGATCGTCGCGGACGAGAAGATCACCGCTGTCATCGACTCGGGCGACCTGCTGAACCTGGGCAGCGTCACCGAGGCCGAGCTGGCCGGGATCTTCACCTCCATCAGGAACCTCGGGGTGCCGTACATCTTCGTGCGCGGCAACCATGACGCGAGCAGTCCCTCCGACCAGGCGTTGCTGCGACGAATGGCCACGATCCCGAACGTCGTGCTGCTCGAGCCGACCCCGCAGACCTACACCGAGGCCGGCGTGAACGGGCTGGTCATCGCGGGGTTCAACGACCCGCGGTACTTCGGTGACGACGACAAGGAGAACAACAAGAAGCAGGAGCCCGCCGCCAAGGCGTTCAACAAGGCTTTCGCCGACCGGGCACGCCCGGACATTGTGGTCACCCACGAGCCGGCGGCGGCAAGGATGGTCGACTCCGCGTCCCTGCTGGTCAACGGCCACATGCACAAGGACGAGCTGGAGGGCAACCGGATCGGTGTCGGCACCTTCACCGGCGGCGGAACGCTGACCCACTTCCTGGTCGACAAGCAGGGAGATCAGCCCGGTGAGCTGGCCGGCCAGCCCTATGCCTTCGACATCGTCGTGTTCGGGCAGGGCTGCGACCTGACGTCTCTGACCCGGTACACCTACCGCAACCTGATCCAGGGCAGGCCCGTCTATGACGACGTCAGCGTCATCAACGGCAAGACCATCGCTACTCCCGCACCGGGCAGAAGGAACTGCGCGGCCGACCTGGGAATGAGCAGCACGACCGTTACTGTCGGGGGATGAGCAGCGAAACGGTGGCCAGCCCGCGCCCGCAGGGCGTGCAGGCAGCTAAAACTGAGCACGACGGTGCGGGACGGCATATCGCACCTCCTTCCCAGTGGGTGGACCTTGGGATGCCGGTCCACTACGTCGACCACGGCGGGCCCGCCGACGGCCCGCTGCTCGTGATGGTGCACGGACTGGGTGGGTCTGTGGTCAACTGGGCCGCGCTGGCACCGTTGCTGACCCGCACCTGCCGGGTCCTCGCCCTGGACCTGATCGGTTTCGGGCACACCCAGGCAGGCACGCACTCGACCACGGTCACCGCCAACCAGGTGATGCTGAACGAGTTCCTCGCCACGGTGGCGGGAGGTCCGGCGATCCTGGTCGGCAACTCGATGGGCGGGGTCATCTCGATCCTTCAGGCCAGGCATCACCCGGAGTCCGTCACGGCGTTGGTCCTGGTTGATCCCGCGCTGCCAGTCACAGCGGGGTCGCCGCCGGATGCGCTGGTGTCCGCGAGCTTCGGGATGTATGCCGTTCCGCACCTCGGGCACGCCGTTCTCAGTGCCCGACGGCGGGCGCGAACACCCGAGCAGCTCGCGATGGACGTCCTGCGTCTGTGCTGCGTGGATCCGGGACGGGTGCCGGCCGATGTCCTCGAGCAGCATCTGGAGATGGCGCGGGCGCGTCGTGAGTACCCTGACCTCGACAAGAGCTTCCTGGTCGCAGCCCGTTCGCTGATGAGGATGCTCGCCAGGCGGAAGGCGTTTATGGCGACCATCAAGGCGATTCGGGTGCCGGTGCTGCTCCTGCATGGCGAGAAGGACAGACTTGTCTCCGTCGGGGCATCCCGGACAGTTGCCGCAGCCAACCCGACCTGGCGCTTCGAGGTGGCCCCGGATGTTGGCCACGTGCCACAGCTCGAGGTGCCGGACTGGACGGCTGGACGCATCCTTGACTGGTTGGCAACTGATGCCGGCGAAGCGGTGTCATCGACCAACAGACGGCACCAACAACAAGATTGAGGGAGTCACCCGTGGAACAGCTCAGCGGTCTCGATGGTTGGTTTTTGGCGATGGAGACCGACTCGGTGTTCGGGCACGTCGGCAGCGTGTGCGTTGTCGACGCCAAGGTGACTTCGGGCGTCGAGTCCCTGCTGACGCTTGAAGGCTTCACCCGGTTCATCGAGTCCCGTCTGCCGCTGGTCCCGATCTTTCGTCGCCGGCTGGTGTCGGTGCCGCTGGGAATCGACCATCCGTACTGGATCGAGGACCCGGACTTCGACATCGAGTATCACATCCGTGAGATCGCCCTGCCCTCTCCGGGGAACGACCGGCAGCTGTCCGAGCAGGTGGCCCGGCTGCACGCCCGTCCGCTGGACCGCACCCGCCCGCTGTGGGAGCTGTACCTCATCACCGGGCTCCGGGGCGGCCGCGCGGCGGTTTACAACAAGGTCCATCACTGTGCCATCGACGGTGTCTCCGGAGGCGACATCCTCGCGGCGGTGCTCGACACCTCTCCGCAGGGGCGACCGATGCCCGCGGTCGAGGCCTTCAAGGGCCAGCGGCCGCCCGGTTCCGCATGGATGCTCACCCGGGGCGCGCTCGCGCTGGCTCGTCAGCCGCTGCAGGCGTTCCGGGTCGTCGCCGACCTGGCCCGCTCGATCCCCGGGCTTGCCAGTGTCGTCGCCCCCCCGCTCGTCCAGCGCCTCGGTGGCAAGGACAACGAGGATCTGCTGTCCCAATCCGGACTGCGAGCCCCGGCCACGCCCTTCAACGCACCCGTGTCCGCACACCGCAGGTGGGCCTTCGCCGACCTGCCGCTGGCCGATGTCAAGAGTCTGCGGGCGGGGACCGACCTCACCGTCAACGACGTCGTTATGGCGTTGTGTGCCGGAGCGCTGCGGCGCTGGCTGGATCTGCACGAGGCCCTGCCGAGCGCCCCGTTGATCGCGGCCGTTCCGGTCTCGGTGCGCAGCCAGGCGGAGGACGGCACGTACGGCAACAAGGTGTCAATGCTGCTTGCCCCGATGCCGACCAACCTGGCGGACCCGGGCCAGCGGCTGGCCGCCATGCATGAGGCCATGCGAGCAGTCAAGGACCAGCACGGCGCGATCCCGGCCAGCCTGCTTGCCGACATGACCCAGTTCGCCATGCCGGCGCTTGCCAACCAGGGCTGGCGGTTGTCTGCCAAGTTCCGGTTGATGGAACGGGTGAACCCGTTCAACCTCTTTGTCTCGAACGTCCCGGGGCCGAACGTGCCGCTCTACTACGCCGGCGCCGAGCTGGTGGCGTACTACCCGGTGTCGGCCCTGTTCGACGGGCAGGGGCTCAACATCACGGTGATGAGCTATCGGGGCAACCTGTTCTTCGGGCTGGTTGCCTGCCCCAAGCTGGTGCCAGACCTCGACGTGATGGCCGGATTCCTGCGGTCTGAGCTCGACGTCCTCACATCGGCAGCCAAGACGGGGCGAGGGCCTGCGTTGGCGGCCGGATGAGCGATCCGCGCGAGCGCCCGACCGACACGGTCAGCTGGGGTTTTCAGGTCGCCGCCGCCTGGGCGCTGCGCTTCCTGATCGTGATGGCGGCCCTGTTCGTCCTGCTCACAATGCTCAACGCGGTCAGCCTGGTCACCATCACGGTCATCGTCGCCATCATGATCTGTGCGCTCCTGCAGCCGATGGTGGGGTTGCTGATGGGCTATCACGTGCCTCGGGCCGTGGCTGCGATTCTGGTGTTCGTGCTGGGTATGACGGCCCTGGTCGGTGCGTCCTGGTTCGTGGTCCAGCAAGTCTCGGCGAACTCCTCCGCGCTGGGCAGCCAGCTGCTGGACGCCGTCGGGACGATCCGGCACTGGCTGGTCAAGGGCCCGCCCGCGATGTCCGAGAACCAGGTTGACCAGCTGGTCAATGACCTGACGAACACCATCACCGAGAACCGCGCGGGTCTGGCCCAGGGCGCCTTCGCCACGGCCAACAGCGCTCTGCTGGTCGTCAGCGGGACGGTCTTCTGCATGTTCGCGACCTTGTTCCTGCTGACCGACGACGGCGGTATCTTTCGCTGGATGGTGCGGCTCTTCCCGGACGAGAGCAGGGCCAAGGTGGCCCACGCCGGCAACGTGGCCTGGCGGACACTGATCGCCTACATGCGCAGCACCGTGCTGCTGGCGCTGATCAACTCGCTGACCATGGTCGTCATCATGCTCGTCGCGGGTATGCCGTTGGTGGTCCCGCTGGGCGTGCTGCTGTTCCTTGGTTCGATGATCCCGCTGATCGGCATGCTGGTGGCCGGCGTGGTCGTCGTCCTGGTGGCACTGGTGACCAAGAGCCTGGTGATGGCGGTGGTCATGGCGGTGGCGCTGGTTCTGACGGTGCAGCTCGAGGGAAATCTGCTTAATCCCCTGATTCTGGGCAAGGCTGTCCGGATCCATCCGCTGGGCATCCTGATGGCCGTCACCGCGGGCACCATTCTGGGTGGGATCTTCGGCGCGTTCATCGCCGTGCCCCTGGTAGCCATCGTTAACAACGTAGCCAACGACCTCCACACCCTCCCACCCCCCGACCACCCGCAAACCTAGGGAATCGTGCGCCCACCACCGCGCAAACCCAGGGATCGTGCGCCCATTCTTGCGGGATGTCGGGACGGTCCCGAGGTGGCAAGGAAACTCGTGCACGATCCCTAGATTTGGCCGGAAACTGGGGGACCGTCCCTAGGTTCGGTGCTGTGCGGGGGGAACTCAGCGGGTGTCGCTGCCTCCGACACCGTTGGCGCGGCCGGCCTCGAGGCGGGCCACAGGCACCCTGAACGGTGAGCAGGACACGTAGTCCAGGCCGACCTCGTGGAAGAAGTGCACCGAATCCGGGTCGCCACCGTGCTCACCGCAGACGCCAACTTTGAGTCCCGGCCGAACCTTGCGACCTTCCTCGACCGCGATCTTCAGCAGACGCCCGACGCCTTCGCGATCCAGGGACTCGAACGGTGAGACGCCGAAGATGCCCTGCTCCAGATAGCGGGAGAAGAACGCCGACTCCACGTCGTCGCGCGAGAAACCCCACGTGGTCTGGGTCAGGTCATTGGTGCCGAACGAGAAGAATTCCGCAGCCCCAGCGATCGCGCCTGCGGTCAGGGCCGCGCGCGGCAGCTCGATCATGGTCCCGACGAGGTGCTCGATGTCCACTCCCGAGGCGGCGCGAACCTCTCGTGCGACGTCCTTGATCATGTCCGCAATGTGCTCCAGCTCCTGTACTGCGCCGACCAGTGGCACCATGATCTCGGCGCGTGGGTCACCGCCGGCCTGTACCCGGATCACGGCCGCTTCGAGGACGGCGCGGGCCTGCATGGCGAACAACCCCGGAATCATCAGGCCAAGACGGACGCCGCGAAGTCCGAGCATCGGGTTCTGCTCATGCAGCCTCCGGACCGCCTTGAGCAGTCGCCTGTCCTCCTCTGGCGCCTCACCCTGAGCGTTGGCCACCGCCACCCGTACCGACAGCTCCGTGATGTCCGGGAGGAACTCGTGCAGCGGTGGGTCGAGCAGCCGAATGGTGACCGGCATTGCGTCCATCGCCTCGAAGATGCCCACGAAGTCCTCACGCTGAAGCGGCAGCAGGTCTGCCAGCGCCTGGTCCCGATCCGCATCCGTGTTGGCAAGGATGAGTGCTTCGACCATCTCGCGCCGGTCGCCAAGGAACATGTGCTCGGTTCGGCACAGGCCGATACCCTCCGCGCCGAACCGTCGTGCGCGCGCCGCGTCCTCGGGGGTGTCGGCGTTGGCCCGGACACTCATCCGCCGGCCAGCGTCGGCGGTCTTCATCATCCGGTGCACGGCCTTGACGAGATCGTCGGCCTCGGCCGAGTCGGGATCGATCTTGCCCTCGAAGTAGCGGACCACCGGCGACGAGACCACTGGTACCTCGCCGAGGAACACCTCGCCGGAGGCGCCGTCGATCGAGATGACCGTGCCCTCTGCGAATACGCGCCCGTCAGGGGTCGTGAAGTGCTTGGCCTCGGTGTCGACGACGAGGCTTCCGGTGCCACAGACACACGTCTTGCCCATGCCCCGGGCGACAACGGCTGCGTGCGAGGTCTTGCCACCGCGGCTGGTCAGGATGCCCTCCGCCGCGATCATGCCGTTGAGGTCGTCGGGAGTGGTCTCTCGGCGGACCAGGATCACTTTTTCACCGGAGCGTGACCATTTGACGGCGGTGTCGGAGTCGAAGACGATCTTGCCGACCGCGGCACCCGGCGAGGCGTTCATGCCCTTGGCAAGGTGCTCAAGCGTTGCGCTCTCCTCGAAACGGGGGAACATCAGCTGTGCCAGCTGGGCCCCGGTGACGCGCTGCAGCGCTTCCGCCTCGTCGATAAGGCCCTCGTCATTGAGTTGCGTCGCGATCTGGAAAGCAGCCCGTGCGGTCCGTTTGCCGACCCGGGTTTGCAGCATCCAGAGCTTGCCGCGCTCGATGGTGAACTCGATGTCGCAGAGATCCAGGTAGTGCGTCTCGAGCTGGCTCATGATGGCCATCAGACGGTCGTACGACGTCTTGTCCAGGCCCTCGAGATCGGCCAGGGGCAGCGTGTTGCGGATCCCCGCTACAACGTCCTCACCCTGTGCGTTCTGCAGGTAGTCGCCGTAGATGCCCTGGGCCCCGGATGCCGGATCGCGGGTAAATGCCACGCCGGTGCCCGAGTCCGAGGACACGTTGCCGAATACCATCGAGACGACGCTGACCGCGGTGCCCAGGTCAGAGGGGATGCGCTCCTGCCGGCGGTACAGAATGGCGCGATCGGCGTTCCAGGAGTCGAAGACCGCCCGGACAGCAAGATCCATCTGCACCCGTGGCTCCTGCGGGAACGCGCTGCCCGTGTGCTCGAGCACAATCGCCTTGTATGTCCGGACCAGGGCGTGCAGGTCGTCCGCGTCCAGATCGAGATCGTTGTGGGTGCCCTTGGCTTCCTTGGCATCGTGCAGAGCCCGCTCGAACAGTTTGCCGTCGACGCCGAGCACGGTCTTCCCGAACATCTGGACCAGCCGGCGGTAGGAGTCGAACGCCAGTCGTTCGTTGCTGCTCTGCCTGGCGAAGCCCACGACTGACTTGTCGTTGAGCCCGATGTTCAGGACGGTGTCCATCATTCCCGGCATCGAGAACTTGGCGCCGGAGCGTACTGAGACCAGCAGCGGGTTGTCGGCCTCACCCAGCGTCCTGCCCATCGTCTTCTCGAGTGTGGCGAGGTGCTCGCTCACCTCGGCCTCCATCTCGGCTGGCTGGAAACCGGTGGCGAGATAGACGTTGCAGGCCTCTGTCGTGATGATGAACCCGGGAGGCACCGGGAGTCCCATTCGCGTCATTTCCGCTAGGTTCGCCCCCTTGCCCCCGAGCAGGTCCTTCAGGTCCTTGTGGCCTTCGGCAAAGTCGTACACAAGCTTTGGCACAGCGAGTCCTCCAGGGCGAAGATGCGAGTGATGCCTGCAGATTAGACCAGCACCGGGTGGGTCAGACACTCGCATGTTCCCGAGGTCGTACCTGCCCATGCCCCCCAGGTTTGCAGGGTGAGCGGCCCCGCGCTCTCCAAGCCAGGAGGCAGACCAGTCGTACGCTCTCCGAGTTGGCATGGTGGGAGGCAGCAGGGTCCCTAGGTTTGGTGAGTTTTCGCTGGCAGGGTCCCTAGGTTTGGTGGGTTTTCCCGCACGCTTTTTAGCTTTGCGGGGTGAGGAAGGCGGCGAGGGCGGCGGCATACATTGCGGGGTCCTTGGCGCCACAGAGCTCGCGGGCCGAGTGCATCGACAGCATCGGTGCTCCGAAGTCGACCGTGGTGGCGCCAAGCAGGGCCGCGGTCATCGGACCGACGGTCGAGCCACAGGGCAGGTCGTTGCGGGAGACGAAATGCTGCACCGGCACGCCGGCTTGTGCGCAGGCCATGAGGAAGGCCGCTGCGCCAACCGAGTCGGTCGCGTAGCGAAGCTTGACGTTGGTCTTGAGCACGGGACCACCGTTGAGGGCGATCTGATGCTGAGGTTCGTGCTTCTCGGGGTAGTTCGGGTGGGTGGCGTGCGCCATGTCCCCGGACGCCACCACGGTCGCGGCAATGGCCCGGTGGAAGTCCTCCCGTCCGCCGCCGGCCGAGAGCACGATGCGCTCGAGCACGGAGGGGAGCAGCGTTGACATGGCGCCGCGTTCGGACTGGCTGCCCACCTCCTCGTGGTCGAACAGGACGAGCACCGGGATCGACCGATCTGGCGGGAACGACGGGGAGGCCTGTGCTGGCGACTGGTCATCACCGCTCACTGCGCCAACGGCGTCGATCAGCGCCCGCACTCCGGCGAAGGTCGTGGCCAGGTTGTCCAGACGGGGCGCGGCGATCAGGTCGAGGTCCCGGCCGATCCGTCGGGAGGGCTGCAGGTCGTGCGTCATCACGTCCCAGGACAGGACATCCGAGGCGTCCGCACCCACGGCATCGGCAAGGTATTCGCGAAAGTCGCCGGGCTCGGGGCTCACTGCCCAGATGGGCGTCAGGTGCTGCTGCGGACTGAGCGTCAGACCCTCGTTGGCTCCCCGGTCGAGGTGGACCGCGAGCTGGGCCACCCGCAGAACCGGCTCGTTGATCTTCATCAGCCGGGTCTCGACGCCGTCGCGGCCCCTAACTGCAACGCGGCCCGACAGCCCGAGGTCGCGGTCGAGCCAGGAGTTGAAGAGCAGGCCGCCGTAGAGCTCGACGCCGAGCAGCTGGCAGCCGGCCCGGGACAGGTCTGGCTGGGGTTTGATCCGCAGGTTCGGGCTGTCCGTGTGGGCGCCGACGACGCGGAAGGGCGTGGTCGGGACGCCTGCCGCCTCGGTGCTCCACGCGATCAGCGCCCCGCCACGGATCAGGTAGTGGCGGCCGTGCTCTGTCGGGAACGCCTCGGTCTCCGCCAGGAAGCTGAACCCGGCGGCTTCAAGCTGCCTGGCCGCCTCGACGCAGGCGTGGAAAGGGGAGGGAGAGGCATCGACGAAGGCACACAGGCCTGCCGCCTCGAGGTCGGTGTCGAAAGAGTGAGCCATGACTGTGACCTTATCGGCGGCGTCCGTGTCATTGCCGGTGTTCGGTCATCGCCAGCCCACACGGCCGTCCGAGGGCTCGCCTTTCAACCTACGTTCGCGTAACCTACGGTAACGTAGGTAAGTGTCGCCTCAGGAGGAACCAGCATGATCCAGACGATGACCCAGACCGCACTGCTTCGCGAGCTCGACCAGGTGGTGGTCGGCGAGCTCGACCGGCACGAGAAGGTCGCCAGGGAGTGGTTCCCGCACGAGTACGTCCCGTGGAGTGACGGTCGCAGCTTCGACGGGTTGATGGGCGGCGATGCGTGGAGCGAGAGCGACGCCGAGATCTCGGATGTGGCCCGCTCGGCGCTGATCGTCAACCTGCTCACCGAGGACAACCTCCCGAGCTACCACCACGAGATCGCCCTGATCTTCGGCCGGGACGCCGCGTGGGGGGAGTGGGTGCACCGCTGGACGGCCGAGGAGGGCCGGCACGCGATCGCGATGCGCGACTACATGCTGGTCACCCGGATGGTGGATCCCGTTGCGCTGGAACGCTTCCGGATGCAGCACATGTCTGCGGGCTACGAGTCGGCGCACTCCGGTGAGCTGATGGGCTCGCTCGCCTACGTCTCCTTCCAGGAGCTTGCCACCCGGGTCTCGCACCGCAATACCGGCAAGTTCACCAAGGACCCGATGTGCGAACGGCTTCTCAGCCGGATTGCCGCGGACGAGAACCTGCACATGATCTTCTACCGCAACCTGATGGACGCGGCCCTGCAGATCTCACCGGACCAGGCCATGGTCGCCATCCTGGATGTCGTGAAGAACTTCGAGATGCCCGGCGCCGGCATCCCCGGATTCCAGCGCAAGTCCGTCGAGATGGCCGTCGCGGGGATCTACGACCTGCGCCAGCACAAAGACGAGGTGCTTGACCCGGTGCTGCGCTTCTGGAAGGTCTTCGAGCTCGAGGGGCTGTCCAGAGAGGGTGAGATCGCGCGCACAGAGCTGGCAGGGTTCATGGAGGGACTGGAGAAGGCGGCGCTGCGGTTCGAGGACAAGCGAGACATGCTCAGAGATCGTATGGCGCTCCGCTGACTTCCAGCGCCCCGCTGCCCCAGGTGATCCGCGGCGCGCGGCGGCCGTGCGCTGCCACAACTCTGCTGATCCAACTGCAGACATGGACGGTGCAGGATGGGGACCATGAACGCATCGCAGGATGAGCAGCACGACCAGGCCGACGACAGAGAACACCAGCGGGTCGTTGTGGTCTCCCCGGAGGGGATGGGGGTGGTCGAGAAGGGCGGCGGCGACGAAGACTCCCGCGACCCCGCAGACCTGGTCGAGCATCCGGGCAAGGTCATGCGGATTGCGTCCATGATCAAGCAGCTGCTCGAAGAGGTCCGAAGCGCCCCGTTGGACGACGCGGGTCGCACCCGCCTGGCCGAGATTCACCGGCGCTCCATCAGGGAGCTCGAGGACGGCCTGGCCCCGGAGCTGGTCGAGGAGCTTGAGCGAATCACTTTTCCGTTCGGCGGTGAGACACCCTCGGACGCTGAGCTGCGAATCGCCCAGGCTCAGCTCGTCGGCTGGCTGGAAGGGCTGTTCCACGGCATACAGGCGGCGCTGTTCGCCCAGCAGATGGCGGCCCAGCAGCAGCTCCAGAATATGCGCCGGGCACTCCCTCAGGGAGATATCGGCCAGCAGGACAGCTCCGGCCAGGCTCCCGGGCCTGTTCGGGGTATGTCGAGCTACCAGGACCCGCGTGAGGGCGGATCGACGGGACAGTACCTCTGAGATCCCAGCGCGACCCGCCTCAGGGCGATGCGCGGTGAAAGCGCATCTCGAACCACACGGTCGACCCGTCGACCCCACGCGCGTGACCCATCGCATCGGAGATTGCGGCCACGAGGGCAAGTCCCCTGCCCCGCTCAGCGGAGTGGTCCTCGCGCCCGATACAGGGTGCGCTCCAGGTGCCGGTGTCCACAACGGTGATCAGGAGCCGGTCGGCCAGCTCCATGGTCAGCCTCGCCGGGGTTCCAGCGTGCTGGATCACGTTGGTCACCAGCTCTGAGGCGCACATGACAGCGTTGGCGACGATCGCCTCGTCCAGGCCCCACGACTCCAGCTGGGCTCGGACCCACCGCCGCGCCCCGGCAACGGCGATCGTGTGCGCAGGAACCAGGACCGACGCCTCCTGATGGGTCCGGCTAGTCATGGACCACGACCAGCAGGGCGCATTCCTGGCCCGCGCCCTGGTCACCGACCAAGCTGCCGGCCACGTGCTGGGAGATCCCTCGCGCGGCCGAGAGGGGCATCGTGGTCAGCGCCTCCAGGGGCGCAGCCCGGCCCCGAACCGCAGCCTGGGCATGGCGCTGGAGCAGCCCACCGATGACCGCGAGCGGAGCGTCGCCCTCCTGCATCGGCATCTGGATGACCGGGCGATTCCCCGGGATGCCGAGCGGGAGCCCGGGCTCGACCTCGGCGTACCCAGCCGGGCCCGCACCGCGGCAGTAGGCCATCGGGGCGCTGGTCTCCAGCAGAGTGCGGACAACGTCGACTACGGGGTCCCACTGGTCCCGCGGACCAAGGTCGACCCCTGAACAGTCGTATTCGGCCGCGATCGGCGCACATTCCGCCGCGAGCGGTTCGTCGGCCCCGGGAGCACATTCTTGCGACATTCCGGCCACAACCCTATTTTAGGCGCCTCATCCTCCCGACAGGGCCGTAGCCCTCCCCTTTCTTAACCCCGCAAGAGCCCCCGCAAACCTGGGGATGGTGCGTGGGCCGAGGGTGCAAAACAAGGGATCGTGCCATGGTTCCGACCACGAGCTTAGGGATCGTGCCGCGGTGTTGAACGCAAGCTCAGGGATGGCGCTCAACACGGTCCCTAGGTTTGCGGGTGTTGGGGGCGCACGGTCCCTAGGTTTGCGGGTGTTGGGGGCGCACGGTCCCTAGGTTTGTCAGGTGGTCAGCAGGAGGACTTTGCCTATGTTGGCGCCGGACTCCAGCTCTCGGTGGGCGTCGGAGGCCTGAGCAAGGGGGAAGGTGCGGTGCACTACCGGTTTCACCTGCCCGGAGGCGATCAACGGCCAGACGTGCTCGCGCACGGCCGCCACGATGACCGACTTCTCGATCGCCGACCGGCTTCGCAGCGAGGTCGCGATCACCGCGGCGCTCTTGCGCAGCAGCATGTTGATGTCGAGCTCGGCCTTGACACCGCCCTGCAGCCCGATGACGACCAGTCGTCCGTTGACCGCCAGGGCATCGACGTTGCGGGAGAGATACTTCGCCCCGATGTTGTCCAGGATCACGTCGGCTCCGGCTCCGTGTGTCGAGCTCGCCAGAGCCTGCACGAAGTCCTGCTCTCGGTAGTTGATCAGGACCTCGGCCCCGAGATCGCGACAGGCCGCGAGCTTCTCGGCCGTTCCGGCAGTCACCGCGATGCGTGCGCCGACGGCACGGCCCAGCTGGATGGCCATCGTCCCGATCCCGCTGGCGCCGCCGTGGATCAGCAGGGTCTGACCCGGCTGCAGGTTGGCCGTCATGAAGACGTTGGACCACACGGTGCTGACGACCTCGGGCAGCGCGGCGGCATCGACCAGGGAGACCCCGTCCGGCACCGGCAGAAGCTGGCTGGCCGGCACGGCCACCTGCTCGGCATACCCGCCGCCGGACAGCAGCGCGCACACCTGATCGCCCACGGACCATCCGGTCACGTCGTCGCCCAGGTCGCTGATCGTGCCGCTGACCTCAAGTCCGGGGTATGTCGAGCAGCCGGGTGGCGGGGGGTAGAACCCCTGACGCTGCATCAGGTCAGCACGGTTCACCCCGGCGGCGGCCACCTGTACGAGCACCTCGTCAGCAGCCATGTTGGGCGTGGGCACGTCGTCCAGAACGAGTGCGTCGGCGTCTCCGGGCAGGGGAATAGTGATGGCTCTCATCCCCCGACGATATGTCAGGTGCGGCCCCTCACTCGACGCGTCAGGTCCGTGGCGGTCCGGATGACCTGATCGACGATGGCTTGTCGCTGGCCGGCTGCCACCTCTGCAGCGGGGTAGGTGACAGCGATTCCGGCGACCGGATGCCCGGTGTGGTCCAGGACCGGCGCGGCCACGGAGGCGAAGTCGGGCGTCACCGTGCCGTCCTCCAGCGCGAAGCCGTCCCGGCGGACCCTGGACAGCGCAGCCCGCAGCGCAGGCAGAGTTCTCGGACCTACGCCATGACGCTGGACGAAGGCGTCGCGTGAGGGGAAGAGGGCCCGAACCTGCTGTGGCGGAAGCGAGCCCAGCATCGCCAGGCCGCTTGCGGTGAGCTGCGAGGGAAGGCGCACGCCCACGTCGGTGACCAGTGGCGGCCGCCCGGGTGCCCGTTCCTCGATGACGTAGAGGACGTCGCGACCGTGCAGCACGGCGAGGTGGGCGTTGTGCCGGGTGACGTCCACCAGATGGACCAGCAGCTGACGGGCGAGGCGCTGCAACGGCGCCTGCCGGCTGTAGGCAGATCCCAGCTCGAACGCCGCGACGCCGAGGCCGTAACGCCGTTCGTCCGCCAGATGCACCACGAAACCCTGGTCGGCCAGGACTGTGAGCAGGTGATAAACGGTGGACCGGGGCAGGTCGAGGTCGCGGGCGATGGCGGACGCCGGGACGGGCTCGGTATGCCGTGCCAGCAGTCGCAGGACCGCCAGCGCCTGGCTCGCGGCGGGGGCGTTGGCCATGGATCTAGTATCTCAGATCCGAGACACTAACCACAGGTGGGGGATGGTTGACCGGTCGCCGGTGCGTTCCAATGAACTTATGACATCAGCCCACCCCACCACCAGCCAGCTGGCCTGCGATGCCGACAGGATCAAGGCCGGACCGATCACTGTCGGCATCGGCCCGCTGTCCTTCGATGACGTGGTGGCTGTTGCCCGCCACGATGCGCGCATCGAGATCACCCCCGGCGCGCTCGGGGAGATTCGTGCGAGCCGGAGCATCATCGAGGCGCTGGCGGATGACGTCGAGCCGCACTACGGGGTCTCGACCGGCTTCGGCGCGCTGGCGACGAAACACATCGCTGCGGACATGCGCGCGCAGCTGCAGCGCAGCCTGGTTCGCAGCCACGCAGCCGGTTCTGGTCCCGAGGTCGAGCGCGAGGTCATCCGCGCCCTCATGCTGTTGCGACTGTCGACGCTGAGCACCGGTCGCACCGGTGTGCGTGAGGAGACAGCGGCGGCGTACGCGGCAATGCTGAACGCCGGGATCACCCCCGTGGTCCACGAGTACGGCAGCCTCGGCTGCTCGGGTGACCTCGCGCCGCTGGCCCACTGTGCCCTGGCTGCGATGGGTGAGGGACCCGTCCGCGACTCCACCGGCGAGCTGCTCTCTGCCGCCGACGCGCTGAGGGCGGCGGGGATCACCCCGGTCGCGTTGCGCGAGAAGGAGGGCCTCGCCCTGATCAACGGCACCGACGGCATGCTCGGCATGCTCGTTCTGGCCATCACCGACCTGCGCAACCTGCTCAAGATCGCCGACCTCACCGCGGCGATGAGCGTTGAGGGGCTGCTCGGCACCGACGCCGTATTCGCGGCCGACCTCCAGGCCCTGCGTCCGCACCCCGGCCAGGCCTCGGCGGCCGGCAACATCTGCGCGATCCTGGCCGGAAGCCCGATCCGGGCCAGCCATGACAACGAGGGCTGCACGCGGGTCCAGGACGCGTACTCGCTGCGCTGCGCGCCGCAGGTGGCCGGCGCCGCCCGAGACACCGTCGAGCACGCGGCAGTGGTTGCCGGCCGCGAGCTGGCCGCCGCGGTGGACAACCCCGTGATCACCCTTGACGGCCGGGTGGAGTCCAACGGCAACTTCCACGGCGCCCCGGTGGCCTACGTGCTGGACTTTCTGGCCATCGTCGCCGCAGACGTGGCGAGCATGTCCGAGCGCCGGACGGACCGTTTCCTGGACGTGGCTCGCAACCACGGCCTCAACGCGTTCCTGGCCGACGATCCCGGTGTCGACTCCGGGCACATGATCGCGCAGTACACCTCGGCGGGGATCGTCTCAGAGATGAAGCGGCTCGCCGTCCCGGCTAGCGTCGACTCGATCCCCAGCTCGGCGATGCAGGAGGACCATGTGTCGATGGGCTGGGCGGGAGCGCGCAAGCTGCGCAGGTCCGTCGACGGCCTGACCCGGGTGCTGGCGGTCGAGCTGCTGACGGCGGCACGCGGAATACAGCTCCGGGCCCCGCTGGAGCCGTCGGCCGCCACCGGCGCGGTGATCAAGGCGCTGCGCGAGGTCACGCAGGGGCCGGGCGTTGACCGGTTCATGGCCCCCGAGATCGAGGCGACGGTCCAGTTCGTCGCCACCGGGGAGGCCCTGCGCGCTGTCGAGTCCGTCACCGGACCACTGAGCTGAACGCAAACCACGAGCTGAACGTGAACCACGAGCTGACAACCGAACCACCGAGCTGACAACCCAGGATCAACCAGATCTGACATCGAACCAGTCTTCTCTCAGCAGTACGTTCTCTAGCAAGGAGATTTGTCATGGAAGGCGCCCGCCCAGTCCGCGCACCCCGAGGCACGACCCTGACCGCCAGGTCGTGGACCACCGAGGCCCCCTTGCGGATGCTGATGAACAACCTCGACCCCGAGAACGCCGAGCGCCCCGACGACCTCGTCGTCTACGGCGGCACCGGCAAGGCGGCCCGCGACTGGAAGTCGTTCGACGCGATGGTCCGCACCCTGACCACGCTGGAGAAGGACGAGACCATGCTGGTCCAGTCCGGCCGGCCGGTCGGCGTGATGCGCACCCACGAGTGGGCGCCGCGGGTGATCATCGCCAACAGCAACCTCGTGGGTGACTGGGCGAACTGGCCCGAGTTCCGCAGGCTCGAGCACCTGGGCCTGACCATGTATGGCCAGATGACGGCCGGGTCGTGGATCTACATCGGAACCCAGGGCATCCTTCAGGGCACCCATGAGACCTTCGCCGCAGTGGCCGACAAACGCTTCGGCGGCACCCTGGCAGGCACGCTGACCCTGACCGGTGGTGCCGGGGGGATGGGTGGCGCCCAGCCGCTGGCAGTGACCATGAACGACGGTGTCTGCCTGCTCGTGGACGTCGACGGGACGCATCTGCAGCGGCAGGTGGACCACCGCTACCTCGACGTGATCGCCTCGGACCTCGACGATGCCGTGGCCCGGTGCCTGGCCGCCAAGCGCGACCGCCGGGCGCTCTCCGTGGGCCTGGTTGGCAACTGCGCCACCGTCGTCCCCGAGCTGCTGCGCCGCGGGGTCGAGATCGACATCGTCACCGACCAGACCAGCGCGCACGACCCGCTGTCCTACCTGCCCGAAGGCGTCGAGGTGGCCGGCTGGCACGACTACGCCGAGGCCAAGCCCGAGGAGTTCACCGACCGGGCCCGCACGTCGATGGCCAGGCACGTGAAGGCCATGGTCGAGTTCCAGGAGGGTGGGGCGGAGGTGTTCGACTACGGCAACTCGATCCGCACCGAGGCCCAGCTGGGCGGCTATGAAAGGGCTTTCGAGTTCCCGGGGTTCGTGCCGGCATACATCCGTCCGCTGTTCTGCGCGGGCAAGGGCCCGTTCCGCTGGGCCGCGCTCTCGGGCAACCCGCAGGACATCTACAAGACGGACCAGGCGCTCCTGGACCTGTTCCCGGACAACGACCGGCTGCAGAAGTGGATCCGCGGGGCGCGCGAGAAGATCGCCTTCCAGGGCCTGCCTGCCCGTATCTGCTGGCTAGGCTACGGCGAACGTGACAAGGCCGGCCTGAAGTTTAACGAGATGGTCGCCTCGGGCGAGCTGGAGGCGCCGATCGTGATCGGTCGCGACCACCTCGACGCCGGGTCCGTGGCCTCGCCGTACCGCGAGACCGAGTCCATGGCTGACGGCTCGGACGCCATCGCCGACTGGCCGTTGCTGAACGCCCTGATCAACACCGCCTCCGGCGCGACGTGGGTCTCGATCCACCACGGCGGCGGCGTCGGCATCGGCCGCTCGATTCACGCTGGTCAGGTGTCTGTGGCCGACGGCACCGCGCTGGCCGCCGAGAAGCTGGCCCGTGTGCTGACCAACGACCCGGGGATGGGAGTGATTCGTCATGTGGATGCGGGCTACGACATTGCCGATCGGGTCGCGACCGAACGTGGCGTCAGGGTCCCGATGCGGGAAGCTTGAGAGATGACCTTCGACAGCATGTGGTCGTCGATCGAGCCCATCGGTCGCGAGGCGAGCACCGGCGGCTACCGGCGCTATGCCTGGACCGGGGCCGACGCGACCCTGCGTGAGTGGTTCGCCGCCGAAGCGGCCGCCCGGGGGCTGGGCCTGGTGACCGACCGCGCCGGCAACCAGTGGGCCTGGTGGGGTGATCCTGATGCCGCGGTCGCCGTCGGCCGTCCCGGCGTGGTGATCGGCTCGCACCTGGACTCGGTTCCTGACGGCGGGGCTTTCGACGGTCCGCTGGGAGTCGTGTCGGCGCTGGCTGTCGTCGATGTCCTTAAGGCCAGGGGTCTTGAGCCCTCGCGTCCTGTCGCCGTCGTGAACTTCGTCGACGAGGAGGGTGCTCGGTTCGGCATCGCCTGTGCCGGGTCCCGGATGATCACCGGCAAGCTCGAAGCCGGCAAGGCTCTCGGCCTGCGAGACGTGGACGGGGTGACGATGGCCGAGGCGATGGCTGCTGCAGGCCACGCGGTGGAGCACGTCGGTCCGGACATCGAGACGCTGCGCCGGATCGGCACGTTCGTTGAGCTGCACGTGGAACAGGGACGAGCCCTGATCGACCTTGGCCGCCCGGTGGCCGTCGGCTCGGTGATCCGGCCGCACGGGCGCTGGCGTGTCGACCTGGCCGGTGAGGCCAACCATGCAGGAACCACCCTGCTGGAGGACCGCCACGATCCGATGCTGGATCTGGCCACGACGGTGCTGGCCGCCCGCGAGGCCGCCGCCGGGCACGGGTGCGTAGCCACTGTGGGCAAGGTGCGGTTGGAACCCAACGGTGTCAACGCGATTCCGTCACGGGTCACCGCCTGGCTAGACGCCCGGGGACCCGGCGAGACGGCGGTGCGGGCCGTTGTCGCGGCAGCGGTGAGGCAGTCGGGCGCTGTTGCTGTCGAGGAGTCCTGGACCCCCGAGACGGTCTTCGACATTCCCCTGGCGCAACGGCTCTCGACCTTGCTCGACGACGCGCCGATGCTGGCCACCGGAGCCGGTCACGACGCGGGGGTCCTCGCCATGGCAGGCCTCTCGACCGCCATGCTGTTCGTCCGCAACCCCACTGGCATCTCACACTCCCCGGCCGAGTTCGCCGAGCGCGAGGGCTGTCACCGCGGGGTCGAGGCACTGGCCGCGGTGACCGAGGATCTGGCCCGATGAGCCCGGTGGATGTCACGTCAGAGGCCCGGCGATGGTGGGCGGCCTACGCGCTGCTTCGGACTGGCCTGGCGCGTGACGTGACCTTCGAGGTCACCGGGGGCCGGTTCACCGCGGTAACGGCGAACACCGTGCCCGGTGATGCGCAGAGACTGCCCGGGGTGGTGCTGCCCGGGCTGGCGAACGCGCACAGCCACGCCTTTCATCGTGCGCTGCGCGGGCGGACCCATGACGGCGGTGGCACCTTCTGGACCTGGCGTGAGCGGATGTATGCCGTTGCCGCACAGCTGGATCCGGACTCCTACCTCGCACTGGCCACCGCCACGTACGCCGAGATGGCGCTTGCCGGAGTCACCGCCGTCGGCGAGTTCCACTACCTGCACCACGCTCCCGGAGGGATGCCGTACGACGACCCCAACGCCATGGGTGAGGCCCTGCGACAGGCCGCGTCGGATGCCGGGATCCGGCTGACCCTGCTCGACACCTGCTACCTCGCCGGGGGGTTGAGTCCCGCCGGGCACGAGGCGCTGGACGACGTGCAGCGGCGATTTGGCGATGGCCATGCCGACCGGTGGGCGCGTCGCGTTGCGGACCTCAACGAGTCCGCCGGGATGCGGGTGGGGGTTGCGGTTCACTCGGTGAGGGCAGTACCTCGCGATCAGCTCGGCGTCGTCGCGGAAGCCTCGGCCGGCCGGCCGCTGCACGTCCACCTCTCCGAGCAGCCGGCCGAGAACCAGTCGTGTGAGGGGTTCTACGGCCTGACTCCCACCGCCTTGCTCGACGGTGAAGGGCTGCTGGGCCGCGCGACCACCGCCATTCATGCGACGCACCTGAGCGAGGCGGACATCGCCATGCTGGGCGACACCCACACGACGGCCTGCCTCTGCCCCACCACGGAGCGGGATCTGGCCGATGGCATCGGCCCTGCCCGCAGGTTGTCCCATGCGGGCTCGCCGCTGTCCCTCGGCTCCGACCAGCACGCCGTCATCGACCTGTTGGAGGAGGCGCGGGCCCTGGAGATGCATGAGCGGCTGGGGTCGTTGCGGCGCGGACGTTTCAGCCAGGACGAGCTGCTGTCGGCCGCCACCCGGCATGAGTGCCTGGGCTGGCTCGATGCCGGCAGGCTCGAGGCCGGGTCGCGCGCCGATCTGGTGGCCGTTCGACTCGACACTCCCAGGACGGCCGGGAGCGCGCCGGGTCAGATCGTGTTGTCGGCAACGGCGGCCGACGTTGACACAGTGATCGTGGATGGCAAAGCGGTGGTGGTCGGCGGCCAGCACCAGCTGGGCGATGTTGGTGGGTTGCTGCAAGAGGCGATTCAGCCACTCTGGGAGAACTCATGACCTCGATCGTATTCACGGGTATTGCCGAGCTCGTCACCAACGACAGCCTGTTGGAGGGCGCCGACCACTCGGAGAGCCTGGGCCTCCTGGCAGAGGCCGCCGTTGTCGTGGAAGACGGGTTGATTGCCTGGGTCGGACCGGCCGCGCAGGCACCCCCTGCGGACGGGCAGCAGGACGTCGGCGGCCGGGCGGTCATACCCGGCTTCGTGGACTCGCACTCGCACCTCGTGTTCGCCGGGGACCGCTCCCGGGAGTTCGCGGCCCGGATGACGGGCGTCCGGTATGACGGGGGCGGGATCTCCGCGACGGTCAGCGCGACGCGTTCGGCCGGCGATGACGAGCTGCGCGGCCTGCTCGCGGCACGTGTCGCAGAGATGCGCGCCCAGGGGACGTCGACCGTGGAGATCAAGAGCGGGTACGGGCTGAACGTCCAGGACGAGGTGCGTGCCCTCCGCATTGCAGCCGAGTTCACCTCTGAGACAACGTTTCTGGGCGCGCACGTGGTCCCGCCGGAGTTTGCCGACCGTCGCTCCGACTACGTCGACCTGGTCATCGGGGAGATGCTGGCGGCCTGCGCGCCGCATGCGCGCTGGATCGACGTGTTCTGTGAGCCGAACAGCCCGCACGCGTTCACCGAGGACGAGGCCCGACTCGTCCTGTCCGCCGGTCGGGATGCCGGTCTCGGTCTTCGGCTGCACGGCAACCAGCTCGGACACGGTCCGGGTGTGCGTCTCGCGGTGGAGCTGGGCGCCGCGAGCGTCGACCATTGCACCTTCCTGTCCGCCGAGGATGTTGCGCAGCTCGCCGCTGCCGCCGACAGCACGGTTGCGACGCTGCTTCCCGGGGTGGAGTTCTCGACCCGTTCCCCCTACCCGGATGCCCGCCATCTCCTGGATGCGGGGGTGAGTGTCGCCCTGGCCACCGACTGCAACCCCGGAACCTGCTACTCGTCGTCGATCCCCTTCGTGCTCGCCCTCGCGGTGCGCGAGATGGGCATGACGCCGGCGGAGGCGTTGTTCGCCGCGACCGCCGGAAGCGCAAAAGCGTTGCGACGTGGCGATATCGGCGTGATCAGGGTCGGGAACCGGTCGGACCTGACGGTTGTTGAGGCTCCGTCATACATGCATCTTTTCTACCGCCCCGGCGTTCCCATTGCGCGTTCCCTGGACCCGGCTGGTCGTCATAGGCGTTGAGCGCACATCCGGGCGCCCAACGGCAGCCGGCTCAGATTCGGGCGTGCGGGTATTCCGGCGAGCGGCCGTGGAACGAGAGAATCTTCGGGTTCTGCACGACGCCGCCACGGATCTCGATGGCCTGCCGGATGGTCTCGTCCTGGTCCCATGCAGAAGGGCCGTCCATCACCGTCCGCAGATAGGGGATCAGGGCCTCGCTGATGCCCCAGGTCGCGCTGTTCCACAGATAGGTGGGGCTGTGGTCCACGCCGTAGTAGGCGACGCCGTCACCCACCGTCAGCATCGGCTCCTGAAAGCTTGTCGGCTGGGCGAAGGCGAACCCCATGCCGAGGTCGCAGGACACGTCGACGATCAGGGCGCCGGGATGGAACAGTGCCAGCTCCCCATCCAAGACGAACATCAGCGGCGAGTCGGTGTCCTGGAGCACACAGTTGACCACGATGTCGTGTCGCGCGAGGAACTCGGCCGTGGGCACCTTGCCCGAGTATGTCTGGACGGTGGTGCGGCTGGGGTCGGCCTCGGTGCGGTCCAGGTGGTCGAGCACGACGGACGGAACCGGTGAGGCAACAGCGGTGACATCGCGCATGGTGAGAACCGTGACGTCGTGCACGCCGAGTGACTGCAGGGCCGTGATCGCACCTCGGGCCGTGTTCCCGAAGCCGATGACGACTGCGGTGAGCGGCCGGCCGTAGTGACCGGTCGTACCGCGCAGGGTCAGGGCGTGCAGCACGGAGGAATAGCCTGCCAGCTCATTGTTCAGATGGAACACGTGAACGGCGAACCCCCCGAACGGCGACCAGTGGTTCATCGCCTCCCACGCGATGAGGGTCAGTCTCTTGTCGATACAGATCTGGGTGAGCTCCGGGTCCTGGACGGCGTGCGGCCAGCCCCACAGCACCTGTCCCTCGTGCAGGCTGTCCATGTCGGCCAGGGTGGGTTTGGGCAGCAGCACGACGTCGCTGGTCTCGATGATCTCCGCGCGGGCGCGAAGGCCGCAGACCTGGGTGGCAAGGTGCTCGTCGGAGACGCCATAGCGTTCGCCGTAGCCCTTCTCAAGGACGATGCGCGCCCGCAGATCGGCGTCGATCCGGTCGAGATGCTGCGGATGGATCGGCAGCCTGAACTCGTTCTCCTTGCTCGAGGTAGAGAGCACTCCAAGGCTGAGCTGATTCATCTGCATCCTGTCGGTTGGCGCTGCGACCACGCGGTGGGCCACGACTCCGTTGTGTGAGCATTCCTTTTGGGTAGATTAGTTCATCGCGCCGCCACGGTCTTGTCGCGCCACATACAGGAAAACCGCAGGCATTCACCGCCCCTGACCGGTGAATGCCTGCGGCCCAGCCCCTCCCCTCACACGGGGTCGGGTCGGGTTAGTGGGTGCTGGGCGGTCTCTGTCCGCCCAGCACCGCATCAGGTGACACACGTCGCAGGTGTGTAAAGCCAAGCAGCGAGAGGATGAGCATCACGCCTGCACCGATAAGGGCGCCGATCGCCGCGAAGCCGGCGATCCGGCCCATGGTGTCGAAGGCGTAGGCATTGAGCAACAGGCCGCGCAGGGTCTCACCCCTGAATGCTGTGTCGACCTGTGCCTTCAGCTTGGCGTCATCGGGGTTGGCCCGGGCCTTGGTGCTGAGCTGGGCGTAGGTCAGGCCACCGCCGGACTCCTTGAGGTGCACCGCGATGAAGTGGTTGGCGTAGGCCTCGGCCTGCTGGCCGTTCACCATCTGCTGTCCGGCGTACTGGTTGAGGTACGGTCCGATGGCCGGGCTGGCCGTGGCCTCGCCCTTTGGCGGGAAGAAGATCTGCTGCTGGGTGAGCTGGGTCCTCACCTGGTCGCCGACAAAGGAGTGAGCCCACCAGAGCAGAACGCCCGAGCTCAGCAGGACAATTGCGAGGATGAGCCCGCTGGCCGTCAGCAGGGCATCGAAAGTCTTGCGTCTCATCTCTCAACCTCCGCGAGAACCCACCGGTCGCTACGACAGCGACCCCCGTGGTGGGCTCCAAGGCCTCAAGAGTGGACGTGGATATGGGTCATGAGCAAGGACCGATGTCCACTTTTCCACAATCGATACAGTTTCTTGACTCGGACAACGGTCGACCCAGGGACCTACAGCTCGGCCAGCAGCACTGCCGGGTTCTCCACGCAGTCAGCCACGAATCGCAGGAACCCGCCGGCGGTTCCGCCATCGCACACCCGGTGGTCGAAGGTCAGCCCGAGCTGGGCGACCTTGCGCAGCGCCACCTGCCCCTCGTATGCCCACGGGCGGTCGATGATCCGGCCGACCCCCAGCATGGCGGCCTCGGGATAGTTGATGATCGGTGTCGCGCCATCGGTCCCGAACACGCCGTAGTTGTTGAGCGTGAAGGTCCCGCCGGTCATCTGGGCCGGGGTGAGCCCGCCGTCCCTGGCAAGCCCGGTCAGCTCCCGGAGGGCGGCGGCCAGCTCGGATGTGGTCATCGCGCCGGCGCCGTGCACGACGGGCACCACCAGCCCGCGAGGCGACTGGGCGGCGAAGCTCAGGTTGATGTCGCCAAGCTGCACGATCTCCCCGGCTTCGAGATCCACCCGTGCGTTGAGCTCAGGGAACTTGGTCAGCCCGGTGATGCTGATTCGCGCGAACAGGGCCAGCACCCCGATGCCGGCGGCTGAGTTGGTCGCCTTGATCTGCTCCTTGGCGGCCATCAGGCCGGTCGCGTCGACGTCGACCCAGACGCTTGCCTCGGGGATCTCGCGCCGGCTGATGGACATCTTCTCCGCGATGGCCCTTCGCACGCCACGCAACGGGATGCGTATGTCGCCAGTCCGGTCCGTGCGCACCGGACCTCGCTGCGAGGTCACCTGGTCGAGTCCCGTTTCTGCCTGGACGGGCTGCACCCTGGCCCGGAGCGCGCCCTCGACGTCGGCCCGGCGGATGACGCCGGAGGGGCCTGTCGGGGTCAGTACAGAACAGCTGATCCCGTTGTCTCTGGCCAGCTTTCTCACGACGGGCGAGATGACCCTGACCGCTGCGGTCGGCGCCACCCCGGGTTGAGCCGTCGTGCCAGGGGTGACAGGGGTGACAGGGGTGCCAGGGGTGGCGGTGGAAGGGGTGGCAGGGGTGGCAGTGCCGGTGAAGCCGGCGACCCTCCCGGTGGCGCCTGCTGCGGAGCTGCCTCCGGGGGCGACCCTGCGACGGCCGCTGCGCCTGGCCTCGGAGGTGCCGTAGCCGACAAGCACGTTGCCAGAGCCGGATTCTTCCTGTGGGCCCGCCGTGGGGCCGGCGTCGGCCGCAGGGTCGGCGCTGGTCTTCTGGTCAGCGCCGACAGTGAGCAGCGGCGTGCCGACCTCGAGAATGGCACCGGGCTGACCGTGCAGCGTCAGGACGAGGCCGGCATACGGGCACGGCACGTCAACGGACGCCTTGGCAGTCTCGACGGTCACCACGACCTGGTCGACCAGCACCTCATCGCCGGGCGCGACGTGCCACTCGATCACCTCGGCCTCGGTCAGGCCCTCACCCAGGTCCGGGAGCATGAACGTCTGACCGGTGGCGGAGATGGTAGAGATGCTCACGCGGCACCGCCCTTGCTGTCACTGGCCGGACTGTCACAGGCGGGGCTGCTTTCCGGCAGATGCAGGGCATCGGCCTGGTCGTCCCACTGCAGCCGGGCGATGGCGTCGAGGACACGCTCGACGCCGGGCAGGTGAAGGTGCTCGAGCTTGGGCGGGGGGTAGGGGATGTCCAGACCCGCCACCCGCAGGACCGGAGCGTGCAGGGAATGGAACGCCCGCTCCTGAACCCGGGCCGCGATCTCGGCGCCCACGCCGGCGAAGCCCTGAGCCTCGTGGACCACGACGCACCGGCCGGTCTTACGGACCGAGGCCACCACCGTCTGGTCGTCGAAGGGGACCAGGGTGCGCAGGTCGACGACCTCCACCGACCAGCCGGACCCCATCGCGGCCGATGCCGCCTGCATGGCCACGTCAACGCTCGGGCCGTACGCCACCAAGGTCACGTCGATGCCCTCGCGGCGCACGGCTGCTCGCCCGAACGAGCTTGCGATCTGCGCATCGGGTGACGCGTCCTCGGGCAGGGACCCCTTGGACCAGTAGAGCCGCTTGGGCTCCATGAAGATCACCGGGTCGGGGTCGTTGATCGCCTCGCGGAGCAGGGTGTAGGCATCTTCGACCGTGGCAGGGGTGACGACCTTCAGACCGGGCGTGTGGGCGTAGTAGGCCTCGCTGGAGTCGCAGTGATGCTCGACCCCGCCGATGCCGCCGGCGAAGGGGATGCGGATCACGATCGGCAGGTTCACCCGGCCCTGGGTCCGGTTGCGCATTTTGGCTACGTGCGAGGCGATCTGTTCGAAGGCAGGGAAGGCGAACGCGTCGAACTGCATCTCGATGACCGGACGGAACCCGGCCATCGCCATACCGACCGCGAAGCCGACGATGCCGGCTTCGGCCAGCGGGGTGTCGAAGCAGCGGTCCGGGCCGAAGTCGCGGGCGATGCCGTCGGTGACCCTGAAGACCCCTCCGAGGGTGCCGACGTCCTCGCCGAAGACCACGACATCGGTGTCGGCCGTCATGGCGTCGCGAAGAGCCCGGTTGATGGCACCGGACATGGTGACCTGCTGGGGTGCGGTTCCGGGTGCGGGTGCGGGTATGCCCCCATCGTGCGCAGCGGCGGTGACGGTCATCGGCTGGCCTCCTCGGCCTCGAGCTCGGCCTGCACCATCGCGCGCTGTTCGAGAAGCTGCGGCGTCGGCGTTCCAAAGACGTTGTCAAATAGAGACATGGGGTCAACAACGAGGTCAACGCTCATCCGCGCCCGGAGGTCAGCAGCGAACGCCTCGGCCTTCTGTGCCGTCGCTGCGACGAAGGCATCGTCGATCAGGCCCTCCTGACGCAGCCATGCTTCGAGCCGGGTGATCGGGTCGCGGCGGATCCAGTCCTCGACCTCGGCCGAGCTGCGGTAGCGAGTGGCGTCGTCGGCGTTGGTGTGGGCGTCAAGGCGGTAGGTGTGGGCCTCGACGAGCACCGGTCCCTGGCCCGCCCGGGCGTGCGCGACCGCCTTGTTGAGCACCGCTAGCACAGCCATCGCATCGTTGCCGTCGACCTGCTCGGAGGCGATCCCGTACCCGATCCCCTTGTATCCCAGGGAGGGCGCGGCAGTCTGCCTGGTCAGCGGTGTGCTGATGGCGTAGGTGTTGTTCTGGACCAGGAACACGACAGGGGCATTGAAGACCGCCGCGAAGTTGAGCGCCTCGTGGAAGTCACCCTCACTGGTGCCACCGTCGCCGACGAAGGCCATCGCCACGGTCGGGCGTCCCTGGCGCTGCTCGCCCGAGGCGAAACCGACGGCGTGGATCAGCTGGGTTGCCAACGGAGTCGCCTGTGGCGCGGTTCGGTTTGCCCGGGGGTCGTAGCCGCAGTGTGCGGCGCCGTGCGGCGAGGTCAGCACCTCGACCGGGTCGAGGCCCCGGGCCACCAGGGCCATGGAGTCCCGATAGGTCGGGAAGGCCCAGTCGTCCTTCGACAGCGTCAGCATCGAGCCGACCTGGCAGGCCTCCTGCCCGCGCGCGGCCGGGTACACCGCCAGGCGCCCCTGCTTGGCCAGCGCCGTTGCCTGAACGTCGAACCGGCGGCCGACGACCATGGCGCTGTAGGCGGCGACCAGCTGCTCGGCGGCTGGTTCCGGGTAGTCATCGTTGAACACCTGCACCCGATGACCTTGATCGTCGAGGAACTGCACCGGCATCGGCGCGGGCACCAGGCCCCGGGCGAAGGGCCGATCGGCGGGGGGTGAAGGCACGGTCTGCGGAAGGGGCGTGCTCGTATCCGTGGTCAAGGCGTCGGCCTCCAGGGTGTGCGCGCCACCGGCCGGGGCCTGCGCCGGGGCCCGCGCGAAGACGCCAGCGCGGTGCACGCCGGTGCCGGATGAGCGGTCTGACACTTTATAGTCCGCCTGACGAGACTCCTGTCCCAAACCATGGGTAAGATCAGAGACAACTGGCTCGATGGAGAGGTCATGACAGACCAAGTGTCCGAACGGCCGAGCCCGAAACCCTCCGGGGCGGGACGCTCGGTCAGGCCCCTGGACGGCCCCGACCGGCTGATCCTGCGCGAGCTCATCAGGGACGCCCGCACCTCGATCCGGTCGCTGGCCGACCGGGTGCACATCTCGCGAGCCAATGCGTACGCGCGGGTCGAGCGGCTGGTCGCCGATGGGGTGATCACCGGGTTCTCCGCACAGATCGCCCACGAGCGTGCGGGACTGAGGACCTCGGCATATGTCTCGCTGTCGATCGAGCAGAACTCCTGGCGTGAGGTGTCCGCGCGTCTGGGCCGGCTGCCCTACGTCGAGCACGTCTCGATGCTGGGGGCCGACTTCGATGTCCTGGTCCTGGTGCGGGCGCCCGACAACGCCGCCCTGCGCGATCTGGTCCTCGACCGGATCCAGAGCATCCCAGGGGTCCAGACGACTCGCACCTGGCTTGTCTTCGACGAATTGCCGGGGCCAGGCGCCGCCTGGTCCTAGCCTGAGGGTTATGAGCGAAGACAGACCATGGGACGACAGCGTCGACACCCATCCGGACTCGCGGCTGGTCACGATCGCCCACGCGTGTTTCGACCTTGCGCGGGCAGGTGACACCGGGAGACTGCGGGCGTATGTCGAGCACGGAGTCCCCGCGAACCTCACGGATGCGACGGGCAACACCCTGTTGATGCTGGCTGCCTACAACGGGCACGCAGACACGGTTGCTTCGCTCGTCGCCCTGGGCGCCGATCCCGACCGCACCAATGACCGCGCCCAGAGTCCGCTGGCAGGTGCGATCTTCAAGGGAGAGGACGAGGTGGTGGCGGCGTTGCTGCTCGCCGAGGCGGACCCTGATGTCGGTACGCCGAGTGCCCGCGCGACTGCCCAGATGTTCGACCGGGACGAGCTTTTCCTGGCCGCTCCCTAGCAGCGGATGCTGCACGAACCCAAGGTTTGCGGGCGGAGACGAGCTGAGGTGCGGGCTGGGTCTGGTCGGCAGCGGCCTTACTCGCCCTTCTGCAGGGCCTTGGGCGGGTGGCCGGCTGACTTTGCGTAGTAGGCCGCAGCCTTGCGGGTGGCCAGTAGCCGGGTCACCTCGATGACAGCGCCAGAGACCACGGCCCAACCCACTGCTTCTTGCCATGACACATCAGGGTCCTGCGGGTTCTCCGGAGGTTCCTTGCCAGTCGCCGCGGTCCAACCGCTGGTCAAGAGCTTTCTGGCAACGACGGCAGCCCCGACCGCAGCACCCGTCCCGAGGACTTTCCAGACCAATGCTCCCACGACTACCTCCAGCTCGGATTCGGCTCAGTACCTCGAGCCTGCCACGTCAACGGGTGTACCGTCATCTGTGTAGCAACAGGGGAGCGCCCCACAGCGCTGAGAGTGCGGTTCGCCGCAGACCCTCGAACCTGCTCCGGTTAGCACCGGCGAAGGGAGTTGAGAATCTCAGGCTTGCGCTCGCCATACTTTCTAGCGTTCCGGCGCCTGCGGGTATGACGGGTGCCGGCCTCCCCGAGGCATCCAGCCATTCGGATTCCACGGGAGAAGGACAAGGCATCATGACTGAACCAGGCAGTACCAGATTTACCCCGCAGACCCCCGGCACCTCGCGGCCGGCACCAGCGAACATGCCTGCAACCCGGCCGCTGATGCGCTGGCGCGGCGTCGACCTGATCACCGCAGCCATGCTCGCGGTGGCGTTCGGGGTCGTGTTCTGGGGCTTCGACACCTTCATCTACCCGATTCTGAGCACGGCCACCGCAGGGTTCCCCCCACTGGGGGAGCTGATGCTGGGGGTGTGGCTGCTGCCCGCGGTCGTCGGTGGGCTGGTCATCCGCAGACCGGGCGCGGCCCTGTTCACCGAGCTCGTGGCTGCCAACGTCGAGATGTTCCTGGGCAACAAGTGGGGTGCCGCCGTCCTGCTGTCCGCGGTGCTCCAGGGCCTGGGCGTCGAGCTCGCGCTGGCACTGTTCAGGCACCGTCGCTTCGGCGTCCTGGTCGCGGTGCTCGCTGGCGTCCTCGCGGCGGTCTTCGAGATCGTCTTCTACGAATGGCACTCCTACGTCGCTGCGTACTCCAGTGCCTGGAAAGCCATCTACCTGGTCTGTGGCATGGTCTCCGGCGCTGTCATCGCCGGGGTCGGCGGCTGGTTTCTGGTGCGAGCCCTGGCCAGGACGGGCGCGCTGAACGCCTTCCCACCGGGTCAGGAAGTCCGTGAGTCCAACTCAGTCTGAGACCGGGCAGCCAGAGTCTCGGGTGCTCGTCGAGACCTCCCACCTCGCCAGCGGAGCCCTCGTCGAGGTCAGCGACCTCACCTGGCGTCCTTTCGGGCGCAGGGAGCCGGTCCTGGCGGGGATCACCCTGAGGATCGAGGCAGGTTCGCGCGTGCTCCTGGCCGGGCCCAGCGGCTCGGGCAAGTCCACCCTGCTGCGCGCGCTCGCGGGAGTCCTGACCACGACGGAGACGGGCAAGCTCACCGGCTCGGTGCTGGTCAACGGCTCTGCGGCCGGCACGCTGGTTGGCCTGATGGTGCAGGATCCCGCCGATGCGCTGGTGGCCGGCCAGGTGGGACGGGACGTGGCCTTCGGCCCCGAGAGCTTCGGTATGCCGCGGGACCAGATCTGGTCGCGGGTCCGGTCGGCGCTGGCCTCCGTGGGGTTCCCCTATGGCGAGGACCATCCGACCAGCGCCCTGTCCGGCGGGGAGGCCCAGAGGCTGGCGCTAGCCGGGGTCCTGGCCCTGACGCCGCGGCTCGTGCTGCTGGACGAGCCGACCTCGATGCTCGACCCCGACTCCGCCGCCGTGGTGCGCGAGGCGATCATCTGCGCGGTTCACGACTCGGGGGCCACGCTGGTGATGGTCGAGCACCAGCTGTGCCACTGGGTCGACCAGGTGGACCGCCTGGTCGTGCTCGCCCCGGGAGGCAGGGTCAGCGCTGACGGCCCGGTGGCTGCGACGCTGGCGAGGTCGGCGGACTCCCTTGCGGCGCAGGGGGTATGGGTGCCAGATGTGGCGTTCCCCCTCCCGCTGGAGGTGCCCCGGGCCTTATGCGCCCCGACCCTCGCCGTCGGGTCGGGCGGGTCGGGCGGGTCGGGCGGGTCAGGCTTGTCGGGCGGGTTGAGTGGTTCTGTCTCGCCGGGCGGATCTGGCGCGTCGGGCGCGTCGGGCGGGTTGAGTGGGTTGAGCGGGTTGAGTGGGTTGAGCGCGGCCAGTGGACCGTTGCTGGTTGCTGCGGAGTCTGTCTCTGTCATCCGTCAGGCTCGGAGGTCCGTCATGTCGGCGAACCGGCCATCCACGGTGACGCAGGCCCTGCTGGAGGTCTGCGCGGAGGTGAGCGCCGGGGAGTGTGTCGCGGTCATCGGCCCCAGTGGCGCAGGCAAGTCGACCCTGACGGCGCTGCTGGCCGGGGTCGACGAGCCCACCCGGGGCCGGGTGCGTGGTGTCGGTCCGCTGCTGGCCGGCGTGAGCGCGAGCCCCTCCGAAGTCATCCATCGCTGGGCCTCGCGGGACCTGGCAGCCCGGTTCGGCTGGGTGCCCCAGCAGGCTGAGCAGGCAGTGGTCGCCCGCACGGTTCGCGGCGATGTGCTGTCGACGAGCCGGCGCCTTGGGCTGAACGAGGATGCTGCCGGGGCCCGGGCCGACGCCCTGCTGGCGGTGCTGGGCCTGTCGGCTCTGGCGGGCGCCGACCCGCACTACCTCTCCGGCGGCGAACAGCGACGGCTGGCACTTGCCGGTGCCATCGCCCACGGGCCTTCGGTCCTGGTGCTGGACGAGCCGAGCGTCGGTCAGGACCGGGTGACCTGGGCGGCCGTGGCCGGGGTGGTGGTCGCGGCCCGGGACGCGGGTGTGGGCGTGGTGCTGGCCACCCATGATCCGTTGCTGATTGCCCTTGCCGACCGGCGGATCACGTTGCGGTCCGGCCGGATCGTCGACGCCTCCTTTGACCCCAGGGCGCAGCTGCCACCGGGCGAAAGGTCCGCGGCATCTCCTTTGGCGGGTCGTGCCCACCCCCTCGCGGACCCCCGCGAGGGGGTGACACCGCCGCACGCGCGGCCGTCCTCGCTGTGGTCAGGGCTGGTCTTCTCCCGGACCGGCTTCACCGGTCGCTGGACTGGCTTGGCGAGCAGGTCCGGCCCGCTCTCGCTGCTTCTGGCCTCGATAGTCCTGGTGCTGGGTGCGCCGTTCATCATCGACCTGAGGACGGCCCTGATCGCCATCGGGGCCGAGATCGCGCTGGCTCCGATGGTTCTGGGGCTCGGTCGCCCGCCGTGGCGCCGCCTGCTTCCGGGCCTGTTCACGGTCGCGTCGGTGAGCTTCTCGAACTGGCTGCTCAGCCCCGGCCGTGAGGTGTCCACCGGCGCGCTGGCCGGGCTGCGGGTGGCCTTCTTCGTGGTGCCGAGCGTCCTGCTGGTCTCGCGCATCGACCCGTCGGCGCTGGGCGATCACCTAGGCCAGCGCCTGCGTCTGCCCGCCCGGCCGGTCGTTGCCGCGGTGGCCGCGCTGCACCGCTTCGAGGGCCTCGGCAAGACCTGGGACCAGCTCGCCCGCGTCCGCCGGGTACGCGGGCTGCAGGCGGGTCGCTCGCTGCCCGGTCGGGCGCGTTCGGTCGCGGCCCTGACCTTCGGGCTGCTCATCGAGACGCTGCGCCAGGCAGGGCGGATGGCGGTGGCGATGGAGGCGCGCGGATTCTCGGCCGCAGTCCCGTCCACCTCGCCAGCTGGTTCGCCGGCCCCTCGCCGGACCTGGGCAGAGCCGGCGCCCTGGCTGCTCAGTGACTCGGTGATGCTGGCGCTGGGGCTCATGGTGGCCGCGGTACCACTGTTCGTCCCCCGTGTGTAGCCCGTTCCCTTTTCGGCGTTTACGTGGCGCTAGTCTGCAGCCACCGGAGAGGTGAACCCTTCCGGCCCTCCAGATGAGCAGGAGCCTCATGTCCCCTTCACGCGCACGTCGTCTCACGGGTGTTATGGCCGCGGTACTGACAACCGGAACGGGGGTGGTGATGACAGGCGCGATCTCCCAGGCGGCCCCACACGGCCCTACGACGAACATCCAGATCCTGTCGTTCAACGACTTCCACGGAAACCTCAAACCGCCTGCCGGTTCCAGCAGCGCCATCGTGATCGACCACTCGCTTGCCGCCGCCCCGAGCTTCAACGTGAACGCCACCGCTGGCGGCGTCGAGTACCTCGCCACCCATCTTCGTGATGCGCGAGTCGGACACCCCAACACCGTCACGGTCGCGGCCGGCGACATCATCGGCGCGTCGCCTCTGCTGTCCGCCGCGTTCCACGACGAGCCCACGATCGAGGCGATGAACGCGCTCGGCCTCGAGGCCACCGCGGTCGGCAACCACGAGTTCGACGAAGGCTACAAGGAGCTCCTGCGGATGCAGTACGGCGGCTGCCTTCCGGACGGCCCCAACGGCCTCAACAACCAGAACTCCTGCGCCACGCCGGTCGCCTTCCCGGGTGCCCGCTTCAAGATCCTCGCCGCGAACGTCAAGTATGCGGGCACGAACGACACGATCCTGCCGTCGTACTGGGTCAAGAACCTCAACGGCGCCAAGGTCGGCTTCATCGGCATGACGCTGAAGGAGACCCCGAGCATCGTGACAGCTGCCGGTGTGGCGGGCCTGCAGTTCACCGACGAGGTCACGACGGCCAACGCCCTCGTGCCCAAGCTACGTGAGCTGGGTGTCAAGGCGATCGTCGTGCTGGTCCACCAGGGCGGCACACCTGCGGTGCAGCAGTGGGTCGGGCCGGACCACAAGACCTACGGCGTGAACGCCACCTACGACTACACCTGCGGGGGAGGTGGCAGCCTCAAAGCCGACTCGGCCATCCTGCCGATCGCGGCCAACCTCGACCCGCAGATCGACATGATCATCTCGGGCCACACCCACCAGCCCTACGTCTGCAACGTGCCCGACCCGAGCGGCCAGCAGCGACTGGTGACTTCGGCGTCGTCCTTCGGCCGGCTCTTCACAGAGACCAACCTGACGTTCGACCGTCGGACGCAGGACATCGTCCGCGCGTCGGTCAAGGGCAACAACATGATCGTGACCCGCGTCGTGCCCAAGGCGACCGACGAGACCAAGATCATCGACACATACTCGACCCTGATCGCGCCCATCGCCAACAAGGAGCTGGGCAACATCACGGCCGACATCAACCGGGCTCAGAGCCCGGCCGGGGAGTCCACGCTGGGGGACCTGATCGCCGACGCGCAGGTCAACGACCCGTCCGTGGTCACAGGTGGTCAGAAGCCCGTGGTCGCGTTCATGAACCCAGGCGGTATCCGCGGCGACCTGACCTTCCTCAAGTCCGGGCCGGAGCTCGCTGATGGCATCGTCCGGTACGAAGAGGCGTTCACCGTCCAGCCGTTCAACAACTACATGGTCTCGATGAGTCTGACCGGCGCCAACATCTGGAGCCTCCTCCAGCAACAGTGGTCTGGAAGCAACGTCTCGTCCGTCAAGTTCCTGCAGGTCAGCAACGGCCTGCACTACACGTGGTCGGGCACCGGGGCGACACGGGCTGTCTCTGCGGTCAGCATCAAGGATCCGGTCAGCCTGGCCTATGTCGCAGTGCCGAACGATGCCTCCAAGGTGTACCGCATCGCGACGAACAACTTCCTCTCCGATGGTGGCGACAACTTCGCGGCGTTCAAGGGTGGCACCGGCAAGTACTTCGGAGGCCTCGACATCGACGCCTTCGCGAACTACCTGCCGACCGTGTCGCCATACAGCCCGGCGCTGCCGGACCGCATCACCAAGCAGTAGCCGCCTTGAGCAGTAGCTCTACCACGCAGTAGCTCTACCTAGCAGTAGTCCGACCGAACATCGGAGTGCGCCGCAGATTCCTTGCAACAGGCGTCTGCGGCGCAAGCACAGGTTCGCGCCAGGCTCAGGACCAGTGCTGCCAGCGCGCACAGAGGCACCGAACCGCCCCACGCGTCACTCTCATTCATGGCATGTATTCGTCGAGGTAGCCGACCACCTCAAGGGGGTCAAGCAGCGCCGACGCGGGCCCTCATCTGGCTGTCGGCACAGGTGGACCCTCTTCCGTCGACGTGGCCGACCTCGGCCGATTCACTGAGCGCACCCGCGTCACTCGTAGCGCACGTCCGCAGGTGCTCGATCAATGACGCATCTGCGCTGAGTGCCTCGGCGATGAAGCCGCGCAGGCGCGGGGTCGCTCAGCGTGGTTGCCTCGCTGGGTGTTGGGCGGTCCCAGACGCTCAGGTGGACGTGGGAACAATCTGCGGGTGGTCTAAGTTGAGTGAAGTAAGCGCAAGTTTGCGGAGCCTCGGCTTGACAACTCAGGCTGAGGGCGGGCAGATTAGGCGACGAAGCATCACCCGAACAGCAAGTGACGGGCATTGATCTGAATGCTCGCCAGACCACTCGTCATACAGGAGATAAGAAATGGCTCGTGCGGTAGGCATCGACCTCGGCACCACCAACTCGGCAGTCGCCGTCCTCGAGGGCGGCGAGCCCACGATCATCGCGAACGCCGAGGGCGGGCGCACCACGCCGTCCGTCGTCGCGTTCGCCAAGAACGGCGAGGTTCTCGTCGGCGAGATCGCCAAGCGGCAGGCCGTCACCAACATCGACCGGACGATCCGCTCGGTCAAGCGTGAGATCGGCACCAGCTGGTCGCGCAAGATCGACGACAAGAACTACACCGCGCAGGAGATCAGCGCGCGCATCTTGATGAAGCTCAAGCGCGACGCGGAGTCCTACCTCGGCGAGACCGTCACCGACGCCGTGATCACGGTCCCGGCATACTTCGACGACTCCCACCGCCAGGCGACCAAGGAGGCCGGCGAGATCGCGGGCCTCAACGTCCTGCGGATCATCAACGAGCCCACTGCCGCTGCCCTGGCTTATGGCCTGGACAAGGGCAAGGAGGACGAGCTCATCCTCGTCTTCGACCTCGGTGGCGGCACCTACGACGTCTCCCTGCTCGAGGTCGGCAAGGACCCCGATGACGGGTTCTCCACGATCCAGGTCCGCGCGACCAACGGTGACAACAAGCTCGGTGGCGACGACTGGGACGAGCGTATCGTCCAGCACCTGATCACGATCGTGAAGAACACCAGCGGCCAGGACCTGGGCAACGACAAGATCGCCATGCAGCGTCTGCGTGACGCCGCCGAGCAGGCCAAGAAGGAGCTCTCCACCGCGACGAGCACCAACATCAGCCTGCAGTACCTCTCGATGTCCGAGAACGGCCCGATCCACCTGGACGAGAAGATGACCCGGGCACAGTTCGAGCAGCTCACCAGTGACCTGCTCGAGCGCGTCAAGGCCCCGTTCCGCCAGGTCATCAAGGATGCCGGCATCAACGTCAGCGAGATCGACCACGTGGTCCTCGTCGGCGGATCCACCCGTATGCCGTGCGTAGCCGAGGTCGTCACCGCGCTCACCGGCGGCAAGGTCCCGAACAAGGGTGTCAACCCGGACGAGGTCGTCGCAGTCGGAGCCTCGCTGCAGGCCGGCGTCCTCAAGGGTGAGCGCAAGGACGTTCTGCTGATCGACGTCACCCCGCTCTCCCTGGGCATCGAGACCAAGGGTGGCCTGATGACCAAGCTCATCGAGCGCAACACGGCTATCCCGACCAAACGTTCCGAGGTCTTCACCACCGCCGACGACAACCAGCCGTCGGTTCTCATCCAGGTGTTCCAGGGTGAGCGCGAGATCGCCCAGCACAACAAGGGTCTAGGCACCTTCGAGCTGACCGGCATCGCGCCGGCCCCTCGAGGGGTGCCGCAGGTCGAGGTCACCTTCGACATCGACGCCAACGGCATCGTGCACGTCTCTGCCAAGGACCGCGGCACTGGCAAGGAGCAGTCCATGACGATCTCCGGTGGCTCCGCGCTGCCGAAGGACGAGATCGAGCGGATGGTGCGCGAGGCCGAGGAGCACGCCGAGGAGGACAAGGTCCGCCGCGAGGAGACCGAGGCCCGCAACACTGCCGAGCAGCTCGTCTACTCCACCGAGAAGTTCCTGGCCGACAGTGCCGACAAGATCCCGGCCGACGGTCGCGGTCCGGTCGACGCAGCGCTGGTCGACCTCAAGGACGCGCTCAAGGAGGGCTCGGGCGTGTCACCGGCGGACATCACCGCCAAGGCCGCCACGCTCTCTGAGGAGTCCCAGAAGCTGGGCACCGCGATGTATGCCGCAGCCTCGGCCGAAGGTGCTCCTGGCGCCGGGCCCGACGAAAACCCCTCCTCGGACGGCCCGACCAAGTCCGCCGACGAGGAAGATGTCGTCGACGCCGAGGTTGTTGACGACACCGAGGACAGCCCCTCCGCCGGTGGTGACAAGAAGTGACAGACCCCAACCCTGTCGGCCAACCGATCGACCAACCTGTCAACCCGGAACGCGTGGGCTCGGAGGAATCCGAGCCCACGGGCCCCAGGGTCACCGACAAGCGACGTCTGGATCCGGAGACGGGCGAGGTACGCCCTGTGGTTGGCGCCTCTACGGCCGGCCGGCAGGACGTGTTTGCCGAGGCTGTGCCCGACAATCTCGCGGACCTGTTCGCGGCCGCTGATGGCGCTGCGCCCGACCTGGCTGACGGTGTCGAGGGCGCCGACGTTCACCCGGACACGACTCTGGCGGCTGACCTGACCCGGGACCTGCAGAGGCTGCAGGCCGAGTACGTCAACTACAAGAGGCGGGTCGACCGTGACCGTGAGATGCATCGCGACCTGGCCGTCTGCAGCGTCGTCGAGAGGTTGCTGCCGGTGCTGGACGACATCGATCTGGCACGCCAGCACGGTGACCTTGAGGGCGGGCCGTTCGCCGCGATTGCCGACAAGCTCGATGGCGTCCTGACCAAGATCGGTGTGGAGCGCTTCGGCCAGCCCGGCGACGCGTTCGACCCCAATGTCCACGAGGCCCTCATGCACATCGAGGCCGAGCTGGCGGTGGGCACCGACGAGACGACGGTCGTCCAGGTGCTTCAACCCGGCTACCGGGTCGGCGAAAGGATGATCAGGGTGGCCCGCGTAGCAGTGGCCGACCCGCGCACCCCACCCCCAAACCCGCAAACCTAGGGACTATGCGAGAAATTCGGCACAAACCTAGGGACCGTGCGACTGCACGATCCCTAGGTTTGGCGGGTTTGCGACTGCACGGTCCCTAGGTTTGACTGCACGATCCCTAGGTTTGGCGGGTTTGCGACTGCACGGTCCCTAGGTTTGACTGCACGATCCCTAGGTTTGGCGGGTTTGGGACCGCACGGTCCCTAGGTTTGTTGAATTACGGAGGAGATGTCGATGGCGAGCCAGGACTGGTTCGAGAAGGACTTCTACGCGATCCTCGGCGTTCCTGCGGACGCGGACTCGACGGCGATCAAGAAGGCGTACCGCAAGCTCGCGCGTACTCTTCACCCCGACCAGGCACCTGGCGACGCGAAGGCGGAAAAGCGCTTCAAGGAGATCGGCGAGGCGTATGCCGTGCTGTCCTCAGACGAGGACCGCAAGCAGTACGACGCGATCCGCTCGATGAGCCACGGTGGCGCCAGGTTCAGTTCCGGCGGCCCTGGTGGCGGCGGTGCCGGGTTCGAGGACGTTTTCAGCAACCTGTTCGGGGGCAGCGGCGGAGCAGGTGGTGGCGGTCGTGGCGGCAACGTCCGCTTCAACACCGGAGCAGGTGGTGGCGGCGGCGGACAGCCGAACCTCGAGGACCTGCTCGGCGGCATGTTCAGTGGACAGCAGGGCCAGCAGCGCCAGCAGGGGTACGGGGGCTTCGGCTCCACGGCCGGACCACGCCGGGGCCAGGACCTTGAGGCTCACGCGACCCTGTCGTTCCGGGACGCCGTCCAGGGGTCGACAGTGACCCTGAGGACTGCCGACGGCTCCAAGATCACCGCGCGCATCCCGGTCGGCGTCAAGGACGGCCAGAAGATCCGGTTGCGTGGCAAGGGCAACCCCGGCGACCAGGGTGCACCTGCGGGTGACCTCATGCTCACGGTGCAGGTGGGGGGACACCCCGTCTTCGGCCGTGATGGCGACAACCTGACAGTCGATCTGCCCGTCACTTTTGCCGAAGCCGCGCTGGGGGCAACGGTTTCGGTGCCGACCCTGTCCGGTGACCCGGTCAAGGTCAAGATCGCCGCCGGGACCCCGAACGGTCGGGTCCTTCGGGTCAAGGGCCGAGGGATCGCCGCGAAGAACCACACGGGTGACCTGCTGGCCAAGGTGAGTGTCGCGATACCTCAGAGGTTGTCCGACAAGGCGCGCGAGGCCGTGGAGGTGCTGCGGGCAGAGGAAGCGGATGCCGACCCCCGGGCGGACGTGTTCGCCCGGGCCCGGCAGGGCTGAGCCATGGATGCCTTGCGTGGCTCCCGTGGGTTCTCCCCTGATGACGAGACTCCGGTCTTCGTCATCTCGGTAGCGGCCCAGCTGGCCGGCATGCACGCGCAGACCCTGCGGCAGTACGACCGGCTGGGCCTGGTCTCACCCTCGCGCACGCGTGGCGGGGGCCGGCGCTACTCGGCGCGTGACGTCGCACTGCTGCGGGAGGTGCAACGTCTCTCGCAGGATGAGGGTGTCAGCCTGGCCGGCATTCAACGGATCCTGGATCTGGAGAACCAGGTGCAGGCCCTTCGCGCCCGGGTCGGCGACCTGCGCGACGAGGTCGAAGCCCTGAGGTCGGTCATCGGCGCGGGTTCGAGAGTCTTCGCCGCCGGTCAGGCCGGTGAGGTCGTGGTCGTGCGCGCCGGCCAGCGTCCGAACCGCAGCATCGTCCCGTCCCGGGCGCTCGTCGTCTGGCGCGGACGCCGCTGAGGGAGTCTGGACCCTTCGTTCACCTGAGCGCAGCGTTGAACGCATCGTGGGTTGCCGCCCCGAAAAGCACGAAACGCACCAGGTCGAGCTCGCGCAGGTATGACGAACCGCGGACCGTGGCGATCGCGATACCGGCGACCACGGCTGGGTCCCAGCCAAAGATGCCCGCGCTGATGGCAGGGAACGCCACGGATCGCGCTCCTACCTTCACCGCCTCCCGCAGCGAGTGCTCGAAGCAGGATGCGAGAAGGGCCGGATCTGTCTGTCCCGCATGTCGATTCGGCCCCACGGTGTGAATGACCCAGCCCGCCGGCAGGTCTCCGGCGCCGGTCGCCACGGCTTCACCGACCGGAAGGCCGTGCGGATATGTCGCGCGTCGAAGCTCGCGACACTCCGCCAGCAGGCGCGGGCCGGCAGCCCGGTGAATGGCCCCGTCAACACCCCCGCCGCCGAGCAGGGAACTCTGGGCAGCGTTGACGATCGCGTCGACTCGCTGGGTGGTGATGTCACCCTCGATGGCCTCAATAATGGCCTCATGTGTGGACATGTCTCAGACCGTAGACCTCGGCAGACAAGAGGCGGTGACGGAATGTCGTCAGTGCCTCTCAGCAGGATGCTGCACCGATCCCCTGACAACCAGTGGGAACCGGCAACGGCGTGCCGCACAATTGGCATGCCTCACCTGCTCCGAACGAAGGGATCCCCTCGTGTCCACAGAGACCGTGCTCGCCGTTGCTGCCTCCTCGTTCGGAGTGGTCATGGGCGCCGGACCCTCGCTGCAGATCCGGAGGATGGTCCGAGAAAAGTCCAGTCGTGACGTCTCGATCGGGTATTTCGCGATCATCGCCTTCGGGTCCCTGCTGTGGGCATCGTATGGAGTGTCGCTCGGAAACCTTGCCATCGTCATTCCCAACGTCGTCGGCTTCCTCGTCACGGTGGTCACGATTCTGGTGGCCAGCCGGTTGCGTCGCCACGACAGACTCAACACTTCGGAGCGCATCGGTACTGACAATGATGATCTGCGTGGAGGCGACGGCGACAGCGGTGGCGCCGGAGCTGGTGTGGTGCACTGCCTGACTCTCGATCGTCTGGCAGTCTGCGAAGCAGAAGACAATAATCTGGCTCATGGACCTGAAACTGACCACCAAGGCTCAAGAAGCCCTCGAGTCGGCCGTTCGTGATGCTGCGGCGGCTGGCCACCCCTTCGTCGAGCCGGCGCACATCCTGCTCGCGCTCACCCGTCAGACCGAGACGGCCACGGGTCCGCTGCTCGAGGCCACCGGCTCGTCGGCGGCCGCAGCAGCCCAGGCGGCAACCGGCACACTCGCCCGCGCTCCCAAAGTCAGCGGCTCGTCGGTCATTGCTCCGGGCCTGTCCCGCGCGAGCCTGGCCGTGCTGGAGCAGGCTCACCAGATCATGGAGTCGATGGGCGACGGGTTCGTGTCGACCGACCACCTGCTGCTGGCGCTGGCCCGCACCGGCGACTTCGGGATCGACGCCGAGGCCATCGCCGGTGAGATCCCCTCGCTGCGCGGAGGCGCCAAGGTGACCAGCGCAGACTCCGAGGCCACCTATGACGCCCTGGCGAAGTACAGCACCGACCTCACCACGGCTGCCCGCGAGGGCAGGCTGGACCCGGTTATCGGCCGCGACCCCGAGATCCGTCGCGTGGTGCAGGTGCTGTCGCGCCGCACCAAGAACAACCCCGTGCTGATCGGGGACCCCGGCGTCGGCAAGACCGCCGTGGTCGAGGGCCTCGCCCAGCGGATCGTCAACGACGACGTCCCGGAGTCCCTCAAGGGCAAGCGTCTGGTCAGCCTCGACCTGGCCTCGATGGTGGCCGGCGCCAAATACCGTGGCGAGTTCGAGGAGCGGCTGAAGGCGGTGCTCGAGGAGATCCGCTCGGCTGGCGGTCAGGTCATCACGTTCATCGACGAGCTGCACACCGTGGTGGGGGCCGGTGCCGCAGAAGGCTCGATGGACGCCGCCAACATGCTCAAGCCGCTGCTGGCCCGGGGCGAGCTGCGGATGGTGGGGGCCACGACGCTGGATGAGTACCGCAAGCACATCGAGAAGGACGCTGCCCTGGAGCGCCGGTTCCAGCAGGTGTTCGTCGGCGAGCCCAGTGTCGAGGACACCATCGGCATCCTGCGCGGGCTCAAGGAGCGTTACGAGGTGCACCACAAGGTGACCATCGCCGACAGCGCGCTGGTGGCCGCCGCGTCGCTGTCCGACCGTTTCATCAGCGGACGACAGCTGCCGGACAAGGCGATCGACCTCATCGACGAGGCCGCGTCCCGGCTGCGGATGGAGATCGACTCCTCACCGGTCGAGATCGACGAGCTCCAGCGCGCTGTGGACCGGCTCAAGATGGAGGAGTTCGCGCTGGAGCACGAGTCCGACGAGGCGTCCAGGGATCGGCTCGAGCGGCTTCGGCGCGACCTGGCCGACCGGTCCGAGCAGCTCGCCGCCCTGAACGCGCGCTGGGAGCAGGAGAAGGGCGGGCTCAACCGGGTCGGAGATCTCAAGACGCAGATCGACGAGCTCCGCGGGCAGGCCGAGCGGATGCAGCGTGATGGCGACCTTGAGGGCGCAGCCCCGCTCGTGTACGGCCAGATCCCCGCTCTCGAAAAGGATCTGGCCCAGGCGCAGGCAGCCGAGGCGACCTCTTCCACAGCCGGCGGCGAGGCTCCGATGGTCAAGGACGAGGTTGGCCCCGACGACATCGCCGACGTCATCAGCGCCTGGACCGGCATCCCGGCCGGTCGCCTGCTGGAGGGCGAGAGCGACAAGCTGCTGCGGATGGAGGAGTTCCTCGGGCAGCGGCTGGTCGGTCAGGCCAACGCCGTACGGGCCGTCTCGGATGCCGTCCGGCGCAGCCGTGCTGGTATCGCCGACCCCGACCGGCCGACCGGCTCGTTCCTGTTCCTGGGGCCCACCGGCGTGGGCAAGACCGAGCTGGCCAGGTCGCTGGCCGACTTCCTGTTCGACGACGAGCGCGCGATGGTGCGGATCGACATGAGTGAGTACTCCGAGCGGCACGCGGTCGCCCGCCTGGTCGGTGCGCCCCCCGGGTATGTCGGGTACGAGGAAGGTGGTCAGCTCACCGAGGCTGTTCGCCGGCGCCCGTACTCCGTGGTGCTGCTCGACGAGGTGGAGAAGGCCCACCCGCAGACGTTTGACATCCTGCTCCAGCTCCTGGACGACGGGCGGCTCACCGACGGGCAGGGTCGCACCGTCGACTTCCGCAACGTCATCCTGGTGATGACCTCCAACCTCGGCTCCGACTTCCTGATCGACCCGACGATGGCCCCGGAGGCGAAGCATGACGCCGTGATGGCGGCGGTACACGTGACCTTCAGGCCGGAGTTCCTCAACCGCCTCGACGAGGTCGTCATCTTCGACCCGCTCTCCACCGGGGACCTGGCCCGCATCGTCGGGCTTCAGGTCGACCTGCTCGCCGGACGGCTGGCGGATCGGCGGATCAGCCTCGAGGTGACGCCGGCGGCGCGGGAGTGGCTGGCGATCACCGGCTACGACCCGGCATACGGCGCACGGCCGCTGCGGCGTCTGGTGCAGCGAGAGATCGGGGACCGGCTGGCGCGCTCGCTGCTGGCCGGTGAGGTGCACGACGGCACCACGGTGGTCGTCGACAGGGATGCGGAGGGCGACACCCTGGTCCTGCGCTGAACGCGGTTTCCCCGGGCAGAGTGTCACGGAGCAGGGTCAACGCGTGCCCGGTAGCGTTCAGCGCATGCGACAGCGACTCTTGCGAACGCGCCCGTTGGCGATGGCGGTGCTGCTGGTGGCCATGCTCGCGGCCTGCAGCGGATCGGACCCGGCTGTGGACAAGACACCCACCGAGCAGCTGGCAGCGGCCAAGGTCGCACTCGACGCCGCGACGTCGGTGCACCTGAGGCTGCGCTCGAGCGGCATCCCGGAGTCGGCCAACGGCGTGCTGGGCGCTGACGGCTCGGGCACCAGCGCCCCCGCGTTCAAGGGCACCCTGGAAGCGCGGATCAGCGGGTTCGGGGCCAAGGTCGAGGTGGTCGCGGTCGACAAGGTTCTCTATCTGAAGCTGCCGTTCACCACCGACTTCGTCCCGGCCGACCCGAAGAAGTACAGCGCCCCTGACCCCGCCCAGCTGTTCGCCAGGCAGGGTGGCATCTCCTCGCTGCTGACTGCGACGACGAACCCGGTCGAGGGCAAGAAGATCAGGGTGGGTCCCGACGTCCTGAAGACCATCACCGGGACCCTGCCAGGAGCCAGCGTCTCGAAGCTGCTCAACGTCGGAGACACCACCAAGACCTTCAAGGTCACCTATGGCATCACTGAGCCCGCCGGCGAGCTGCGCACCGTGACCATGACCGGTCCGTTCTTCAAGGGCGCGACCTCCACCCCGGCGACCTCCACCCCGGCGACATCCACATACGCCCTCACGCTGGACAACTACGGCGCCCCGGTTGAGATCAGCAAGCCCTAGGGTGCTGCTGGCGACCGCGTCGGTCGCGGTCGCCCTTGCTTCGGCCGACACCTATGTCGTCGTCGTGGCCCTGCCGGACATGATGGCCGGGGTCGGCCTGGGGCTCGATGAGCTTCAGCGGGCGACGCCGGTCATCTCGGGCTTCCTGCTCGGCTACATCGCGGTCCTGCCACTGATCGGCCGGATCTCGGATCTCGTGTCACGCCAACGGATCCTGCTGTTCTGCCTCGCCCTCTTCGTGATCGGCTCGGCGATCACCGCGGTCTCGGTGGAGCTGCCGGTGCTGGTAGCCGGCAGGGTGCTGCAGGGCATCGGTGGCGGCGGGCTGGTGCCGGCGACGCTGGCGCTGGTGGCCGACCTCTGGCCCCCGCAGCGTCGCGGGACACCGCTGGGGGTGGTCGGCGCAGTCCAGGAGCTAGGCAGCGTGCTCGGTCCGCTGCTCGGTGCGGCCGTGCTCGCGGTGTCCGACTGGCGGCAAATCTTCTGGCTGAACGTCGTCCTCGGGACCGTCCTCGCGGCCATCCTGGCGCTGACCGGCGGGAGTGGCCGGCAACTTCAACCACGTGTCCTGCCAACGGTTCTGGGGTTGGCCACGGTGGCTTCAGGCCTGCTCACGCTGGCTGCGCCGGACGCCCTGGCCAGCGAGGTCACCCTCGGTATCCCGTTCGTCCCCTTCGCCGGCACCAGCCGTGTCGCGACCCCGCTGGGGGTGTTCACGCTCGCGCTGTTCCTGGCGTTCCTGGCGGTGAACGCGCGATCGCTGTCCGCCCTCCTGCGCCGGGTGGACCTGCTCGGAGCCTTCTGTATCGCCGCCGTCCTGGGTTCGCTGGTGCTTACCTTTGCTTCGGCCGATCCCGAGCGTGAGGTGGTGGGGCCGTGGGGTTGGGCGCTGGTCCCGCTGGGGCTGGTGGCGGTGGCCGGCTACCTCTGGAGGCACCGCGCCGCGCCCGACCCGCTCGTCCCCCGGGGCCTGATGACCGCCGGAGCGTCAGGGCGTCGTTCCACGCTGGTCCCCGCCCTGCTGGTCAGCACCCTGGTCGGGGTTGCCCTCGTGGCCGTCGTGGTCGAAATCCCGTTATTTGCCCGTCTGACGGTGACCGGGTCGCAGACCGCGGCCGCGCTGTTGCTGGTCCGGTTCCTGGTTGCCCTCCCGATCGGTGCCATCGCCGGAGGGTGGCTGCTGAACCGGATCGGTCCGGCCGTGCTGGCCTCCTCCGGCCTTGCCCTGGCCGGGTTCGGGCTGGCCCTGATGTCCGGTTGGGGGCATGGTTCGCTGCAGTCCTGGTCAACGACCCCGGTGCTGGCGCTGGCCGGTCTCGGCCTCGGGCTAGCACTCGCACCGGTCAATGCTGCCGCGCTCGCGGACGCGCCGGGCGACGCGCACGGGATAGTCAGCTCGCTGGTCGTGCTTGCCCGCATGGTCGGGATGGTGGCCGGGCTCGCGCTGCTGACCGCCGTCGGACTGCGTCGCTATTACGCCACCGTCTCGGCGCTGCCGGACCAGGGCAACACCGCCGCACTGGCTGCAGCGGGCGTGGTACAGGTTCAGACGGTCTTCCTGGGCGGGGCCATCGCTGCCTTTCTGGCGGCAGGTGTCGCGGTGGCTCTCAGCGGTCCCAGATCGCGTGGAAGTGGTGAACCGGTCCATGGCCGTGATCATGGTCGTCTGGGTCGTCTGGGTCGTCTGGGTCGTCTGGGTCGTCTGGGTCGTCTGGATCATGGCTGATCTCGAGGACGTCCGCCGCGGCCAGCGCAGCGGTGAGATAGCTCTTGGCGTCCCGTGCCGCCCCGAGCCAGGAGTCTCGCTGGGGGCGCAGGGCTGCCAGCGCTGAGGACAGGGTGCACCCGGTGCCATGGGTGTTCCTCGTGTCGACTCGCCGCGCGCGCAGCAACGACTCTGAGTCGATGTCGAGGAACAGGTCCACCGCATCGGGGTCGTCGAGGCGGTGACCGCCCTTGAGGAGGACCCGGCGGGCGCCGAGGTCCTGCAGAGCGGTCGCCTGACGTCGCATCTCCGCCAGGGTCGCGGCGGGCCCGGTGTCGAGAAGGGCCGCCGCCTCGGCGATGTTCGGGGTGATGACCGAGGCCAGCGGCATCAGGTCACGCATGGCCTGGACCGCATCGTCGTCGAGGAGCCGATCGCCGCTGGTGGCGATCATCACCGGGTCAAGAACTACGTGTCCACCTTGGCCACCTTGGTTCCTTCGGCTTCGGAGGAAGTCCCCGACGGTCGCGACGATCTCGGCGTTGGCGAGCATGCCGATCTTGATCGTGTCGAGCCGCACATCAGCGGCCAGGGTCTGGAGCTGCTGTGCGACGAACTCGGCTGGTACGAAGTGCACTCCGCTCACCCCCCGGGTGTTCTGCGCGGTAAGCGCGGTGATCACGGCCGTGCCGTAGGCGCCCAGCGCCGAGAACGTCTTGAGGTCTGCCTGGATGCCGGCGCCACCGGATGGGTCGCTGCCCGCGATCGTCAGTGCCACAGGTGGGCGGGTCATGCCGCGGTTCCGTCCCAGGCAGCGCGCAGCGCGCGGGTGGCCCCCGCCACGTCTGGCTGGCCACAGATGGCACTGACGACAGCCGCGCCCGCAGCCACTGCCCGCCGGACCTGCGGCAGACGCTCGAGGGTGATGCCGCCGATCGCGACGCAGGGCCACGGGCTCGACGCCGTGATCTGGCAAAGTCGTTCCAGGCCTCCTGGCGCGGCGGCGTCGAGCTTTGTCGTGGTACCCCAGACCGGTCCGACGCCGAGATAGTCCACCGTTCCCCCGGCATGGTCACGGGCCGCCTGAACATGTTCGAGGGTCTGCGCCGACAACCCCAGGTATGCCGCCGGGCCGAGCAGTGCGCGGGCCTTCTCGACGCCAAGGTCGCCCTGCCCGACGTGCGCGCCCTGGGCCCCCATGGCGTCGACGAGATGGACCCGGTCATTGACGATCAGAGGCACACCGGTGCCCTCGAGTACCGCACAGATCTGACGACCCATACGCACCAGGTCGTCGTCGCCGGCCTGCTCGTCCCGCAGCTGGACCACCGTGACACCCGCGCCGACTGCCGCCGACACCGTTGCCGCAACACCGAGCTGCCCGCACAGGACGGTGTCCGTCACGAGGTAGAGCGAGAGGTCAAGGTGCCTTGTCACACGCTGAAGCATCCTCAGCTCAGCCTCACTCGTTCGGCCAGGTCTGCGGGCTGGATCAGGGCGAGCTCGTCCAGCAGGGCAACGGAGAAGCTGCCTGGCCCTGCGCTGCGCGCGGCGGCTGAGTCGGCGGGAACGGTCAACGTCGCGGTTGCCGCAGACGCGGCCACCACGGCATCCGGCACGACGGCGGCGAAGGCGGCCATCAGGGCACCGAGAGCACATCCACCGCCGGTGACCCGGGTGAGCCAGGGGTGGCCGTTGGAGATGCGGACCATTCGGCTGCCGTCGGTGATGTGGTCGGTCGGACCGCTCACCGCAACAACGGACTGGTGCCGGTCGGCCAGGGCCATCGCCCCCTGCGCGGCGGCCTCGGGGGAGTCCAGCGACTCGACCCCCCGCCCGCCGGAGCCCCCGGTCAGCGCCAGGATCTCTGAGGCGTTGCCGCGGATGATGGTCGGCCGTGACTCGTCGCAGAGCTGGTGCGCCAGACTGGTGCGCCACTCCAGGGCCCCGACCGCGACCGGGTCGAGCACCCAGGGGGTTCGGGCACGCGCGGCACCGGTGAGGGCCAGCGACATCGCCGCTGCCGTGTCGTCATACGGCGTGCCGAGGTTGACCAGCAGTCCTTCTGCGATGGCGGCGAACTCGCCTGCCTCGTGGGGGTTGTCGACCATGGCGGGAGCGGCGCCCACCGCGAGCAGGACGTTGGCCGTCCAGCCCGCCACCACGATGTTGGTCAGGCACTGGACCAGGGGTGCGCCATCGCGCAAGGCGGCCAGGGCCTCTCCGAGATCCTGCGGGGTGACCGGGGCAGGAGTAGTCACGATGCGACCGGCCCGTCCGAGAGGTCGACGATGACGGGCACGTGGTCGCTGGCCAGCTTGCCCTTGCGCTCCTCGCGGTCGAAGGAGGCGCCCTTCACCCTGGTGCTCAGGGCCGGGGAGCCCAGCACGAAGTCGATCCGCATGCCCTTGCGCTTGGGGAAGCTGAGCTGCTGATAGTCCCAGTAGGTGTAGAGCCCCGGCCCCGGGGTGTGCGCCCGGGCGACGTCGGCGAACCCGGCACCGACGATCGCCTGGAACGCCGCGCGCTCCGGTGCCGAGACATGGGTGCTGTCCGCGAAGACGTCCATGTCCCAGACGTCCTCGTCCTGCGGGGCGATGTTCCAGTCGCCGACCAGGGCGATCTGGGCGCCCGGGTCCGCGGCCAGCCAGCCCGTGGCGGCCAGGCGCAGGCGCTCGAGCCACTCCAGCTTGTAGGCCAGGTGCGGATCGCGGAGGGACCGGCCGTTGGGCACGTACAGCGACCAGATCCGGACGCCCCCGCAGGTGGCCCCCAGAGCACGGGCCTCGTGAACCGGCGGGTCACCCCACGCCGGCATGTGGGGGAAGCCGACCTCGACGTCGGTCAGGCCGACCCGGGACAGGATCGCGACGCCGTTCCACTGGTTCAGCCCGTGGTGGGCCACCTCGTAGCCGGCGGCGGTCAGCCGTTCCATCGGGAACTGCGACTCCTTGGCCTTGGTCTCCTGGATCGCCAGGACGTCGCAGTCGCTTCGTTCGAGCCAGGCCTCCAGCCGGTCGATCCTTGAGCGGATAGAGTTCACGTTCCAGGTAGCAATGCGCACATCAACGATCTTAGGAGCGCAGCCCCCCTTGCCCGACATGCGAACCGCACTCGTCACCGGCGCGACCTCCGGAATCGGACATGCCTTCTGCCGCGAGCTGGCCGAGCAAGGCTACGATCTGGTGATCGTGGCGCGCCACCGGGCCCGGCTGGAGAACGTCTCCGACGAGCTGCGCGCCCGGTACGCGGTCGACGTCGAGATCCTCGCGGCCGACCTGTCCCAACGGGCTCAGCTGCAGCGAGTTGCCGACCGCCTCGCCGATCGTGACCGTCCCATCAACATGCTGGTGAACAACGCCGGCTTCGGCATGAGCCGGAGCTTCCTCAAGGGCGAGCTGGCCGACGAGGAGGCCATGCTGGATGTCCTGTGCCGGGCTGTGCTGGTGCTGTCCCATGCGGGCGCCCTGTCGATGAAGGAACGTGGACGCGGTCACGTCATCAACGTGTCGTCGGTGGCCGGGTTCGTGCCGACGGGCACCTATGGCGCGGCGAAGGCCTGGGTGACGGCCTTCACCGAGTCCCTCGCCCAGGAGCTGTCCGGCTCTGGTGTATCGGCGACCGCGCTGTGCCCCGGATTCACCCATACCGACTTCCACGAGCGCGCCGATGTCGACGTGTCCAGGCTACCCAGGGTGCTGTGGCTCGAGGCGGACTCTCTCGTGCGGGACTGCCTGGAAGACGTCAAGGCAGGCAAGGTCATCTCGGTCCCGGGACTGCAGTACAAGGTGATCGCCGGAGTCGCCCAGCTCATGCCGCACAGTCTTCTGCGCGCCATCTCCAGCCGGGCCGACTCCCTGCGCCGTCGCAAGAGGTAGCCGCTCCCGAGGCAACGCTGGCCTCTTCGAACAGTGGCCGGCACGGTTAGGCTCAGGCTCGTGACTGGCCCCATCGATACCCCTGATACCACTAATACCACTAATACCACTGACAACGGTCCCGCCACCCTCTCGTCGGGCATGTCGCCGCGCGTGCGCCTGCTCGAGCTGATCAGGGCCAAAGCCGTCGTGCACGGCAAGGTGACCCTGTCCTCCGGCCGCGAGGCTGACTACTACGTCGACCTGCGCCGGATCACTCTCGACGGCGAGGCTGCGCCCCTGGTGGGTCAGGTCATGAACGAGCTGACCAGGGACCTCGACTTCGACGCGGTGGGAGGACCCACCCTGGGAGCCGACCCGGTGGCCACGGCGATGCTGCATGCCGCCGCCACCGACGGCCGGCGCCTGGATGCCTTCGTCGTGCGCAAGGCCGGCAAGGCCCACGGCCTCCAGCAGCGCATCGAGGGGCCGTCGATCACGGGACGCCGGGTGGTCATCGTCGAGGACACCACGACCACCGGAGCCTCGCCGCTGGACGCCGTGGCCGCGGCCCGCGAGGAGGGCGCCGAGGTGGTCGCGGTGGCGACGATCGCCGACCGCGCGACTGGCGCGAAGGAGAAGTTGGAGGCTGAGGGCCTGACGTATGTGACGGCATACAGCCTGCAGGAGCTTGGTCTGGGCTGACGGTGCGGCTACGTGCGGGCCGCAGCGACGACTGATCCGGCGGTTCAGGTCGGGCCGAGAGCGCCGGCCTGGGGCGGGCTGGCGTCTGGGTTCTTGAGCTCGACGAAGATGACGTGGGTGGGGGTGTCGCCGATGTTGTGTCCGGCGTGCTGCTGGGCCGGGAGCCAGCTGGTCGATTCCGCCGGGATCTCGACGTCCCGCTCCTGGTCCCCTGCGTACAGGCGCCTGCGGAACGAGCTCAGGGTGACCATGACGCTGTTCGGGTGCTCGTGGGGGGTCGTGCGGTCACCAGGCTGGTCGAGGTATTCCAGGACGCGCACCTGGTCATTCTCGAACACCACCGAGTAGTGGTCAGGGTTGGTGGCTACCGGGTCGAGTGTCATGGCCCCACCCTCTTACGGGTGTCCGTCCCCGTCCAGTGGTCGGATCTGTTCTATATATATAGATTTAGCGCATGAGCGCAGCGCTGCGGCGAACGCCGGCCGTGGTTGATGTCCTGGGTTGTCTGCTGGGTGCCGATGAGGCGATCTGGGGCCTCAACATCTCTGCCACGACCGGGTGGCCTACCGGGACCGTCTATCCACTGCTGGTTCGCCTTGAGCAGGCCGCGCTGGTGACCTCCGACTGGGAGGTGGCCAACGATCGGCCTGGTCCCCGCCGCCGGCTCTATGCCCTGACCCCGCAGGGCCACGACTGGGCGGACAGGCTGTGCGCGGCGTAGACACCGGCTCGACCCTCTCCGGTGCCGGTGCCGGGGGCGGGCGCCGGGCAACGGGCGCCTGGGCTCTGGTCGTTGCCATCCTGCCCATTTTCCTGCAGTTCGCCTATGTCACCTTCTGGGCCGCTCTCGCAGTCACCGTCATCCGCAGGGCCTCCGGTGCTGCTCGGCTGAGCGATGCTGGTCAGAGGGTGACCGGAGACGGACGGAGACGGACCGAGACCGATGGAGACTGACTAGAGGGTGGCCTTGCTGCGGTTGATCCGGTGGCGCACGTACTCCACGCCCACCGGGATCAGCGAAACTGCCACGATCGCAACGATGGCGAGCTCCAGCTTGTCCTGAAGCACGGGAAAGGCCTGGCCGAGGAAGTAGCCGAGCAGCGTGATGCCGGTTGCCCACATGACCGCGCCCACGGCGCTCCAGGTGAAGAACCGGCGCCGGTCCATCCTGCCCACTCCCGCCACCACGGTGATGAACGTGCGCACGATCGGCACGAAGCGACCGAGGACCAGCGCCGTGTTGCCGTACTTGTCGAAGAACACCGTCGTCTGGTCGAAGTGCTTCCGCTTCAGGATCCGCCCGTCACGGTGGTATATCGGCGGACCGACGGCGCGACCGATCTCATATCCCACGACGTTGCCCGCGAAGGCCGCGACGCTGAAGATCACGCAGGCCACCGCGATGTTGATGTGGATACTGCCGTTGGCGATGAACAGTCCCGCCGCGAAAAGCAGGGAGTCGCCCGGAAGGATGGGGAACAGCAGGCCGCACTCGATGAAGACGATGACGACGCCAACCCAGAAGAACAGTGAGCCGAACTGGTCGAGCAGGTACTGGGGATCCATCCAGTTGGGTCCGAGGGAGTGCATCACAGCCCCGAGCGTAGGCGTAGTGCGGGTCGGCGACCTACTTCACCTCATACTTGGAAGAACCGACGGGAGCCTGAGCGTTGACTGAAGTGGGAGTGGGGCCGTGGCAGGGCCCGTGGCCGGCCGGGCCGGCGCTGTCCCCGTATGACGAGTCGCTGCTGACCGATGGTGACCGGCGCAACGTCGTGGACAAGTACCGCTACTGGCGACACGAGGCCATCGTGCGTGACCTTGACACCCGGCGGCACGACTTCCATGTCGCGGTCGAGAACTGGGGCCACGACTTCAACATCGGGTCTGTGATCCGCACCGCGAACGCTTTCAACGCCAAGGCTTTCCACATCGTCGGCAAGCGCCGCTGGAACCGCCGGGGCGCCATGGTGACCGACCGCTACCAGCACGAGTACCACCACCCCGGTGTGCAGGACCTGGTCGACTGGGCCTCGACCGCACCGGCTGGCGAGGGGGCACGCGGCATACCGATCATCGGCATCGACAACCTGCCGGGCTCCCTGCCGATCGAGACCTACGACCTGCCCAGGCACTGCATCCTGCTCTTCGGCCAGGAGGGTCCGGGGCTCTCCCCGGAGGCGCGCGCGGCGTCCGCGGCGATCCTGGACATCGCCCAGTTCGGTTCGACGAGGTCCATCAACGCGGGCGCGGCGGGGGCGATCGCGATGCACTCCTGGGTGCGCCGCCACGTCTTCGACCAGCCCGCCGGTTCCTGAGCGATCCGGTTCCTGAGCGATCCGGGTCCCGGCCGATCTGGCTCGGCGGCCCTTTGCCGGGCAGGACCTTGGTTCGATGGTCCCAGCACGCACGTGCGAGGATGAAGGTTGGCAAGCAGCGCCGCTTGACACAGTCAGCGCCGCAGGGTGAGCGGCTGACCCACGATTTTCGAGTCTGAGGAGTCCACTAGATGCCCATCGCAACCCCCGAGGTCTACGCCGACATGCTGGACCGTGCGAAGGCAGGTTCCTTCGCGTACCCGGCCATCAACGTCACGTCGTCGCAAACGCTGAACGCCGCGATCCGCGGGTTCGCCGAGGCCGGCAGCGACGGCATCGTCCAGGTCTCGACCGGCGGGGCCGACTATCTCTCCGGGTCCACGATCAAGGACATGGTCTCCGGGTCCATCGCCCTGGCCGCCTACGCGAACGAGGTCGCCAAGAAGTTCGACGTCAACATCGCGCTGCACACCGACCACTGCCCCAAGGACAAGCTGGACGGTTTCGTCCGTCCGCTGATCGCGGCGTCCCTTGAGAGGGTCAAGGCCGGCGGCCTGCCCTGGTTCCAGTCGCATATGTGGGATGGTTCCGTCATCCCGGTGCCAGAGAACCTCACGATCGCCCGCGAGCTGCTCGACCTGTGCCAGGCCGCGCACATCATCCTTGAGATCGAGGTCGGCGCCGTCGGCGGCGAGGAGGACGGTGTCACCGGTGCGATCGACGAGAAGCTCTACTCCACCCCCGAGGACGCGCTGCTGACCGTCGAGGCACTGGGGCTGGGCGAGTTCGGCCGGTACATGACCGCGCTGACCTTTGGCAACGTGCACGGCGCGTACAAGCCGGGCAACGTCAAGCTGCGTCCCGAGATCCTCAAGAACGCCCAGGAAGCCGTCATCAAGGCCAAGGGCCTGGGTGCAGACGCCAAGCCGTTCGACCTCGTGTTCCACGGCGGCTCCGGCTCGCTCGCCTCAGAGATCTCGGACGCGGTCGACTACGGCGTCGTCAAGATGAACGTTGACACCGACACCCAGTACGCCTTCACCCGCCCGGTCGCCGGCTACATGATGACCAACTACGACGGCGTCCTGAAGATCGACGGCGAGGTCGGCAACAAGAAGAAGTACGACCCGCGTGCCTGGGGCAAGGAAGCAGAGGCCGCCATGGCGGCGCGAGTCGTCGAGGCCTGCCAGAACCTGCGCAGCGCCGGCACCCACGCTTGATGGGCAACCTTCTTGGCATCCCCGAGACGCGGCTTCCGGTCGACCCGGCAGCCGCCGCTCTCGGGGAGGGCAAGGACCCCCGGGCCGTTGCCGCGGCCTACCCGTCGTCGCCTCTGGCCTGGGCCACCCTGGCCGAGGACGCGCTCGCGCACGGCCACACGATCGAGGGCTACGCGTTCGCGCGCACCGGGTATCACCGGTCGCTGGACGGGCTACGTCGCGGTGGCTGGAAGGGCCAGGGCCCGGTGCCGTGGTCGCACGAGCCGAACCGGGGTTTCCTGCGGTCACTTGCCGCGCTGAGCCGGGCCGCGGGCGAGATCGGCGAGACCGACGAGCAGCAGCGGTGTGCCCAGTTCCTGCGGGACTCCTCGCCTCAGGCTGCCGATACGCTCGGTCTTTAGCGGCGCCCCTGTCAGGAGCAGCCGCGACTGACAGGGGTACATCATGAGGGCTCGCACCAGCACCGATGAACAGGATCCCTTTCGGAGCTCGGTGCGAGCCTTTCTGATGGAGCGGGTCGTCCTGCACGTGGCCGAGTGGGAGGCGCCAAGTGCGTCCCCAAGCGCCTGTATCCCGACTTCGGCCGCCTGGGCGTGACCGGTATCCGGATCCCGCAGGAGTACGGCGGGGCCGGGGGGAGGTCCTGGCTCTACAACGTGATCCTGGCCGAGGAGATCGTGGCGACCGGGGCGGTCTCGGGGGCTCTGCCGCTGCACCTCAACGTGGTGCTGCCCTACTTCCTGAAGCTCGCGAACCGAGCAGCAGGCGCGATGGTTCCCCGGTTTCGTCTCCGGAGAGTCGATGACGGCGATCGCGATGACGGAGCCCGCCGCCGGCTCGGATCTTGCGGGCATCTCGGTGAGCGCGGTTCGCGACGGCGACTCCTACGTCCTGAACGGTGCCAAGACCTTCATCACCGGCGGGGTCCAGGCCGACCTCGCCATCGTGGTGGCCCGCACCTCGCGTGACGAGGCTGACCGCCGGGCCGGTTTGACCTTGCTGGTCGTCGAGGAGGGGATGGCCTGCTTCAGCCGCGGTCGCAACCTGGACAAGCTGGGCCTGAAGTCGCAGGATACCGGGGGGCTCTTCTTCGACGACGTCTGGGTGCCGGTCGCCGGCCGGATGACGCGGTGCGGTGATGAAGGGCCCGGGCGGCTAATATCTACGGGCACGGGCACGGGCCCCGTGCGCAGATGCACAGGGTTCTAGCCATTCCCCCGGGTCAGAAGCCTGTGGGCGTGCCAGTCACGTTCAGTCAAGTCCAGTCACGAGGACAATGAGGAGGCCGGGATGCCGGCGATTGTATTGGTCGGTGCCCAGTGGGGCGACGAGGGCAAGGGCAAGGCGACGGATCTGCTGAGCAGCAGGATCGACTATGTCGTGAAGTTCAACGGCGGCAACAACGCCGGTCACACCGTGGTCATCGACGGTGAGAAGTACGCCCTCCACCTGCTCCCCAGTGGCATCCTCACTCCCGGCTGCATCCCCGTCATCGGCAACGGCGTGGTCATCGACCTCGCGGTCCTGTTCGAGGAGATCGACGCCCTGAACATCCGGGGCGTCGACACCTCCAGGCTGGTCGTCAGCGCGAACGCGCACCTCATCACGCCCTACAACCGGGTGCTCGACCGGGTGACCGAGCGGTTCCTGGGCTCGCGCAAGCTCGGCACCACGGGTCGCGGCATCGGCCCGACCTATGCCGACAAGATGTCCCGCGTCGGCATCCGGGTGCAGGACCTGTTCGACGAGTCCATCCTGCGGCAGAAGGTCGAGGCGGCTCTGGCCGTCAAGAACCAGATCCTCATCAAGATCTACAACCGGCGCATCGTCGAGGTCGACGAGGTGCTCGACGAGTTCAAGAAGTATGCCGACCGCCTGCGTCCCATGGTGGTGGACACCGGCCTGTTGCTGAACACGGCGCTCGACGAGGGCAAGACCGTCCTGTTCGAGGCCGGCCAGGCGACCCTGCTGGACGTCGACCACGGCACCTACCCGTTCGTCACCTCCTCCAGTCCCACCGCGGCCGGCGCCTGCATCGGCTCAGGGGTGCCGCCGACCCGGATCGACCGGGTCATCGCCATCCTCAAGGCGTACACCACGCGGGTCGGTGAGGGCCCCTTCCCGACCGAGCTGCTGGACGACTCGGGCGAGCTCTTGCGCAAGACCGGGGCCGAGTACGGCACCACCACCGGCCGCCCCCGCCGCTGCGGCTGGATGGACACCGTGGTCGGTCGCTACGCCACCCGGGTCAACGGCGTGACCGACTTCCTGGTCACCAAGCTCGACGTGCTGACCGGGCTGGAGCAGGTGCCGGTCTGCGTCGCCTACGACGTGGGCGGCGTGCGGTTCGACGAGATGCCGATGAGCCAGAGCGACTTCCACCACGCGAAGCCCATCTACGAGAACCTCCCCGGCTGGTCAGAGGACATCACCACCTGCCGCACCTTCGAGGAGCTCCCCGCCAACGCCCAGTCCTACATCCAACGCGTCGAGGAGCTCATCGGCTCGAGGATCTCAGCAATCGGCGTAGGCCCCGGCCGCGACGAGATCATCGAGCGCCACTCCCTCCTCGGCTAATCCCCCCACCTCCGCTTCCTGCCCCGCGCCCACCGTTTTGGCCTGTCAACCCGGCTCGAACGGTGGGTTTCGGGCACCAAGCGGGGTTTCTGGGTGGGATGTGTGGCGAGTGGAGGGGCTTGGGTCAGGGGGTGAGGGCGGGGGTGAGGATGGTCATGCGGTGGGCGGCTCGGGTGAGGGCGACGTAGAGGACGCGGACGCCGCCGGGGGACTCTGCCGTGATCTCGGCCGGGTCCACGATGACGGTGGCGTCGTACTCCAGACCCTTGGCGGACATCGGGTCGATGACGTTGACGCGGCCCGAGGCATCGTTGCCCAGCGAGCTGAGGGCCTCGAGCCACCGGGTAGCGGAGATGACCGCGATCGACCCTTCCACCTCATCCAGCAGTGCCTGCACGGCAGCGGCTGCCGCGTCGGGGATCTGCGACGGGTCGACCGAGGTGATGATCGGGTCGACCCCGGTCTCGCGCACGGCCACCGGGATGTCCGCGTCGGGCACCTCGGCCCGGATCACGTCGGCGGCGTGGGCGAAGATCTCGCGGGCGTTGCGGTAGTTCGTGTCCATGTGGAACAGCGAGCGCACCTTGCTGCCGAAGGCGTGCTCGCGGGCCTGCCGCGCCTCAGCCTGATCTGGCCAGGACGCCTGCGCCTCGTCGCCGACCACGGTCCACGACGACCAGCGGCCGCGGCGACCGAGCATCCGCCACTGCATCGGCGAGATGTCCTGCGCCTCGTCGATCAGCACATGTGCGTACTCTTCGGGGTCGTCCAGCCGTCCGTGCATCAGCCGTTCCAGCCTGGTATGCGGCGCCAGCTCGTACCCGGTCCGGGTGGTGGCCTCACTGACTGCCCGGGTGGAGGTGCCACGGGTGGTGAGCTCAGCGCCATCGTGCCCGTCGGTAACATCGTGCCCGTCGGAGACATCGTGCCCGTCGAGCTCGTACGAGGCGTGCTCCTCCCGGTTGGGCTCGCGCGTCGCCCCCAGAATCGAGGCGAGGTCGTCGATCAGCGCGACGTCGGCGACCGACCAGGTGCCGGTGTCGACCGCCAGCTGGACGGACTGGCAGAGCAGCGTGGCGTCGGTGTCGCTGAGGATCCCCGCGGCATAGCGCCGGGCCCGCTCCGGATCGGCCAGCCAGAGCAGCACCTCGCGGGCGTCCAGCGGGCGCCACCACCGCCGCACGAACGCCTCGACGTCCATGTGTTCGAGGAACTTCTCCACGAACACCCAGCGCTCTTCTTCGGGGTTGCCTGCCCAGGCGGCCTCGGCGAGGGCCTGGGTTGCGGCTCTGCGGGCGTGGTTGCGCTGGTGGGTGCGGAGCACCTGGAGGCGCACCCGATCCAGCTCGGCCGCCTCGAGCCGGATCGCATGGCCGTTGACGAAGGCGCGCAGCTGGGTCGGAGTGTCCGGGATGACGTCCTTGGCGGCCCGGGCGAGAATCCGCCGAATCTTCAGCGAGCCCTTGATGGCGGCGGCGGCGGGGCTGTCCAGCCGCTCGGTGGTCACCCCGTCGGCGACGTCGCCGAGCGAGCGGAGGGTCACCGTCTCCTCGCCCAGGGACGGCAGGACCCGTTCGATGTATGCCGTGTAGGCCGCGGAGGGTCCCACCACCAGGATGCCGCCCGCCTCGAAGCGGCGGCGATCGGAGTACAGCAGGTAGGCCGCGCGGTGCAGTGCGACGACCGTCTTGCCGGTGCCCGGCCCCCCGGTGATCTCGGTGACCCCGCGCGCGGGTGCCCGGATCGCCTCGTCCTGGTGACGCTGGATGGTGGCGACGATGTCACGCATCCGGCTGCCCCGGGAGCGGGTCAGGGCTGCCATGAGCGCGCCGTCGCCGACGACCACAAGGTCATCGGGAGCCTCAGGGACCATCAGGTCGTCCTCGATGCCGACCACGTCAGCGCCCTTGCAGCGCAGCACCCTGCGCCGGATGACTCCCATCGGCTCGACTGGTGTGGAGCGGTAGAAGGGTGCGGCGGCGGGTGCCCGCCAGTCGATCACCAAAGGCTCGTAGTCGTCGTCGCGGACCCCCAGTCGACCGACATACCGGGTCTGGCGCCCGGCGCTGCCCGTTCCGTCGGCACTGACCGCTCCGTTGGCCGAGCCCGTTCCGCCTGCACTGCCGGCTCCTTTGGCGGTGCCCGTTCCGTTGGCGCCGTCGTCACCGTCGCTGCCCGCGGCGGCTTCGGAACCGAGGTCGAGCCGCCCGAAGACGAGGCCCTCGTACTGGGTCTCCAGGATGGTGCGTCGCTTGTTCGCGCTGAAGACCAGGACGTCCCGCTCGAACAGGCCGGTAATCTCCTCGTCACGGACGTCGCCGGTGCGGTCGGTCCTGCCGCGGGCAAGGCCCTCGGTCTCCACCAGCGTGGCGCGCTCGGTGGCCTTGGCGAGCTCGGCGTAGACCTTGTCGACCCGTTCCTGTTCCACGGCGATCTCGGCCGCGAGGGAGTCCTGGGTCACCGGCGCCTCAGGGCGTGGTGATGGGTATGTCCGTTGACTGGGATCGGTCACTGCTCCCCTTGAGTGGTGTGTCCTTGGGTGGTCTGTCGTTGTGACGCATGCCGTCCGGGGAGGGCCGGGAAGGATGTGTCCCCCCATGCGAACACATCAGTTTAGCCCTTGTTCCCGCATCGGGAGCGGATACCCGTCACGGCCGGTCCGCGGCTGGCCTAGGCTTACCGGTCGTGAAGGTTCTCGTCATTGGCACAGGTGCTCGTGAGCACGCCATCGTCAGGGCTCTGACGCTCGACTCCTCGGTTGAAGCCGTCATCGCCGCACCCGGGAATCCCGGCATCGACGCCATGGCGTTGTGCCGAGACCTGCCTGGCGGTCTGCTGGACGGCGAGGGGGTTGCCGATCTGGCCGTTGAGCTGGGCGTCGGCCTGGTCATCATCGGTCCGGAGGCTCCGCTGGTTGCCGGGGTGGCTGACGCGGTCCGGGCGCGTGGCGTCGCCTGTTTCGGGCCCACCGCGCAGGCGGCCCGGCTCGAGGGCAGCAAGGCGTTCGCCAAGGAGGTCATGGCAGGAGCCGACGTGCCCACAGCCCTGTCTCACGTCTGCACGACGGTCGAGGAGGTGGCCAGCGCCCTGGACGTCTTCGGGGCGCCGTACGTGGTCAAGGACGACGGACTGGCCGCCGGCAAGGGCGTCGTGGTGACCAGGAAGCGTTCCAAGGCCCTGGCCCACGCGATTCAGTGCCTGAACAAGCCTGATGGGCGGATCGTCGTCGAGGAGTACCTGGACGGCCCCGAGATCTCCCTGTTCTGCATCACCGACGGCACCACGGTGGTGCCGCTGGCTCCGGCGCAGGACTTCAAGCGCCTCCTGGACGGCGACGAGGGCCCCAACACCGGGGGCATGGGGGCCTACTCCCCGATCGACTGGGCGCCGGCCTCTCTGGTGCAGGACGTCGTGGACCGGGTCGCCCAGCCGACCGTGGACGAGATGCGACACCAGGGGATGCCGTTCGCCGGCGTGCTCTACGTCGGTCTGGCGCTGACCTCGCGTGGCCTGCGGGTGATCGAGTTCAATGCTCGGTTCGGGGATCCGGAGACTCAGGTGGTGCTGGCCCGTCTGGCCTCGCCCCTCGGCAGGCTGCTGTATGCCGCGGCCGTGGGCAAGCTCGATGAGGTCCCACCATTGCGATGGCGTCCGGAGCACGCGGTCACCGTCGTCGTGGCGTCCAAGGGCTACCCGGACTCGCCGCGAACTGGTGACGTCATCGAGGGGATGGCCGAGGTCGGCGACGACGCCTGCGTCCTTCATGCCGGCACCGCGTTCGGCAAGGATGGCGCCATGGTGTCCGCGGGCGGGCGTGTCCTGTCCATCGTCGCAACCGGGGCTGACCTGGCTGAGGCGCGCCACCGCGCATACCAGGGCGTCGACCGGATCAGGCTCAAGGGCTCGACCCACCGCACCGACATCGCACTGGCCGCCCAGCGCGGCGAGATCATGGTGCCGCAGTGAGCAGCCGCCCGCAGGCAACGGTTGACCTGCCCGGCTACGCCCACGTCTACTCGGGCAAGGTTCGCGAGCTTTATGCGCCCATCGACCCGACGACCGGTCTGGCCAGCCCGGACGCGCTGCTCCTGGTGGCCACCGACCGGATCTCGGCCTTCGACCACATCCTGGACAGCGAGATCCCGGACAAGGGCAAGGTGCTGACCCAGCTCTCGCTGTGGTGGTTCGAGCAGCTGGTCGACATCATCCCCAACCAGGTGATCTCGGCCGAGCCTCCCGAGGTGCCCGAGGCGGTGGCTGGCCGCGCGGTCCTGGTCCGGCGGCTCGACATGCTGCCGATCGAGTGCATCGGGCGGGCCTACCTGACCGGCAGCGGGCTGACCGAGTACCGCGAGAGGTCTTCGGTCTGCGGGGTCGGGCTGCCTGCCGGCCTGGAGGACGGCTCGCTGCTGCCCACCCCGATCTTCACCCCGACGACCAAGGCGCCGATCGGCCGGCACGACGCGCCGATGACTTTCGCCGAGGTCGAGGCCACCGTCGGTATGCCGATCGCAGCCAGGGTGCGCGACCTCACCATCGCGATCCTCGCGCGCGGCAACGAGATCGCCGCCGGGCGCGGCATCCTGCTGGCCGACACCAAGGTGGAGTTCGGGCTGGACGCCTCCCGCCCCGATGCTGACGGGGACCCGACGATCGTGCTGGCCGACGAGGTGCTCACCCCGGACTCGTCGCGATTCTGGCCGGCCGCCACCTGGTCGTCCGGCAGGGCCCAAAACTCCTACGACAAGCAGTTCGTCCGCGACTGGCTCACCTCGCCGGCCAGCGGCTGGCAGCGGTCGTCCGGCCAGGCGCCTCCCGCACTGCCCGCCGAGGTCATCGAGGCCACCCGGGCGAAGTACCTCGAGGCCTTCGAGTCCCTGACCGGTCGAACCCTCGCCCGAGGATCCCATAAACTCCAGATTTCCAAGCCACCTGTCTGACCAGCCCCCCTCCTTAGAGGAGCACCTCGCATGGGAACTGTCGTCGTCGACGTCATGCTCAAGTCCGAGATTCTCG
>JACMPC010000088.1 GCA_014377705.1 Dermatophilaceae bacterium
CGAGATCGCGACGGGTGAGTTAGACGAGGTCGCCACCATCGCCGACCGTCTCAGACGCGGGAGCGAAGCCCGCCATCGGTGACGACAACAGCCCGGCAGTTTGAGTCCTCGCCGAAATGGACCCACCCCCATCGCGGCAGATGAGGACGTACGGGCCGTGTCGGGTTGCGTACATGTGCGACTCTCGATCCATGATTTCGAAATCCATTCTCATCGTGGGTGCCGTGCTGATCGTGCTGGGGCTGGTCATGATCCCGTTTCCTGGCCCAGGACTCCTTGTCATCAGCCTGGGTGTCCCCGTCCTCATGGGCGGCGTTGTGGTGTCAGCAGTTAGTCGAGCCCGAAAGAGCCGGCCGTAGTCCGTCGGTCAGCGGCAAATGAGTGCGTTGCTCGTTCGAGATCGGGCCTGCCAGGTGACCACGCTCCAGGTCAGTACTTGGCTGAACCGCGTCCCTGGTGCTCGTGGCGCCCAGGGGGGCCGCTTCGCCGTTTCGTGGATCTCATCAAGAACAACGGAGCGATCAGGACCCCAAGGCAGGCAACGGAGGCAAGGACCCAGAGTGCTGCTTTGCCTCCATGCCCCTGGCTGGCCTCACCCCCCGCCAGCCCAAGTGCACAGACGAGCGCGATAGCGGCAACCGCGTGCAGTCGCCAGAAGTCTCGATACATGGAGTGCCTTCTCAGGGGTTCGCGGCGGTCAGTGTCTGCGCCGTCGTCACGTCAATCGGAACACATCATGGCGGAACGTGCCGACGAACCCCAGATCCCGAGCTGGTCTCGCCCTATCCGCGGCAAATCCGGTAGTTGCCCGTGGTCTTTCGCCGTCCCGATTGCCGAAGGTCCAGCGATTCAGCGATCAGCGATCAGCGATCAGCGAGATAATCAGCAATAGTCGTTGCACACTCCAGGGCAGTGCTAGTTGTCGTATCCACTTGCAGGTCGTACTGCACCCCCTCGTGAACGATCATCGCCTGAGATGAGGCCATACCTCGAGTGCGCTCAGGTCGAACAACCTCTCGCGCAACGGCCACCTCAAGGTCACAGCGCACGCCTACCCAGACAACCCATAGTCCGCCGAGAGCTGAGCGCAGCCGGTCCTGAGACTCGCGCCCTTCGAGGAACACCTCGTCGATGATGACCCCGACGTCGTCGCGCGCGATGGCCGCCAGTCCCTGGTACCACGCGTGCTCCAACTGCCGAAAACGGTCGCCTACTGCCACCACGCCGTCGGAGCCAAAGGCGATCCCAGGCTCGTGAGCTGGCGACGCTGGCGGCAGGGCAGCCACGAGCGTGTCCACTCCGAAAGTGAGAAACGGTCGCGGAAGCAGCCCTTGCAACTCAACAGCGATCGACGACTTTCCTGAGCTCGATGCACCGTTGAGGACGATCACCGCATTGCGCACACCAACGACCGTAGCTCAGGTAGCTCCGGGCCCCAGGGCCAATCGCCTTCCCGCCGAGACTAACGGCCGGCGGAGCACACGGTCACCGCTCACGGCCGCATCCGGTCGTTCCGTACCGGATCCGCGAACGGGCCAAGAACCGCCCAGACTCAGACGCACTCAATTCGGCATGAGAGTACGTATAAGACGAGAGATCCGCGCCCTCGTCCGCCTGCCTTGTATCGGTGATCCGGGTTGCCGAGCCTGATCGGTGAAGACTTTCTTTACTGACTCAAGGCGCGCCTCCGGCGCGCGGCACGTGGTCCGGTGAGGGGCGATGGGGCCCCACGCTTACGGCCTCCGGCCGACGCGCACCCCACCGCCCCTCACCGGTCCGCGCACAACAAGGACTCCCCGATTCAGTCTCGAGACGTCCTCACCACCGAGCCGCCGACCCTTCGCTGGAGCATCCGGCAGACACTCCAGGCCGGTCAAGCCCCCAGCTCCAGCACGGTCCGGGTGAACACTCCGTGTTCCTGTCCCAAGAGGGACGATGCCACCTGGGGCTTGACAGTCCTTCCGGTCTGCCTCAAGCGCTCCGCTATCGGTTCGGTGGCTCTCTCTGCCTGGCCCCGTTCTGGCCCCAACGTCTTGCACGCCATGCACACTGACGAACAACCGAGGTGCCGGTCGAGCGCGCTAGCGTGCGGGCCGGTTGTCTACCCCCGATCTGGGGGTCAAGGGGTCGCAGGTTCAAATCCTGTCATCCCGACAGGGACAAGCATCAGAGGCCGTTTCCGTACGATCGGGAGCGGCCTCTGGTGTGGTTGGCGCCGTATTCGCCGGAACCGTCCGCGAGTTGAGCCCGGCCAGACCGGAGGGCATGCCCTCACCGCCTAGGCTGTGAGGCGTGAGGGAACAGTTGGACGCCAGCGCCCAGGGGGACAGCCAGGTCAGCGACCGGGTATGGACCGTGCCCAATGTGCTGTCCATGGTGCGACTGGTCTTCGTCCCCATCTTCCTCTGGCTGATTCTGACCGGCCAGGACAACTGGGCCGTGGTGGTCCTGACGCTCTCGGGCGTGACGGACTATCTGGACGGCAAGATCGCCCGGCGCTACAACCTGGTCACCCGTTTCGGCCAGCTGCTCGACCCTGTCTCAGACCGGCTGTACATCCTGTCCACCCTGCTCGGGCTCGCCTGGCGCGACATCATCCCCTGGTGGCTGGTGGCGACCCTTGTTGCCCGCGAGGTCTTTGGTACGGCCCTGCTGATGGTTGTGCGCCACTACGGATACCGGGCACTGCCTGTGCACTTCATCGGCAAGGCGGCCACGTTCGACCTCCTCTTCGCCTTCCCGCTGATCCTGCTCGGACAGGGCGAGAGCCAGCTCGCCCTGATTGCGCTGCCGGTCGGCTGGGCGTTCGCCTGGTGGGGCACCGCGCTCTACTGGGTGGCCGCAGTCCTGTATGCCGTTCAGACCAGAGACGTCGTGCACGTCGCGAAAGCAGCCAGAAGGTGAGTACCGGACGCCCTGACCGGCCCGACGCGTCGATGACGCTGATCACCGAGATGATGGAGCGACCGCTCGACCCCAGCTACGCCGCAGCAGCGGAGCGTCGTCGGGGCTCCGGGCTGCCGCCCCCCACCGGGCTCCGCAGCCCTCTGCTGATCATCGCCGCCGTGCTGATCGGGGCATTGTTCGGCGCATCAGCGCTGGCACTGAGAGCCCCGACGACGGCTGCCAGCAAGATCAAGCAGGACCTTGTGGGCCGGATCGAGGACAGACGGGCACAGGGCGATACCCAGACCCGGTTCATCGTCACGACCCGCAACCAGATCAATTCGTTACAGGCGGCCGCCCTGAGCCAGCAGAGTCAGGGCGGGCTCACCGCCGAGCTGACGAAGCTCGAGCTGGCGGCCGGGACCGTGCCCGTCATCGGCCCGGGCCTGGTCCTGACCATCGACGACGCCGAGACGAAGACCGAGCCCGGCGACCCTGGCGTCAACCCACGGAGCGCCACCGGACCAGACCAGGGCAAGGTGATCGCGACCGACCTGCAGATCATCGTCAACGGTCTGTGGGAAGCGGGCGCAGAGGCGATCTCGATCAACGGCCACCGGCTGACCTCCCGGGCGGCCATCCGCTCCGCCGGCGAGGCGATCCTGGTGGACTACCGACCGCTGTCCCGGCCGTACGTCATCAAGGCGATCGGCGACCGTGGCGCCCTGGGTGTGGAGTTCGCGGACAACAGCGGCGGCAGCTATCTGCAATCACTGACGAACAACTACAAGGTCCGAAGCAACATCCAGAGCCGTGAATCGGTCTTTGTCCCCGGAGAGCCCGCCCTGTCCATCCAGAAGGCCGAGCCCGTGCAGTCAGCGGTCACGACCCCCAGGGCAACAGCCCCGCAAACGACGGAGACCTCACCATGATTCCTGCTCTTGGACTCCTCGTCGGACTCGCCGTTGGCCTCTTTCTTCACCCCACCGTGCCGCTGGCTTTGCAGCCTTACCTGCCGATCGCGGTGATCGCTGCCCTCGATGCGGTGTTCGGGGGAGTGCGCGCGGTGCTGGACGGCATCTTCAACGACAAAGTCTTCGTCGTCTCGTTCCTGTCGAACGTCGTCGTGGCCGCCTTCATCGTCTTCCTCGGGGACCAGCTCGGCGTGGGCTCACAGCTGTCAACCGGCGTCGTCGTCGTCCTGGGCATCAGGATCTTCTCGAACGTGGCCTCCATCCGCCGACACCTGTTCCGCGCATGAGCCAGGCAAAGCCAGGGGCACCGGCACCGGACCCGGCACCGGGCGACCCGTCCCCCGGCAGGCGACTGCTGCGCATGGCGCGCCCCAGAGCCACCAAAGCCAACGCCCTCGCGGCCCTGCTGGCCATCCTGCTGGGCTTCGCGGTGGCAACGCAGGTCCGTCAGAACCAGTCCCTCGGCCTGGAGTCACTGCGCCAGAGCGAGCTCGTCAACATCCTGGACAACGCGACCCTGCGCGAGCGAACGCTGGACCAGACCGCCCGCGAGCTCCAGACCACCCGGGACCAGCTGGTCAGTGGCAGCACGGGCGGAGCCGCGGCACTCAAAGCTGCACAGGACCGACTCGACTCCCTGAGGATCCTGGCGGGCACCGCCCGTGCCAGCGGCCCCGGCATACGAATGACCATCAGCGACCCGGGATCGAAGGTGACCTCGCCGGTGCTGCTGGACGCCGTCCAGGAGCTGCGCGACGCGGGGGCTGAAGCCATCCAGATCAACAACATCCGGATCGTGGCGAGCTCCCACTTCAACCAGGGCGCATCCGGGATCGAGATCGACGGGAAGAGCGTCGCACCGCCTTACACGATCACGGCCATCGGCGACCCGGCCACGATGTCGTCGGCCATGGAGATCCCCGGCGGCCTGGCCGAGAACGTCAGGCAGCTCGGTGCAACCATCACGATCACCCAGTCCAAAGACCTTACGGTTGGGGCGTTGCATCCGCTCAACGCGCCTCGATACGCTCGCCCCGTGCCTCAACAGACTCCCGCCCCGGCACCGTAGAAGACGCCGTGGATACTCTTCTTGCCTGCAGTGCACACCAAGCGGTTCACCTTTCTCACCAAGGAGCAGCATGAGCGACCTGGAGTACCCGCAAGAACTGCGTTACACCGCCGAGCACGAGTGGGTTCGGGCCGGAGCTGACGGCGTCGCCCGCGTCGGCATCACCTCTTTCGCGCAGGACGCTCTCGGCGACGTCGTCTACGTCAGCCTCCCCGCCGTAGGCGACGCGGTGGCAGCCGGCGACTCCTGCGGAGAGGTCGAGTCGACCAAGTCGGTCAGCGATATCTTCGCTCCCGTGACAGGCGAGATCGCGGCCGTCAACGAGATGCTCGACACGGCCCCCGAGCTGGTCAACACTGATCCCTACGGTGAGGGATGGATGTACGAGGTGTTGCTCACCGACGCGAAGTCGGTGGAGTCGCTGCTTGATCTCGCGGCATACCGCGCACTTCTGGGCTGAACAGTCAACCCGGGCATCGAGCCCGGGTTGATCCGTCCTGGAGTCACAACCACTCAGGCAGCGCCAAAACAGCCAACACAGCCAACACAGTCACAGCCACCACGGAAGCAGGGGCAAAGGTCATGACGGACAACGAGTCCGACCAGGAACACCGGCCGGCGAACGACAACACCACCATGCGCCTGCCCAGCGTCGGAGCTCCGGCCGAGCCATTGACGGACAGCGAGGCCGACGCCGACGCCGATGCCACTCTGTCGGCACAGGACCTGGCCACGGTTGAGGCGCTGCGCCACGGCACAGCGCTGCTGGTGGTTCTGCGAGGTCCCAATACCGGCGCGCGCTTCCTGCTCGACGCCGATGAGGTCAGCGCGGGACGTCACCCCAACAGCGACATCTTCCTCGACGACGTCACGGTGTCCCGCAGGCACGCGACCTTCCGTCGTGAAGGTGACGCTTTCCTGGTCCGGGACGTCGGCTCTCTGAACGGCACGTACGTCAACCGGGAGCGGATCGACGAGGCCACCCTTGCAACTCGCGACGAGGTCCAGATCGGTAAGTTCCGGCTGGTGTTCTATGCCGGTGTCGCCCAGTAAGAGCCCGCGTGCGGACGCGCCGGCTGCTCCTGCTCCGTTGACCATCGGAGCGGTGCTGGCGTCGCTCGCACCGGACTTCCCGGACATCAGCATCTCCAAGATCCGCTTCCTCGAGGCTGAGGGGCTCCTGACCCCCGAGCGCACCGAGTCCGGCTATCGCACCTTCTCACCGGAGGACGTCGAACGGCTCCGGTACATTCTGACGGCCCAGCGCGATCGCTTCTGGCCGCTCAAGTTCATCCGCGAGGCTCTGGACAAGCTCGAACGGGGCCTGGAACCAGCGCCCGACGGAGCTGTGTCCGCACGTCCTCAGGCGCCGGCCGGGGTCGACGACCCCCAGCTGCCCAGCGCCGCCGACCTCGCCCGCCACGGCCGCCTCCGGCTGACCGATGACGAGCTGCGCGAAGCGGCCGCGCTGGACGAGCAGACCTTCGAGGCCCTTCTCACCTACGGCCTCCTTCACCCGGACTCCAGCGGACATTTCGGTGATGGCTCTCTTGCGGTGGCTCGCGCGGCAGGCACGCTGGCGGCATACGGCATCGAACCCCGCCACCTGCGCCCCTTCCGCACCGCGGCTGACCGCGAGATCGGTCTGGTGCAACAGGTCGTCGCTCCGGTCCGTGGCCGGAACCGGGGCGCCGGCAGCGCGCCGCACCAGGATCCGACCGCGCAGATCCTGGCGGAGTGCATCGCTTTGCACACAGCTCTGGTCAGGGCGGGGCTAGCCGCTGACTAAGCGAGTACCGTTGTACAGGTGAGAGAACTGGACGTCCTGGGCGTTCGCGTAGAGATGCCGACCAATCAACCCATCGTGCTGCTGCGCGAACGGGGCGGTGAACGTTACCTGCCCATCTGGATCGGCGCGGCCGAGGCCACGGCGATCGCCTATGCCCAGCAGGGTGTGGTGCCGCCACGCCCGATGACCCACGATCTGCTCAAGAACGTCATCGACGAGCTCGGGCATCGGCTGATCGAGGTCCGGATCGTCGCGCTCAAGGACAGCATCTTCCACGCCACCCTGGTCTTCGACGGGGCTGTCGAGGTGAGTGCGCGGTCCTCGGATGCCATCGCTCTGGCCCTTCGCGCCGGGGCCTCGATCCTGGTTGAGGACAGCCTCCTGGACGAGGCGGGCGTGGCGATCGCCGCTGAGGAGGACGACGAGGTGGAGCGTTTCCGCGAGTTCCTGAACAACGTCTCGGCAGAGGACTTCGACAATCCCGGTGAAACCGGACAGGCCGAGACGTGGCCACCAGCCCAGGAGTGAATCTCTAGTCAACGTTGAGGGTCTCGGCCTCGAGGGACGCGACACGCCGATCAGTCAAGCGTGGTGATTGACGCTCCCGCTCCGCCACCCGTACCGTCAGGTAAACAACGAAGCTGTAGTTTGCGAGGAGGCAAGTGTGCACTCCACCGGAGAAGCGCGACACGACCCTGGTGCCGGACCGGTTCCGTCACAGGGACTGTTGTTCACCGACGACCTTCCCGAACTGCGTGAGGACACCGGCTACCGCGGACCCACCGCCTGCAGCGCGGCGGGGATCACCTACCGGCAGCTGGACTACTGGGCCCGCACGGGTCTGGTCCAGCCCTCCGTTCGCGGCGCCACCGGCTCCGGGACCCAACGCCTGTACGGCTTTCGCGACATCCTGGTCCTCAAGGTGGTCAAGCGACTGCTGGACAGCGGAGTCTCACTGCAACAGATCCGGATCGCGGTCAGCCACCTTCGCGAGCGTGGCGTTCAGGACCTCTCCCAGATCACCCTGATGAGCGATGGTGCCAGCGTGTACGAATGCACCTCTGCCGAGGAGGTCATCGATCTCGTGCAGGGCGGCCAGGGCGTTTTTGGTATCGCCGTGGGGCGCGTCTGGCGCGAGGTCGAAGGCACGCTTGCCTCACTGCCCTCCGAGTCCCTGTTGTCCGACTCACAGTCCTCCGACACTCAGCCCGGCGGGCTCTCGCAGGATGCAGCCCCCATGGCTCATGCCGGCGATGAGCTCACCAGCCGCAGGCAGGCGCGCAAGATCGGCTGAGTCACCGGTGTTACATTGGCGTTGCTGATTACCCCGTGCGGGAGAGTCCCCGTGCCGTGCAGATTTCCCCTTGCGGGGCACGGTGATGGGGCGCCGAAGGGGCAAACCTCCCCGGAACCTCTCAGGCGCCAGGACCGCAATGGGCAGGCAACTTGAAGCCACCTTCGGGCGACAGGTGGGGAGGCAATGACCGCTCGGCACATGCATGCCGCCCGCGTGAGGAGCCTCAAGGTGACGATCGATTCCAGCCCCGCCGTCGAACCAGACTTCATTTCCCGGCATATCGGCCCCGACCACGACGATGTCGCGGCAATGCTCAAGGTGGTCGGCCAGCCCAGCCTGGAGGCCATGCTCGACACCGCAATGCCAGGTGTCATCCGCAGCGAGCGCGCCCTTGGTCTGGAGGCGGCACCCACCGAGGAAGCCGTCCTCCGAGAGCTTCGGACACTGGCCTCCCGCAACACCGTGCTCACCCAGATGATCGGCCTGGGTTACTACGGCACCGTGACCCCGGCCGTGATCAAGCGCAATGTGCTAGAGAGTCCTGCCTGGTACACCGCATACACGCCCTACCAGCCGGAGATCTCCCAGGGCCGGCTGGAGGCCCTGCTCACCTTCCAGACCGTGATCGTCGACCTCACGGGGCTGAAGACGGCCAACGCCTCACTCCTGGATGAGAGCACCGCCGCCGCAGAGGCGATGACCGTGATGCGTCGTGCCAGCAAGTCAGCACGCGATGCCGTCCTGCTGGTGGACCAGCACGTGTTCCCCCAGACCAGAGCCGTCGTGCAGACCCGCGCCAAGCCCCTGGGTCTGGACGTCATCGTCGCTGACCTGAGCAACGCGAGCACCGCCGAGGCACTGACCGTGACGGCCGGTGGCAGGGCTGTCTTCGGTGTCATCGTGCAGTACCCGGGGGCCGATGGTGAGGTCCGTGACTGGGCCGCCCTGACCGCCGCAGCACACGAGATCGGGGCGCTGGTCACCGCCGCCGCCGACCTGCTGGCGCTGACCCTGGTCACCCCTCCGTCGGAGTGGGGAGCCGATGTCGCCATCGGGAGCAGCCAGCGCTTCGGCGTGCCCATGGGCTTCGGCGGTCCGCACGCGGGCTTCATGTCGGTCCGCGTCGGCCTCGAGCGGACCATGCCGGGCCGCCTGATCGGAGTGAGCATCGACGCTGACGGGAACCCGGCATACCGCCTGGCCCTGCAGACCCGTGAGCAGCACATCCGCCGCGAGAAGGCCACCTCGAACATCTGCACCGCCCAGGTGCTGTTGGCTGTCATGGCCGCGATGTACGCCGTGTACCACGGTCCTGCCGGCCTGGCCGAGATCGCGCGCCGGGTGCACGGCCACGCAACCGCGTTGGCCCGGGGACTGCGCGCCGGCGGGGTCGAGGTCGAGAACGAGCACTTCTTCGATACCATCACGGCGCGGGTTCCGGGCGCGGCCGGCAAGGTCGTCGCTGCGGCGGCTGCCCGCGGGGTGAACATCTGGCAGGTCGACGCCGATCGCGTCTCGGTCAGCACCGACGAGACCACGGGTCTCCGGGACCTGGCCGCGGTGCTGGCCGCCTTCGGGGTGCTGGACCTGTCTGCGCCCGTCTGCGTCGAGAGCCTCACCTGGCCCGGTGCACTGATCCGCCAGTCGGACTACCTGACCGCTGAGGTGTTCCAGAACCATCACAGCGAGACCGCGATGATGCGCTACCTGCGCAAGCTCGCCGACCGGGACTACGCGCTCGACCGGGGCATGATCCCGCTGGGATCGTGCACCATGAAGCTGAACGCCGCCACCGAGATGGAAGCCATCTCCTGGCCGGAGTTCGCGGGGTTGCATCCCTTTGCCCCTACGACTCAGACCGAAGGGATCCGGTCCGTGATCACGGACCTCGAGGCCTGGCTGTGCGAGATCACCGGCTATGACGCCGTCACCCTTCAACCGAACGCGGGCTCGCAGGGTGAGTTCACCGGTCTTCTGGCCATCCGCGCCTATCACGAGGCTCGTGGCGAGTCGTCCCGCAACATCTGCCTGATACCGGCCTCGGCGCACGGCACGAATGCTGCCAGCGCGGCCATGGCCGGGCTGAAGGTCGTGGTGGTCAAGACCGCCGGAACCGGCGAGATCGATATGGACGACGTGCGGGCGAAGGTCGCGGCGTACCGGGACACCATCGCGGCGATGATGGTCACCTACCCCTCGACGCACGGTGTCTTCGAGGACACGATCACCGAGCTGTGCCAACTGGTGCATGAGGCGGGCGGACAGATCTACGTCGACGGCGCCAACCTCAACGCCTTGATCGGTCTGGCGCAACCGGGCAAGTTCGGTGGCGACGTGTCGCATCTGAACCTGCACAAGACGTTTGCGATCCCGCACGGTGGTGGCGGCCCCGGTGTCGGGCCGGTCTGTGTGCGCAGCCACCTTGCGCCCTACCTTCCGAACCACCCGCTTGCCCCCGAAGCCGGCCCTGCCACCGGAGTGGGCCCGGTCTCCGGTGCACCCTATGGTTCGGCGGGCGTGCTGCCGATCTCGTGGGCCTACGTTCGGCTGATGGGCGGCGCCGGCCTGACCCGCGCCACCCAGGTTGCTATCCTGTCGGCCAACTACATCGCCGCCCGGCTGCGTGAGCACTACCCGGTTCTCTACTCCGGGAAGGAGGGGATCGTGGCCCACGAGTGCATCCTGGACCTGCGCGGGCTCACGCATGACACCGGAGTGACGGTGAGCGATGTCGCCAAGCGACTCATCGACTATGGCTTCCACGCGCCGACGATGTCCTTCCCGGTCTCCGGGACCCTGATGGTGGAGCCGACCGAGAGCGAGAGCCTCATCGAGATCGACCGCTTCTGCGACGCCATGGTCGCGATCCGCGGCGAGATCGAGCAGGTTGCCCGCGGCGAGGTCTCAGCAACGGACAGCGTGCTGCACCATGCCCCGCACACGGCTGCCTGCCTAGTCGAGGAGTGGGACCATCCCTACGACCGCAAACTGGCGGTCTACCCGGCCAGTGTGGACAAGCTGTCGAAGTACTGGCCGCCGGTGCGTCGTCTCGACGAGTCCTTCGGCGACCGCCACCTCATCTGCTCATGCCCCCCGCCGGAGGCATACGAGGAGAGCTGAGCCCGCAGCTGGCCAGCTGTCTGAGCCGCTGTCTCCCAGCAGCGGCCCAGACAGAAGGGCGCTCTGCGGTCAGGCAGCGACTCAACGCGTCAGTTCACCTGGTGGTGGCACCGGTCACGCCGCCGGACTGTCACGGTTCTCAATGCGGATGCGTGATCCTTCCTGTTGCTTGAGCACCTGAAGCTGATGGGGAATCCGGGTCCGCAGCTCGGTGACGTGACTGACGATCCCCACTGCCCGGCCTCCCTCGCGCAGGGTGTCAAGGACTGCCATGACCTGTTCGAGACTCTCCTCGTCCAGCGAGCCGAAGCCCTCGTCGACGAACAGCGTCTGCAGGTCGAAGCCACCCGCCTCGGCCCGCACCGCGTCGCCCATCCCCAGCGCCAGCGCGAGCGAGGCCATGAACGCCTCACCGCCCGACAGCGACGAGGTCTCCCGCGACTGGCCGGTCCAGGCGTCCCTCACCAGCAGGCCCAGTCCGCTGCGAGCACCCTTGGCGGCACGGGCGTCGGAGTACTCCAGGGTGTAGCGACCATCGCCCATCGTGATGAGGCGTTCATTGGCCAGTGTCGCGATCTCCGCCAACCGCGCCGCCAGGACGTAGGAGGACAGCCGCATCCGCAAGACGTTGTCGGCGCTGTGGCCGGCGATGCAGTCGGCGAGCTCCTGAACCAGCCGGGCTTCAGCCTGGGCCGGGCCGAGGTCATTCAACGCCCGATGCACGGTACGGGTGAGCGACTTCAGCTCTCGTTGCGCCTGTTCTGAGAACGTATGCCGCCGACTGGCGTCGTCCAGAGAGGTGGCCGCTTGCTGGTGAGCCAGCGCCAGCGCGCCCACGTCGGGAGTCGGCGCCATGAGGGCGGCCAGGACATCCGGCTGCGCCAGCAAGGCGTTTGCCTGCGCCCGCTGCCCCTCGATGGCTCGCAGGAACGCCGTGAGCTCGGCTACGCCCGCTGGCGGCAACGCAACAGCCCGGGCCTGCTCCATGTTCTCGAGGCCATGGTCCTGCAGTGCCACTGAGAGTCGCCGGACCGCATCGCGGGCGTTGGCCTGGTGGGTGACGAGCTCGTCAAGTCCGGTGGCCAGTGAGCGGAGCCGGTCCAGCGTTTCACGGTGCCGGCCATGCACGTCCGTGACCTCCGTGACCTCCGCGACCTTCGCGACCTTCGCGACCTCCCAAGGGTCGCTCTCCCCGGCAGGCTCGCCGGCAGAACAGGGGCAGACCCTGCTATGGGTGGCCAGCAGGTCCGCGACCTCGGCGCCCGCCACCCGTGACTGCAGTCGGCTCGTGGCAGCCAGAGCCAGGGCCGATGCCTTGGCTGCGGCGCAGGCTTCGGTGAGATCCTGGAGACGCGCGGCCTCCAGTACCAGCGCCTCCAGCTGATGCTGCGCCCCTGGCAACGCCGAAGCAGCGGTCCGGGCGGCGGAGATCATGGCCGCGCTCCTGGAGACGGCAGCGAGAACATCGGCCGCCGCCGTCATCGGCTTTTCGCCAGGCCCTCCGGCAAGGGACGGGAGCCCTTCGAGATGTGTCCGCAGCTCCACGGAGCGTCCCTCCCGGCGTGCCTGCGCGGCCGAGACCGACGCCCTGGTCGCGCTGAGGTCATTGCCGGCCCCGGTAACGTCGTCCTCGGCCAGCTGGATGTCGCTCTGGCTCACGACGTCGTTTGTCATCGCCGGCATGGGGTGGACGCAGGATCCGCACACCGGACAGGGGTCACCCGTGCTGAGTCCGTTCGCGAGCTCGGCTGCCAGCCCGGCCAGCCTCCGCTCACGCAGGTCCACCAGTCGCTCACGCATCTCCAGCACCAGCCGGTCCGCCTGATCGGCCCGCTGGCTCAGGGCCGCGACCTCGCCCGCCGAGCGCTCTTGCTCGTCCAGAAGCTGCCGGATCCTGGTCAGGGTCTTGTGACGTGCTTCGAGGGCGGGAATCTCGGCGTCAGCGACCCGGCTCGCGTCGCGGGACTCTTCGGCCACGGCACGTTGCCTTTGGGCCTGCTCACGCTGCCGCGTGAGCGATGCGGACCGCCCATCGGCGACCAGCGCAGCCTGATCATGCCGGGCCGACTCCTTCGCCAGCCGACGCCCCTGACGGTCCTGGGCCGCAGCCTGCTGCAGCGCGTCGCTCTGTGCGGCGAGCTCTTCGACCAGCGATCGCACCAAGGTGGCGTCAACGTCAGGGGCCAGGCCACCAGCGGCCTTGTGCCCAGCGTGGTGCGGCCCCTGATGGACTGGATCGCCGGCAACCTCACACCCGGCGTCATGCGGCGCTTCTTGAGACAGGTTGCCTGCGGGCTTGTGTTCGGCAACGGCGAATTCAAGGACGGCACACAGGGGTGCCCTCAGGTCAGCGACCTGGGTCAAAGCAGCTTCCCGCGTCAGATCAGCACTCCGCGCGGCTGCCACGAATCCGCCGACAGCGCCGGCACGCTCGGCAAGATCAAGGCGGGTTACTGATTCCAGATAGGTGTCGTGCTGTTCGTCCAACGCGCTCAGGCTGGCACGAGCCTGTGCCGCCGTCTCCAGATGTCCCAGCACCGCCGTGCCCTGATGCACCGCGGACTCCGACTGAATGACCCGGGACCGGGCGACCTCGACACTGGCCAGTGCCGTGCTGGCACGCAGATCGACCGCCGCCGCGAGCGTGGCGAGGACGGTCCCGACGTCCTGTGCTGCGGCCGGGTCCTGCGATCCATCGGCAGGGACTAGATCGGCGACGGGATGGAGAGCCCGCGACCAGTCGGGGGCGACGAGGTCGTCGCCCCCGTCCAGGCGCGCAATGACATCGTCGACCCGCACGAGACCGGTCGAGAGGGCATCTCGAGCAGCGACCACTACTGTGGAGGTCTGGCGGCGACGCTCAGCCAGCCAGGTCTCGACATCAGCGAACCGTTGGGTGTCGAACAGCTTCTCCAGCACCACGCGTCGATCCTCGGGGCTGGCCCTCAGGAACGCCGCGAAGTCACCCTGAGGCAGAAGCACCACTGTGATGAACTGCTCCAGGCCCATGCCCAGGATGTCCTTCAGGGTCATCGCAACCTCGTCGTTGCGCGTCCCGCGGTTGACCCACTTCCCGCCCGTCAGCTCATCCAGGACCACCTTCGCCGGCACCGTAATACGGCCCGTTCCGCGCTTCTTGGGCCGCGAGAACTCCGGTGACCGGCACACCCGCAGCCGGCGTCCGGACGCGGTGGAGTCCAGAGTCACCTCGGGGACGACACCCTCGGCGGCATGGTCGCTGCGCAGCCGGGAACGGCTGCCGGCCCGGGCACCGGGGACCGCGGCATACAGGGCGAAGCAGATGGCATCCAGGATGCTCGTCTTGCCAGCGCCGGTGGGGCCATGGATGAGGAACAGGCCGGATGAGGAGAGAGCGTCCAGATCGACGTCCTCTGAACCGGCAAAAGGACCGAAAGCAGTGATCGCCAGGTGATGCAGCCTCATGCAGCACTGCCTGACGCACTGCCTGACGCACTGCCTGACGCACTGGCACTCGTACCGGCGGTGGCACGCCCCTCGTCCTCGTGCTCGCCTCGCGCCACGCGCGAACGCTCGAAGGCGGTGGCCAGCAGCGCACGTTCCGGCGCCGAGGCGGCATTGCCGCCTCGGACGTGGGTCAGGAAGTCACAGCACAGATCGAGGTCACCCCGCTGTCGCGACGACGCCACGCTCGTGGCCGGGATCACTCGCAAGCCGGAAGGCTCGAACGCCAGGACCAGCGTGTCGGGGAACCTCCGTCGCAACCGCTCCATGGCACCCATCGGCCGCACGGTGTCGGTCAGCGTGATCTGGCAGTAGGCCGCCTCAGCCTCTCGGTGCCGCGGGTCGCGCAGGAGGTCGTCGAGATCACCACGCAGGATGGCCAGAGACCTGGTCACCGGCGTCGGGATGAGCTCGGTGCTCAGTGCGCCACCTGCCGAGACATCCACCAGCACCGAGCTCTTGTGATGGTCAGCCTCGCTGAACGACAGCGCGATCGGCGAGCCAGAGTAGCGGACCGTCTCGGAGATGCGCTGTGGACCATGCAGGTGCCCCAACGCCACGTAGTCCGCCTGCGAGAACGTGTCGGGATGGACGGCGCTCACCCCGCCCACGCTGATGTCCCGCTCGGACGCGCTGGTCGCCCCGCCGGTGACAAACGCATGAGCCATCACCACAGCGGGACCGGGTCGGGTGCTCGCGTCACAACGAACCGTGTCCATCGCGGCTCGCAGCACCGAGGCGTGGGTGCGTTCCTGCGCGCCGACCCGGTCAGCTGCCACCGAGGGCTCGAGGTAGGGCAGCGGATAGACATCGGTGTCCTTGATCGTCACCGGCCTCCCCACCGAGTCCAGGGTCGTCCGAATGTGCAGGCCCGCCCGGGCCAGCAGGTCTGAGGCGAAGCCGAGACGGATCGCCGAGTCGTGGTTGCCGCTGGACAGGACGACGACGGCGCCGGCGTCGATCAGCCGGGTGACCGCGCCGGAGAGGAGGTTCACGGTCTCGGGGGAGGGCAGCGCCCGGTCGTAGACGTCACCGGAGACCAGGACCCCGTCAACGCCTTCAGCTCTGACCACGTCGACGAGGTGATCGAGATAGCGGGCCTGGGCGTCGAGCAGCCCCACCCGGTGGAAGGACCGTCCCAGATGCCAGTCAGAGGTATGTATGAAGCGCACGAGTGAAGGCTATGACCGACCTCGGACAACGCGGCGCAGGTGGTGGGCGCGCCCAAGAAATAGACCTGCCAGTTCGATGGCAGCGCAGCCAATGATGTGGTTGGCTCACGGTACGAACGAGAGAGGAGATCGGGATGGGTGAGGACATCGCCGGCACGGCATACACGCGTGAACAACGGCAGCGATACCGCGAGAAGGTGCGCCTGAATCTGGACACCTTCGAGCAGATGCTGACCCAGAGCAACTTCGACGGCGACCGTCTGCTCACCGGCCTCGAGATCGAGCTCAACCTCGTGGACGGCGACTATCAGCCGAGCATGAACAATGCCGAGGTGTTGAAACGCATTGCCGACCCGGCCTTCCAGACCGAGCTCGGGCAGTACACCATCGAGCTCAACGTCAACCCGCGACCGATGCCGGGCGACGCCGCGCTCCAGCTCGAGGACGACCTGCGCAAGAGCCTGAACCGTGCCGAGAGCCTGGCCGGCGAGACCGGCGCCCACATCGTGATGATCGGTATCCTGCCCACGATCATGGCAGAGCACCTGAACCACGACTGGATGAGCGCCAACGCCCGATACTCCGCGCTGAACAAGGCGGTGATCGATGCCCGTGGCGAGGACATCCCCATCGACATCGAGGGCGGCAGTGGCGAACGGCTTGCCATGTTCACAGACTCGATCGGGCCCGAGTCGGCCTGCACCTCTGTGCAGCTTCACCTGCAGGTGACCCCGCAGGAGTTTGCGGCGCACTGGAACGCGGCGCAGGCGGTCTCCGCCCTTCAGGTCGCCCTCGGTGCCAACTCGCCATACTTCTTCGGCAAGCAGCTGTGGCACGAGACCCGGATCGAGCTGTTCTCCCAGGTCATCGACACCCGCCCGGACGAGCTCAAGAACCAGGGCGTGCGGCCGCGGGTCTTCTTCGGGGACAACTGGATCACCTCGATCTTCGACCTGTTCGAGGAGAACGGCCGGTACTTCCCGCCGTTGCTTCCCGAGATCGGGGACGAGGACCCGGCTGAGATACTCAACGCCGGTCAGGCACCCAGCCTCTTCGAGCTCCGGATCCACAACGGCACTGTCTATCGCTGGAACCGTCCCGTCTACGACGTCGCCAACGGGACCCCGCACCTGCGGATCGAGAACCGGGTGCTGCCGGCCGGACCCACGATCATCGACACCCTGGCCAACTCGGCCTTCTACTACGGCCTGTTGCGCATGCTGGCCCAGGATGACCGGCCGATCTGGACCAAGATGAGCTTCGCCGCCGCTGAGCACAACTTCCGCGGGTGCGCCCGCCGTGGCCTGGAGTCGACGGTCTACTGGCCGGGGTTCGGGGAGGTGCCAGCCGATGAGCTGGTGCTGCGCCACCTCCTGCCGCTAGCCCACGAGGGGCTCGATCAGTGGGGGGTGTCCCCGGCGGTCCGGAACCGATACCTGGGCGTGATCGAGGGCAGATGCCTGTCCGGGATCAACGGCGCGCTGTGGCAGATCGCCACGGTGGACAGGCTCGAAGCCCGGGGAGCGGATCGCGCCACTGCCCTGAAGGGGATGCTGGAGCGCTATGTCGCCGCGATGCACAGCAACGAGCCGGTGCACCTCTGGCCCCTGACCTAGCCCTGCCCGCCCTCTGACAAAATGGGGGCATGCCCGCTGACTCACATCGAACGGTCTCCATCACCCGCACCTCGGCCGGCCGCTACACAGCGGTCAACGGCCGGGGCGGCACCATCGCGTTCGGCACCGGGGACGTCGACACCTTCACCCCGGTCGAGCTGTTCCTTGCGGCGATCGGCGGGTGCGCCGCGGTCGACGTGGACATCTTCACGACCCGCCGGTCAGAGCCGGACTCGTTCGTGGTGAAGGTTGACGGCGAGAAGGTCCGAGACGAAGGCGGCAACCGGATGGAGGATCTGTCGGTGACCTTCCAGCTGACGTTCCTGCAGGGCGAGGGCGGGGACGCCGCCCGGGTGCTCCTGCCTGAGGCGGTGCAGCGATCGCACGACCGGCTCTGCACCGTGAGCCGAACCGTGGAGCTCGGCACCCCTGTCAACACCCTGATCGAGAGCTGACCCGCCATGCGGCTCCACTACCGCATCGTGAACGTCTTCACCGTTGGTGACGATCCCTTCACCGGCAACCCGCTGTGCGTTTTCGAGGACGCCACCGGTCTCTCGGACAAGGACATGCAAGACCTGGCCCGTCAGCTGAACCTCTCGGAGACGACATTCATCACCTCCCCGCAGACGGAGGTCACCGCGAACGTCCGCATCTTCACGCCCAACTATGAGATGCCTTTTGCGGGACACCCGACGCTGGGCACCGCCTACGTGGCGCGCGAGCTGTCGAGCGCCAAGAACGAGATCCTCCTGCGTATGCCGGCCGGGGACATCCCGGTCGGGGTCGCCGGCGACGTGTGGACCCTCCGGGCGAACCCGCCGACCACCTCCCCGGTCGAGGTGTCTGGCCAGGACCTCAGCGCCATGATCGGCCTGACCCCGGACTGCCTTGCGGGCGAACCGCTGTGGGTCGACACCGGCACCGTCCAGCTGATCGTCCCGCTGCGCTCGGACCAGGATGTGCGGGCTGCGTCCGCCGATCCCGGGCTGCTGGCCCGGTTCGCCTCGACACCGGCCGGGGAGTCGCTGGTCTACCTCTGGGCGCCGACGGGCCCCGACACGATCGAGGCCCGGCTGTTCTTCAGCCAGAACAGCGCGGTGATCGAGGACCCGGCAACCGGATCGGCCTGCGCCAACCTCGGCGGCTGGTTCCTGGCGAACGGGCAGCGGGGGCTCCGACGACGGATCCACCAGGGAAGCGCAGTCGGACGCCCGTCGGTGCTGGACCTGGCAGTGGAGGCAGACGGCACCATCCTGGTCAGCGGGACCCTGCGCGAGGTGGGTCGCGGGACGTTCGAGATCTGAGGGGCAAAAAACTGATGACCACGTATATCGCGTTCCTGCGGGCGATCAACGTCGGCGGGCGGTTCGCCAAGATGGCCGACCTGCGAGCGGGGCTGACCTGTCAGGGTTTTAGTGACGTCGAGAGCTACATCCAGAGCGGGAACCTTCGCCTCACCTCCGCCCTGCCCTCGGCCCCCGAGGTGGAGGCCGCACTGGAGACGGCGCTGGGGCAGGTCTGTGGGTTCACCGTGCGAAGCGTCGTGCGGACGCCCGTGCGGCTCGGTGAGCTCACGTCATACGGGATGGGCCTGGCAGCACCGCTGGAGGGGGAGGTACGACGTTATGTCACCTTCCTCAAGGACGACCCCGACGACGGCTTCATCGCGGCGATGAACGGCTGGGACGTCACGGGCGAGCGGGCGCACGTCCATGGCCGCGAGCTCTACCTGTGGCTCGGGCACCCCTCGCACGAGGCGAAGCTGACCAACGCGAGGATCGAGCGCGGGGGAGTGGTGGCAACCAGCCGCGACTGGAAGGTCGTCTCGGCACTGGGCAAGATGTGGGCGCGCTGACGCCGTTCGACCGCCTCTTTGCCGGGGTGCGCCGCTGGTCGAGCTCACCCGGCACCGGGGTCGGTCATGGTCTGCGACAGCACCGGGCCCGAAAACAGGTTCGCGAACACCGAGGGCTGACCTATCGTGGTGCGCACCATGACGAAGCCCGCGATCAGAACTGCAACGATCAGCACTGCCACGACGATCGACCCTGCCACCATCAAAACCGCCACCATCAACACCGCCACGAGCCTGAACGCGGGCTCGGAGCGTCTGGATCTTGTGCCGATGAGCCTGGAGCTGATGGAGGCTCTGCTGCGCGGTGATCTCCAGACCGCCCAGCAGATGGTCGGGTACCGGCTTCCGGCCGACTGGCCACAGGTCATGGAGTTGGTGCTGCGATTCCGGATCCCGCTCGCCCGCGAACACCCCGAGGCGACGCCGCTGCTCTTGCTCGCCATGGTGCTCCGGACCGACCCCGAAATCGTGGTGGGGCGTCTCGGCTTTCACGGTCCCGTTGACGAGGCCGGCATGCTCGAGATCGGCTACGAGGTGTCCCCGGCCCACCGCAGGCAGGGGTACGCGCGCGAGGCGGTGGTCGCGATGTTCCGGTGGGCGCAGCGAGACCCGGCGGTTCTCCGGTTCCGCGCATCTGTCAGCCCCGGGAACGTCCCCTCCCGCAACCTGGTCACCGGACTCGGGTTCGTCGAGGTCGGCAGCCAGTGGGATGACGAGGACGGCGAGGAGACTCTCTTCGAACTGCCCGTCGGTCAGATCTCCTGGAGCATCTCACCGTTAGGTTGAGAGTTATGTCCGTGAGCCACGGCACGCCAAGGCACGACAGCCTGCGAGTCGTCGCCTCCGCGGCCTTCGTGGCGGTCTGGACCGTGCGGTGTGCCTGGCGCATGTGACCGGACTCCGGATTGCCCTGTCACTTCTCGGTCGAGGGTGCCCTCGGACACCTACGACCGTCTCCCAGGCGGACGAACGCAGCTGAGTGAGGAGGCTGTGAGACGTCGGGGGAGCCCGGACTCGGTTCGATCATGCTGAAAATCAGGACGAGTTGACATAATGTAGATTATCGGCTGATTATCACGAACAGCATGAGCGTCGGTCACGCACCGATGTAGGCCGCGAGGTGCTCGCCGGTGAGGGTGGATCGAGCAGCGACGAGGTCGGCAGGTGTGCCCTCGAAGATGATCCGGCCACCAGCGTGGCCGGCACCGGGGCCGAGGTCGATGATCCAGTCGGCGTGCGCCATGACCGCCTGGTGGTGCGAGATGACGATGACCGACTTGCCGGAGTCGACGAGTCGGTGAAGCAGGCCGAGCAGCTGCTCGATGTCGGCGAGGTGGAGGCCGGTGGTCGGCTCGTCGAGAACGTAGACACGGGAATCGCTGTCCTTCTCGACCATCCGCGCCGCCAGCTTGAGCCGCTGCCGCTCGCCGCCGGACAGCGTTGGGAGCGGCTGGCCGAGGATGAGGTAGCCGAGCCCGACATCGGCGAGCCGGCCGAGGATCGTGTGCGCGGCCGGCGCCCTCGCCTCGCCGGAGCCGAAGAACTCCTCGGCCTCGGCGACCGGCATCGCGAGCACTTCGCTGATGTTCTTGCCTCCGAGCTTGTACTCCAGGACCTCGGCCTGGAACCGCTTCCCGTCGCACTCCTCGCAGGTGCTGGCGACCCCGGCCATCATCGCCAGATCGGTGTAGGTCACCCCGGCGCCGTTGCAGGTCGGGCAGGCGCCCTCGGAGTTGGAGCTGAACAGCGCCGGCTTCACGCCGTTGGCCTTCGCGAACGCCTTGCGGATGGGGTCGAGCAGACCGGTGTGCGTCGCCGGGTTGCTGCGCCGCGAGCCCTTGATCGCGCCCTGGTCCACCGAGACCACCCCGTTCCTGCCCGACACCGAGCCGTGGAGTAGTGAGCTTTTCCCCGATCCGGCCACGCCGGTCACCACCACCAGCACGCCGAGCGGGATGTCGACGTCGACATCCCGCAGGTTGTGGGTGCTGGCACCGCGGACCTCCAGCACACCCGATGGTTTTCGCACTGACGGGTTCAGGGAGGCGCGGTCGTCCAGGTGCCGCCCGGTCAGCGTGCCGCTGGCCCGCAGCCCCTCGACGGTCCCCTCGAACACGACCTCGCCGCCCGCCGTACCGGCGCCGGGGCCGAGATCGACGGCATGGTCGGCGATCGCGATCGCCTCCGGCTTGTGCTCTACGACCAGCACCGTGTTGCCTTCGTCCCGCAGCTGCAGCAGCAGGTTGTTCATCCGCTGGATGTCATGGGGGTGCAGCCCGATCGTAGGCTCGTCGAAGACGTAGGTGACGTCGGTCAGTGAAGAGCCGAGGTGGCGGATCATTTTGATGCGCTGCGCCTCGCCGCCGGAGAGCGTGCCACAGGGGCGGTCGAGCGAGAGGTAGCCAAGCCCGATCTCCACGAACGAGTCGAGGCTGTGCCGCAGCGACGCCAGCAGCGGCCCGACCGACGGTTCGGCCAGACCCCGCAACCATTCGGCGAGGTCGCTGATCTGCATCTCGCAGGCGTCGGCGATGCTGATCCCGTTGATCTTCGACGACCGGGCTGCCTCGGACAGCCGGGTGCCGCCGCAGTCGGGGCAGACGGTGAACGTCACCACCCGCTCCACGAAGGCGCGGACGTGCGGTTGCATGGCCTCGACGTCCTTGGACAGCAGGGACTTCTGAATCTTCGGGATTAGCCCCTCGTACGTCAGGTTGATGCCCTCCACCTTGATCTTCGTCGGTTTCTTGTACAACAGGTCGCTGAGCTCGCGCTTGGTGAACGTGCGGATCGGCTTGTCCGGGTCGAAGAAACCGCAACCGCTGAAGATGCGTCCATACCAGCCGTCGACGCTGTAGCCGGGGATCGTGAGCGCTCCCCCGTTCAGCGACTTGCTGTCGTCGTACATCTGGGTCAGGTCGAAGTCAGTGACCGAGCCCCGGCCCTCGCAACGCGAACACATGCCGCCCAGAACGCTGAAGCTGCGCCTCTCCTTCGTCGTGCTGCCGCCGCGTTCGATGGTGACCGCGCCCGCACCGCTGATCGAGGCGACGTTGAAGGAGAACGCCTGGGGCGAGCCGACGTGCGGCTCCCCGAGTCGGCTGAAGAGGATCCGCAGCGTCGCGTTGGCGTCGGTGGCGGTGCCGACGGTGGATCGGGCGTTAGCGCCCATCCGCTCCTGGTCGATGATGATCGCGGTCGTCAGCCCGTCCAGCACGTCGACGTCCGGCCGGGCTAGCGTCGGCATGAAGCCCTGCACGAAGGCACTGTAGGTCTCATTGATCATCCGCTGCGACTCCGCGGCGATCGTGCTGAACACCAGCGAGCTCTTGCCCGAGCCGGAGACGCCGGTGAACACCGTCAGCCGGCGCTTCGGGATCTCGATGCTGATGTCCTTGAGGTTGTTCACCCGCGCGCCGTGCACGCGGATCAGATCGTGGCGGTCTGCAACGTGCGGCGCAAGCGAGTGCGTGTCCGAACTCTTGGCCTTGATGTCCATGGACGTCACACTAGCCGCGGCTCGCGCAGAGACGCTTGTCGTGGCCTGACACGAGCATCGACCGTTCACGTAATAACCATTATGTCCGGTTTTCCGCCGTATTCCCCGGCAGTTCATAGTCAATTCCTAGTCATTCACGACTAGTACGTTCGGCTTTTTTGACTAGTACTTTTGGCCATTTTGGGCGGGTCTCAAAGAAACTCCCCCATGGCAACATTAGTCGAAAGCATGGTCAACGCCTGGCAAATCTGCCCAAACCATGCATCGCGACCTCACTCTCTGAGCTGGGCGTCTGGACAAGTAAGCAAGGGAGAGCGAGTCAGGGATGACACCATCGATTCTGCGTGAGCATGCTCGCATAGCCACAGATTCACATGCCACCCGGTCGGTCCGACCAGGTGCGCGCCCGGTGGTGGAGATCATCGCCCTCCTTCCGGCCCATAACGAAGCTGCGGGTATTCGGCGGGCTGTGGAGAATCTGAAGTCCCAGACGGTGCCGCCCGCGCGGATCATCGCCGTGGTGGACAACTGCACCGACGACACAGCGGCCATCGCCCTGGACGCGGGGGCGGAGGTGTTCGAGACTGTTGGCAACGTCCACAAGAAGGCCGGGGCGCTCAACCAGGCCCTGGAGGTTCTCCTGCCAGCGCTCAGCGACGAAGCGCTGGTGCTGGTGCAGGACGCCGACTCCGCGCTGGATCGTCCCTTTCTCGAGAACGCTGGGAGAACCCTTGACGACCAACGATATGGGGCTGTCGGCGGAACCTTCCGCGGCAGCGGCGGAGCTGGCTTCGTGGGGCACCTCCAGCGCAACGAGTACGCCCGATATGCACGAGACGTTCGTCGTCTGAAGGGAAAGTGCCTGGTCGTCACCGGCACGGCAGCCGTGCTGCGCGTCACGACGATCCGTGAGATCAGCGCAGCCCGCATGACGGGCACGCTTCCGCCGGGGGACGGACGGGGCGGCGTCTACGACACTTCGGTTCTCACGGAGGACAACGAGCTCACCTTCGCCATCCGCCACCTGGGTCACAGCGTCCTGAGCCCGGTCGGGTGCACTTTGGAGACCGAGGTCATGACCTCTTGGCGCGAGCTGTCGGCGCAACGCCTGCGGTGGAAGCGCGGCGCCCTGGAGAACTGCTTCCAGTACGGCATGACCCGGATCACCTGGCCCTACTGGGGCCGGCAGGTGCTCAGCCTTTTCGGTGTGCTTGTCACCGCGATCTACCTCGCCGCGATCGCCTATGCGGCAGTCACCCATCAGCTCACTGTGCAGCCCCTCTGGCTCGCAGTGACCGGCATCTTCATCATGGAGCGCCTGGTCACCGTGAGCGACAGAGGCTGGAAATACATGCTACCGGCAGCCCTACTGTACGAGCTTGTCTATGACATGTTCTTACAGATAGTTCACGCCAGGGCATTCACAGCCGCACTCCTTCGACACCAACGTCGTTGGTAATACAAAACAAAGAAAGAAAGGCCAAGAATACTATGTACAACAATGCCCTGCCCGCGACCGGTGCCGGAGTGACTGCTGCTGGAAGTGGAGCCGCAGCACTGGCTTTCACCGGCGCAAGCTTCCTCTGGTACACCCTCGCCGCGTTTGCGCTGCTCGCAGCCGGGACCGCCGTTCTGCGAATCCTCCCCAAGGGGGGCTCCGGGAGGTGGGCCGTCAACACCCAGGGCGTATCCGGCGGTCTGTCCGATCCCCGGTCAGTAAGCCTTCAGAGACGTGAGGGCACCTCTTAGTCCGGTGAGCGCGGACGTCGAGGAAGCGGCTCGCCAGTCACGTTCTTTGGCAATGTCGAAGAGCACGACTGCCCGCACCGCTGGCATCCTCTGGACGGCCAACGACATCTCTTTCCACCACTGTGCCTTGGACTGACCCGCCGGCGCCCTGACAGCATTACGGGTGCTGAGCGGGTCAGCACAGCCAATCTCACAGATCCACAACGGCAGGGTCGGGGCCAGAGCAACGAGCCTGTTGTACTGGACCTGGTAGATGTTGGCGAAGGAGCGCCAGGTGAAGATGCCGCCGGTCCCCCAGTTGTAGCCATCCAACCCTAGGATGTTGACATAGGCCGCCCCGGGCCAGATGCGCCGGATGTCTGTCGTCTCGGCGTAGGTGTCTGTCGTTGGGTTGAACACCCAGCGCACGTTGGTCACGCCCTCCGCGCGAAAGACGGTGACCAGGTTGCGCCAGGCTGCGATGAAGGCCTGATATCCGGTGGCGTACCCGTCGGTGGGCCTGGCGGTGGGTTGCTGAGATTGCCAGTCACCGTTCATCTCCGCAAAGGGCCGGATGGCCACCACACGGCCGTAGGCCTTCACCCGGCGGGCAATGGCCACGAGTCCCGGTCGCGCCGCCGCAGACGCCCAATAGGCGTAGGTGTGGTCGTCTAGGTACCACGCGACGAGCAACGTCCTGCCCACTGCGAGGTTGGCCTCCACCGGGCCCGGCCAGATGTCACCGGGGCCACGGAACACTGAGGCGATAGACATGGGCTGGTGTAGCAGCGCTGACAGGTCGCTAAGGCGCTTCGGAACGGCATCCATGCCGTTGGTGTAAGCGCCCAAGGCGATTCGGCCCGAGGCCGATGCACTGGGTGTCCCCGCTCCGAGTGCGACCACGCTGGTAACTCCCACCGCTCCAGCGAGAAAGCCCCGCCTGCTCATCGTTCCAGACCACACGACAACCCCTCGATCCCGCTCAGACGATGGGCACGGCGCTGTCCAGCACCGCTCTGCCCCACCGATCGGACAGCAACTGCAACCCTGCCGCCGGTAGGGCCATCGCGCAGTCAGCCAAACAGTCCGCTTATGTCTCCCGAACGGTGAGACTGCGCGATCGAGTGACTACTCCGACGGCGGGCCGCACCATGACTGGTCCTTTCACTGCGGACGCCGTGCGCCTGCTGCAGGACTAGTTCGTCATGGCCATCTTGAGGTGGATTCCTTCGGCCGGCCCGCCTCCCCTTTAGGCTTTCAGCCACATGGGCTATCTCGGAGCCGGTGCTGAACAGGAATGCGTGAGGGGAGATCAGTGGACCAGGGGCACGTTGTCGCGCGAGGACCGGGGATCAGGCGCTGCCTTGTGACAGCGGGTCTGGCCACCGCACTGATGGTCGGCGTTCTCTTCACTATCGCCTCACCCGCGAGCGCGCGCGTCCCGCCCAGGCCCGCCATCGCAGATGCGATCCTCACCCCGGCAGAGCTGACTGCGCAGCTGCAAGCGGCCAAGGTGCTGCGTGCCGACCTGATGCGTTCGGGCGCCCTGGTGGCGGCGGCAAACGCACGTCTGGAACTCCTTTCGGCCCAGGCTGGGACACTCCTGGCAGACCTCGCGGCGGCCAGGAGAGCGCAGTCCGCCGCCGAGTCCGACGCGGCGCTGCAGCGAACCCGCCTGGTCGAGCTCGGCCAACAGGTTCAGGCCGCCAGTAGCGCGCTGGGACAGCTGGCCAGCGACTCCTACATGCGCGGTGGCGGTCCACTCGGCGACATGGCCGCGATCCTGGAGGCGCTGACCGCCCCCGCCCCCGAGCAGAGCACCAACTCCGTGGCAACGGTCCAGTATCTCGTCAACGGCCGGACCCGGATCCTCAACCGGATGGATACGCTTCGATCCGCCCAGGCCACCACCTCGGCCAGGGCGGCGCTGGCCAGCAGCCTGGCAGCGACCGCGTCCGGGAAGTCCCTGAAGGCGAAGTCCGCGCTGGATGCCGTCATCGTCGACCAGCGCAAGGCGCTCAAGGGGTTCCAGTCCGCGCAGTTGGGGCAGATCAGCAAAGCAGCAGACGTGCGTGGCACCTTGCTACGTTCGGAGCAGGCAGTGGCCAAAGTCGCCGAGATGAGACTCGCCGCGATCCTGGCGGGGCAGGACTACACGGTCCTGATGACCCAGAGCAGCCGCTGCGGCTTGGGCCGGTCGGACTTCGCCAACGGCATGTGGCCAGCCCAGGCGTTGTGTCCCCTGTATGCCGCGCCGGGTGAAAGCCTTCGCCGCTCAGCGGCTCAGGCCTTCAACGCGATGAGCGTCGCCTACCAGAAGCAGACGGGCTCGGCGCTCTGCGTCACAGACGGCTACCGGTCCTATGCCGAACAGGTTGCAGTCAAGAAGGCACGGCCTGGCCTCGCAGCAACTCCAGGCACCAGCGAGCATGGCTTCGGCCTCGCTGTTGACCTCTGCGGCGGCGTTCAGAGCTTCGCCTCGCCGGCGCACCTGTGGATGAAGCGCTATGGCCCGCTGTACGGGTGGTTCCATCCCGCCTGGGCCGAACCATCGGGCAGCATGCCGGAGCCCTGGCACTGGGAGTTCGCCAGCTGACGCAGCCGGGCGCTGTGTGTGGAAGGCTGCGGCCATGACACCCGCCGTCGACTCCCCCGTGGCATCCGGACGTGCCGGCGACACCGCCCACCAGAAGGCCTGGTACTGGTACGACTGGGCCAACTCGGCTTACGTCACCACCACTCTCACGGTGCTGATGGCGCCCTATCTGACCGTGATCGCCAAGAAGTCGGCCTGTCCCACCCTGCCCAGTGACGTCGCATGCCCGACGAACCTCTCCGTCGTCGGCATACCGGTGGCACCAGGCTCGCTGGTCTTCTACGTCCTCACGTTCTCCACGATCGTGTCCGCGATCGTGCTGATCTTCATCGGCGCCATCGCGGATCGCTCCCCCAGACCCGTTCGGCTGTTTGCCGGGTTCGCCTGGGCCGGTGCCGCGGCCGCGTCGGCGATGTTCTTGGTCAGCGGGGACAACTGGGCACTGGGAGTGCTGCTCCTGATTTTCGCCAACCTGTGCCTGGGGTCGTCCCTGGTCATCTACGACTCGCTGCTCTGCCGGATCGCCTCACCGGACGAACGCGACCGGGTGTCCAGCCGGGGCTGGGCCTGGGGCTATCTGGGCGGCGGACTGCTCCTGGCGCTCAACCTCGCGCTGTTGACCCTGGCCGGTCAGATCGGCATCTCGGCCGGGATGGCCGTGCGGATCAGCCTGCTCTCGGCCGGGCTGTGGTGGGCCACCTTCACTATCATCCCGGTCGTCGGTCTGCGGGATCTGCGGGGTGCCACCGACGCGACCGAGCAGACTGTGAGCTGGGCCGCCACCGAGACGACCACCGTACGAGGACCCGGCGTGATCAGCGCGGTCAGCGTGCCCAGCGTGATCAGTGGCAGCCTCAGGCAGCTGACCGGGACGTTTCGCGAGCTGCGGCTGTATCCCCAGACGATGCTGTTCCTGCTGGCGTACCTCTTCTTCAACGACGGCATCCAGACGGTGATCAGCGCCTCGAGCGTCTACGGCGCCGAGGAGCTGAACTTCAGCAACAGCCAGCTGATCGAAATCATCCTGCTCGTCCAGTTCGTCGCCTTCGGCGGAGCGCTGCTGTTCGGGAGGCTGGCCAGACGGTTCGGCGCGTGGCGGGTGGTGCTCAGTAGCCTCGGGCTCTGGACCCTCGTGGTGACCATTGCCTTCTTCGTCCCCACCGGCGGGTTCCTGATCTTCGTCGGGCTCGCCGTGCTGATCGGGATCGTGCTGGGCGGCAGCCAGGCCCTCTCACGGTCGATGTTCAGCCAGCTCATCCCCCGCGGGCGCGAAGCCGAGTTCTTCAGCCTCTATCAGGCGATGGAACGAGGCACGAGCTGGTTCGGAACGCTCGTCTTCGGACTAGTACACCAGTTCACCGACTCCTACCGCTGGGCAATCATCGCCCTGATCGTCTTCTTCGTCGTGGGTGGTCTGCTGCTGTCCAGGGTGCGGATGCGCGAGGGCATCATCGCCGCCGGCAACGAGGTCCCCGCGGTCATCTGAACCCGGTAAGCCGAACCGCTTCCCCAAAGCACTCAACCGCTCCCCCATTCGCGGTAGGCTGTGGGGCGGACGGCATCTGCCGAACCGGAACATTGAACCTGACTGCGGCGTTGTGCCCAGTGAATCCCCGCGCCATCACCGGTGTGGGCAGCACGTTGGGAGTACACCCGTCATGGCAGAACGATCACTTCGCGGTAC
>JACMPC010000089.1 GCA_014377705.1 Dermatophilaceae bacterium
GCCATCCTCGCCGAGGGTGTCCTCTACATAGCCGTAGTCGGCCGGGTACCGCGTGGTGGTGAACAGCAGCCGGTCGAGGCGGATGCGTCCGGTGGCGTGATCCACCTCGTACTTGTTGCGGTGTCCCTTGGGGATCTCGATGGTGATGTCGTACTCCACGGCGGTGCCCTTCGATTGCGATGGCGCAGGGATTGCGATTGGCGCAGGGATTGCGATTGGCGCAGGCAAGTGTGTCAGTCTCCAGTATCACGTCCCAATCCCATCCAAGCAGGTTGAGGCTTGGGACGCTGCCATGGAAGATGTGGGAATGACCTCAACGGAAATGGCCGAGCAGCCATCGAACATCGGGACAAGCGGGTTCGTCGACTGGGGGTTCGCCAAGGCCACCGGGCGGCTGCTGGTCCAGGCTGGTCCCAAGGTCATGCCCGACCAGGCTGCCGAGGTCGTCGCCTCCCTGCGCTCGGCGGCGCAGCGATCCCGTGGCCCGGTCGCCGAGACGGCCAGGATGCACTCGCCCGAGGGGGTCAGCGAGGTGCTGATCGTGGACCGTCCGGGCTGGATCGACGCCAATGTCGACTCCCTTGAGTCGATGCTCGAGCCGGTCATCACGACCATGCTCGCCAGGCGCAGGACGCCGACCCCCGGCTCGCCCCTGCTGATGGGTGTCGGAGGCAAGGTCACCGGCGCCGAGGTGGGCACCTTCACCGCCTTCCTCGCCAGCAGGATCCTGGGCCAGTACGACCTTGCCCCGGACGGCACCCCCCGCCTGCTTCTGGTGGCGCCCAACGTGCTGCACACGGAGAAGGAGATCGGTGTTGACCCCGCCGACTTCCGCCTCTGGATCTGCCTCCATGAGGAGACCCACCGGGTGCAGTTCACCGCAGTGCCCTGGTTGCGCCAGCACGTCATCGACTCGGCCCGCCGGCTGTCCATGGACCTTGCGCCGGACCCCGAGCAGCTCGGCCAGAGGCTCCTGCAGATCACCCAGAATTTGCCGGATGCGCTGCGAAGCGGAGGCAACGGTCTGGCGGACGTCTTTGCCACCCCCGAGCAGCGCGCCGAGATCGCCAAGGTGACCGCGATCATGTCCCTGCTGGAGGGACACGCTGACGTGGTCATGGACGACGTCGGCCCGTTGATCGTGCCCAGCGTCGAAGAGATCCGGGCCAAGTTCCAGCAACGACGCCACGACCTCACCGGCCTGGACAAGATCCTGCGCCGGCTGCTGGGGCTCGAGGCCAAGATGCGCCAGTACCGCGACGGGGCCAGGTTCGTGCGCGCCGTCACCGCCACCGTGGGCACCGACGGTTTCAACGCCGTGTGGACGTCGCCGGAGACGCTGCCGCTGCCCGAGGAGATCGAGAACCCGCCGGCCTGGGTCCAGCGCGTGCACGGCTGACCGGCAGCGAACCATGAGCGGACCGCATCACGCCATCGCGGCAACCCGCGTGGCCGTCCGGCAGGCTCTCAGCCAGATAGCGCAGAAGACACCGACGGCGCAGAAGACACCGACGGCACCGACGACGCCGATCGCCCCGGGCGGGCTCGTCCTGGTGGGGTGCAGCGGTGGCGCGGACTCCCTGGCGCTCGCGGCGGCCGTTGCCTTCGAAGCGCCCCGGGCCGGGTTGTCAGCGGGCGCCGTGATCGTGGACCACGACCTGCAGCAGGGATCGCCGGCCGTGGCCGGACGGGCCGCTGACCAGTGCCGGGGACTCGGCCTGGACCCCGTCGAGGTGGTCCGGGTCCGGGTTGGCGCCCCCGGCGGGGGTGCAGGCTCTGGGGCCGGCCCCGAGTCGCGGGCCAGGGATGCGCGATACCAGGCCTTCGAGGAGGCGGCTGCGAGATCCGGGGCGGTGGCGGTTCTGCTCGGTCACACCCGCGATGACCAGGCCGAGCAGGTCCTGCTCGGCCTGGCCCGGGGCTCCGGAGCGCGCTCGCTCTCGGGTATGCCGGCTCGCCGCGGACCCTATGTCCGCCCCTTTCTCGGCTTGGCCAGGACCACCACCGTCGCAGCCTGCGAAGCAGCCGGCCTCACCGCCTGGGTGGACCCGCAGAACAGCGACCCGGCATACGGCCGGGTTCGTGCTCGCGCCCTGCTGCCGACTCTGGAAACCGAGCTCGGCCCGGGAACCGTTGCGGCCCTGGCGCGTTCGGCGGACCTGCTCCGAGCGGACGCGGACGCCCTGGACGACCTTGCGGAGCAGGCCCGCCGCGGGCTCGGTCCGGGTCAGGTCATCCCGGCAAACGCGCTCCTGAAGTTGCCCGGCGCCATCCGCACCCGTGTCTGGCGACTGCTCGCGATCGAGGCCGGCTGCCCGCCCGGGGCATTGATCGCCAACCACATCGACTCGCTCGACTCCCTGGTCACCCGCTGGCGTGGGCAGGGTCCGATCGATCTGCCCGGGCATGTCCAGGGCAGCCGCACCGATGGGCAGGTGGTCGTCGCATCGACCCGTCGGGTTGAATAGGGGCGGAACCTAGCAGGGACAGGCAGGGACATCTACTCCGTTCGCCGCTGACCTTCTGCCCGTAAGCCATCAGTCGCGCTGATCGTCACGACAGCCCGATCACCTTCAGAGAATGTCAGGGAGTTGCTGTGGACGCCGCCCATATGGGAGCCGACCTCGAACGCGTGCTCATCACCGAAGCGGAGATCCTGGTCCGGCTGGACGAGCTGGCCGGTGAGATCTGGCATGACTACGAGGGCAGGGACCTGCTGCTCGTGGGGGTCCTTAAGGGCGCGGTGATGGTGATGTCCGACTTCATGCGGGCACTTCCCGGCACCGCCCCGATGGACTGGATGGCCATCTCGTCCTATGGCTCGGGCACCAAGAGCTCCGGGGTGGTGCGGATCCTGAAGGACCTCGACACCGACATCACCGGCAAGCACGTGCTGATCGTCGAGGACATCGTCGACTCTGGGCTGACCCTGAGCTGGATCCGGGCCAACCTGGAGTCCCGCTCAGCCGCGTCGGTGGAGATCATGACGCTGCTGCGCAAGCCCGATGCCGCCAAGGTCACCGTCGACGTCAGGTACGTGGGCTTCGACATCCCGAACGAGTTCGTCGTCGGCTACGGACTGGACTACGACGAGAAGTACCGCAACCTGCGCGATGTCGGGACCCTGGCCCCCCACGTCTACGCCTGAGCCTGAGCCGAACCCCGACCCTGGAACATCGGCGGCATGTCGCACGTTTGGCACGTGTCACGCATTAGTCCGGTAGCGAATGCTGGCACGCTGGTGCGGGGTAGGGTCGATATTACTTAATTGGCGCTCGCTGAACACGGTTGTAGACGTGGTTCACACCGTTGCAGGGCGTGGCTGGACTGAGTTGTTGAACTAACGTGCCGCACTGACCGGGCCGAACGAGCAGGAAGGACGGGGCGCCAAGCCCCGCAGAAATACATGGACTTCAAGCGCATCCTTCGCACCCCGATCGTCTGGGTGATACTCATCTTCGGCATTGGCCTGCTGTGGCTCTCCTTCTCCACCTCCAGCGGCTTCGTCCGCATCGACACCTCGGCCGCGCAGAAGCTGATCAACGATGGATCGGTGGAATCGGCCAAGTTCGCTGGCGACGATAAGCTCGATCTCACCCTCAAGCCGGGCAAGACCTACTCCGACGGTGACAAGGTCAAAGCCGCCAACAAGGTCTCCACCTACTACGTTCCCCAGCGCGGCGACACCCTGGTCGCATCGCTGACCACACACCTGCCGCCCAAGGGCTACACCGACGACCCGCCCCAGCAGAACTGGTTCCTGACCATCCTGGGCACCCTTCTTCCGCTGGTCATCATCCTCGGCCTGTTCTGGTTCCTGATGAGTCAGATGCAGGGTGGCGGCTCCAAGGTCATGCAGTTCGGCAAGAGCAAGGCCAAGCTGGCCAACAAGGACACGCCGAAGGTCACCTTCGCCGATGTGGCAGGGGTGGACGAGGCCGTCGAGGAGCTGCTGGAGATCAAGGAGTTCCTGGCCGAGCCGGCCAAGTTCCTTGCAGTCGGCGCCAAGATCCCCAAGGGTGTCCTGCTCTACGGTCCTCCCGGCACCGGCAAGACCCTGCTGGCGCGTGCTGTCGCGGGTGAGGCCGGCGTGCCGTTCTACTCCATCTCCGGCTCGGACTTCGTCGAGATGTTCGTCGGGGTCGGCGCCTCGCGCGTCCGGGACCTCTTCGAGCAGGCCAAGGCCAATGCTCCGGCGATCGTGTTCGTCGACGAGATCGACGCCGTCGGCCGGCACCGCGGCGCCGGGCTGGGCGGGGGTCACGACGGGCGTGGGCAGACGCTGAACCAGCTCCTCGTGGAGATGGACGGCTTCGACGTCAAGACCAACGTCATCCTGATCGCGGCGACCAACCGACCCGACATCCTCGACCCCGCGCTGCTGCGTCCGGGCCGCTTCGACCGCCAGATCGCCGTCGACGCACCAGACATGATCGGCCGTCACAACATCCTCCAGGTGCATGGCAAGGGCAAGCCGCTGGCCACCGGCGTGGACCTCCTCGCGGTCGCCCGGCGCACGCCCGGTTTCACCGGCGCGGACCTGGCCAACGTGCTCAACGAGGCTGCGCTGCTGACCGCGCGCGGCAACGCCAAGCTGATTGATGACCTGGCCCTGGACGAGGCCATCGACCGGGTGGTCGCCGGTCCGCAGAAGCGCACCCGGATCATGAGCGCCAGGGAGAAGAAGATCACCGCGTACCACGAGGGTGGACACGCGCTGGTGGCCTCGGCGATGCTCAACACCGATCCGGTCACCAAGATCACCATCCTGCCCCGGGGTCGCTCGCTGGGCTACACCATGGTGATGCCGCTGGACGACAAGTACTCCACCACGCGCAACGAGATGCTCGACCAGCTGGCCTTTGCCCTCGGCGGGCGGGTCGCCGAGGAGATGATCTTCCACGACCCGACCACCGGTGCCGGCAACGACATCGAGAAGGCCACCTCCCTGGCTCGCCGGATGGTGACCCAGTTCGGCATGAGCGAGCGCATCGGTGCCATCAAGCTCGGCCAGGACGCAAGCGGGGAGGTCTTCCTCGGTCGTGACATGGGCCATCAGCGTGACTACTCCGAAGCTGTGGCAGGGGTCGTCGACGAGGAGATCCGCCGCCTCATCGAGGCCGCCCACGACGAGGCGTGGCACGCGCTGAACGACAATCGCGACGTGCTCGACCACCTGGTGCTCGAGCTGCTCGAGAAGGAGACGCTGGCCAAGGCTCAGCTCACCGACATCTTCGCGAACGTGGTCAAGCGCCCGCAACGCCCGGTATGGCTCTCTTCTGAACGCCGCCACGTCAGCGACCTGCCGCCGGTGATGACGCCTGCCGAGACTGCGGCGATGTCCGATGGGCAGCCTCAGGACTCCCCTTCCGCCCGGGAGCACCCGCCAACGGCCGTGATCGAGCTCCCCGAGGGTAGCCATGTCGACCCCAGCTCCGATTGACCAGGAGCGTGTCGAGCGCGCGGTCCGCGAGCTCCTGCTCGCGATCGGTGAGGACCCTGACAGGGACGGGCTGAAGGCGACCCCGGCGCGGGTGGCAAGGTCCTACACCGAGATCTTCGCGGGCATACGGCAGACGCCCGCGGATGTGCTCACGACGACCTTCGAGATCGGTCACAACGAGCTCATCATGGTGCGAGACATCGAGGTCTACAGCACCTGCGAGCACCATCTCGTGCCGTTCCACGGGGTCGCCCACGTCGGCTACATCCCAGGCCGTGACGGACGGGTGACCGGGTTGTCCAAGCTGGCGCGCCTGGTGGATGTTTACGCACGGCGTCCCCAGGTTCAGGAGCGGCTGACCACGCAGATCGCAGACGCCCTGGTCGAGCACCTGCGACCCCTGGGCGCAATGGTCGTGATCGAGTGCGAACACCTGTGCATGTCCATGCGCGGGGTTCGCAGGCCGGGCTCACGGACCATCACCTCGGCCGTCCGGGGCCAGTTGCGTGATCCGGCAACCCGTGCCGAGGCGATGGGACTGGTGCTGGGCGGCATCCGGTGAGCGATACTGCTCCCACACCCACCTCCGAACCGCATCCGCGGCCTTCGTCACCACAGCCTTCGTCACAGGCGCCCCGGTCACAGCAGATTGCGGCGCAGCAGCCGTCAACACATAAGCCGTCAACACAGCAGGCTTCGGCACGGAAGCCGTCAGGGCAGCAGGCTTTGTCCCCGCGAGGCTCCTCACCAATGACTTCGTCACAACGGGACCCGTCACAGCAGGATGCATCACAGCAGGATGCATCACAGCAGGATGCATCACCGAGGGCTACGTCTCCGCGCGTTGCGTCCTTGCGGTCCGGGTTCACCAGTCGTCGCTCGCGTGCGCCGGCCGTGGTGGGCGCGCTCACCTACCTGGTCGGCTTCGCAGACATCGCCTCCGGTATGGCGCCCGGCTGGCGGCACCGGCTGCATCCGCTGACGGGCCTGCTGCCGGGTGCTATCGCCGCGGCGTCCGCGGGGACGGTCGTGTCCGGCATACTTCTGCTACTGCTGGCGCACGCCCTGCGCCGGCGCAAGCGTCGGGCGTGGCGGGCCGCGGTGGCGCTGCTGGCCGCGAGTGTGGTGCTGCACGCTCTTGGGTTCGAGCGGGTCCCGCTGGCCATGTCGCTTGCGGTGCTGGTCGCCCTGATCGCCTACCGGGCTGAGTTCCAGGCCGCTGGCGACCCGACGACCCGCTGGCGGGCGGTGCGGGCCTTCCTCGCTCTGGCTTTCGCCAGCCTCGTCGTCGGGATGTTGGTGCTGACTGTGCTGCGCAGGCATGTGGTCGGGGGGCCGCCCGGCGTGGCAGACATGGTCCAGGAGGTTCTGGCCGGCCTGGTGGGCCTGGAGGGACCGTTACGCTTTTCCCGGGATCGAA
>JACMPC010000008.1 GCA_014377705.1 Dermatophilaceae bacterium
CGGCAGTGCTTCGCAGACGTGCCAGACAATGACCCGCAGGTGTCGCCGCTCCTTGACGACCTGACGCTGCTGCCTCCACTGCACATCGAAGTCGGGGCCGGAGAGGTCTTGCTCGACGACAGCCTCCAGCTCGCACAGTTCGCACGCGACGCTGGTCGCTCGGTGACGCTGCACGTCGAAGCGGACGGCTTACACATGATGCAGTTGTGGGCGCCGTGGGGGGAGGTCGCCGAGGCATCACTGGTCCGCGCGGGGATCTTCGCACTCGCTGTCACCGGCCGGAGCGCGCGCCGGTAGGCGGCCCATGCGCCCTAACTAGCAGCCTTCATGGTTGCCAATCGTGCCTGTCGATGACGCAGCAGACGGCATCTCGGTGGACGTACTCACCCTTTTTGTTGCTCGACATCTGCGACTACCAGGAGACGCTCCTGGGCGAGATCCGCGAAAAACCTCTCATGAACCGGACCGTCGAGCGACTGCTCAAGTACCGCAAAACCCCCGCGAGAGCGAGACCTACGAGGACGGCTGTTTGAGTAGCCAATGGGCTCCAGCACAGCAAGAAGCCGGTCCGGGGTTGGGCGAGCGGGGTCAGGTCGTTAGCGCCGATGCGGGTAGTTGCCCTTCATCCAGGTTGTGGTGTCCGGTCCCCCCTCGGGGCCGGACACCAGCCTCCTGGCCCAAGGAGAACCCGTGCGGGCCCTTGTCTACAACGGCACCTTGAAGGTGTCGTTCCAGGACGTTGCGGACGCCACCATCGCCAATCCGCGCGACGCCGTGATCACCCTCACGTCAGCAACATCTGCGGCTCGGACCTGCACATGTACGAAGGACGCACCAACGTCGAGGAGGGCAAGATCCTCGGCCCCGAGAACACGCGGATCGTCTCGGCGGTCGGCCCCGGCGTCCACACCTTCGCCGTCGGCGACCGGGTCTCGGTGCCGTTCAACATCGGCTGTGGCACCTGCCGCAACTGCACGAGCAAGTGGACGTCGTTCTGCACCAAGATGAACCCGGCCCCCGGCATAGACGGTGCCGCCTGCGGCTTCGCCGGCATGAGGCCCTACGACGGCGGGCAGGCGCAGTTCCTGCGCGTGCCGCACGCCGACTTCAACCTGCTGCGGCTACCGCCGGGCAACGAGCACGAGAACGACTTCACCATGCTGTCGGACATCTTCCCGACCGGCTGGCACGGCGTCGTACTGTCCGGGATGCAGCCCGGCGACCGCGTCGCGGTCTTCGGTGGCGGACCGGTCGGGCTGATGGCCGCGCACAGCGCCATCCTGCAGGGAGCCTCGCAGGTGTTCCTGGTGGACAAGCAGGCCGACCGGCTCAATCTGGCCGAGAGCATCGGCGCTACCCCGATCAACTTCTCCGCCGGTGACCCGGTCGAGCAGATCCTGGACATCACCGATGACCGGGGGGCGGACCGCGGGGTCGAGGCGGTCGGCTACCAGGCCCACGACACCGCCGGCAAGGAGCACCCGGAGCTGGTACTGGACAACCTGGTCAAGGTCGTGCGCTCCACCGGCGGGATCGGGGTCGTCGGAATCTACGTTCCGACCCACCCCGGCGTCCCGAACGGCGCCAACGCCGGCCGGATCGGTTGGGACTACGGGACGTTCTGCACCAAGGGCCAGACGATGAGCACTGGCCAGGCGCCGGTCAAGCGCTACAACCGCCAGCTCCGCGACCTGATCCTGACGGGCGCGGCCAAGCCGTCGTTCCTCGTCTCGCACGAGGTGCCGCTGGTCGACGCCGTCGAGGCCTACGACAAGTTCGGCCGCCGGGTCGACGGCTTTACCAAGGTGTTGCTCAGGCCCAACGGCTGACCTAAGCATGCCGACCCCCCAGGGCGGCGACCTCGGGGGGGGGTTTTGCGAAGCGCAGAACCGATCTACGACCCAGGACCCACGCCAAGACCAAGGCGAACTCCGCCGGCCGTCGAGGGGCGCCGATGCGGTGTCGCGGCTGGACTGCACGACGTCGCCTGCGCGAACGGCCTCGCCGAGGTGGCGGTCCTGCGGCTTGTTCACATCGTCCGCGGTGTCTTCTGGCAGTTCGACGCCGCACGGGCCGTCCATCTGGCGGCAGGTCATGGCCCTCATGGCTCTCCTCGATCTCCATGGCGTAGACGCCGTGATGACGCTCAAATTGTTCACGGTGTGACCCGTAGACGGTGATGCCGGCAACACATGCGGACGTGCGTAGCCGAACACCAGCGCTAGCCCCGCCCAGTAGCGGCCGGCCCGGGAAGCATGGGCAGCCGGTTCCCGGGGGTTACCGGGTACAGGTTCCTACGCAGCGCGGGCCGAGATCGTGCGTGTGTTCCATTTGGCCCCTGGGACAGGGCTCACCCCGATCCGGAGCCCGGCGCCAGGTGCAACCATTGTTGCCTTCAAGGGTTCAAGGGCGGCCAAGGCCCAGAGTTTGACGTGGCCGATGGCGTAGGCGTCAAAAACCAGCGATGAGAGTCGTCCTCGGTCGCCGACCGTCCGTAGCTGCCGTCGTCATGACCCGACTTCCACGCTTTGCACTGTCCCGGCGATGCTCGCGAAGCAGCCATTTTGACCGCCACGCCCCAGCCGGCGGTTGAGCCGTCCCCGTCGGGTAGTGACACGTGTGCTGCGGTCCCGCGGCCAAGGACCACACCAAGGATGACCATCACCCAGATCACTGCTCATCACGGCAGAACGACACCTTCCCGGGAGAAGTTCGCGTGGGTCGTTGCGCTCACCATGTGAAACCGCCGACCCATGGTCGGGCCCCCACTCCCCTCATGAAGACCACGACGCCGCAGCCGCGGCAACCGAGAGGAACCCATGCGCAACCGCCCGATCGTCCAGCTCGCTGCGACCGCCGTCGCTGCGACGTTCCTGCTCGTCGCGATCCTGGGCTTCGTCCCAGGCATCACGACCGGCTACAGCGACCTGTCGCTAGCCGGACGCGAGTCCCAAGCCGAGCTGATCGGGCTCTTCAAGATCAGCGTGCTTCACAACATCGTCCACGGCCTGTTCGGCGTCATTGGCCTGGTACTTGCCAGGTCCGTCGTCGGCGCCCGCAACTTCCTGTTCGGCGGCGGCGCCGTCTACTTCGTCCTGGCCGCCTACGGCACTGTCATTGATCTCGACAGCGCCGCAAACTTCGTGCCCCTCAACGTCGCGGACAACTTCTTGCACCTGTTCCTGGGCGCATCGATGATCGGCCTCGGAATCGTGCTGGGCAAGAAGGCAGCCCGCCCCACCGCCCGCCATTGACACCACGCCGGACGCAAGGAACGCAAGGAAGAAGAGGTGAAGACCTTGTGCAAGGAGAGGGAATGCGAGACCACGACCAGCGACGACACGTAATCAACCGGTACTGACCCGCCGCCGGCAACGTGATCGACGCACAGCAACGTGCGTCGACCGACGTCGGCACCGCCCCCGTATGAGCACCACCTCGGGCACCCAACGCATCCTCAACTTCGCCGCACCCCCGGGCGACCCGACCACCGCCACCGTCGAGGGCCAGACCATCGCCCTCACCGTCCAGACCGGCAAGGCGCACGCGTGGGATGACGCCTGCACCCACAAGGGCTCCCGCGCCGGCGGCGCGGTGAAGGACGGCGCGGTCATCTGCTCCTGTCAATTCGCCGCCTTCGACATCGCGACCGGCGCTGAACGCACCGGCCCGGCAAAACCACCTTGCGCAACTACCGCACCGAACGGAGCGACGAGGCCCTCGTCGTTGAGGTGCCCGAGTGAGCTCCGCCGCGGCTGGCCAGTCCGCCGTTCTCGGCGCGAGCTGGCCGGCATGACCGTCGCGAAAAGCCCCTATCCACCGTTCTGCCCCGGGCGAAGGCCTCCACGGCGACGGGCCATCCGTAACCGAGCGCATAGATCGGCTGGTAGACCAGGGTGATTTGGCCGTTGGCGAGCGCCCGGCGCAGCGCCGCGTGCAGCTCGAGCCGGTGCCGGGCGGCGTCGCCTGCCCGTAGCAGTGCCTCGGCGGTGTGGGCGGCGTCGCGTTCGACCCTGCTGATGTCGGGCTCCAGGACGGCGACGCCGATGCTGGCACTGAGGACGACCTCTCGGCCGGCGGTTCGGTATGGCTGTCGCAGCGAGTTGACGGTCCAGTCGGCGATGTCGGGCACCTGCCCCACGTCGACGCCGTCGAGCAGCACCTCGTCGCCGGCGTCGTGCCCCAGCCCGTCGTTGACGCCCTTGAACCCGTCCAGGTCGCAGTACAGCACCGCCGGCAGCGCCAGCGGGTCCCGGTCGTGGCGGTGGACGGCGGCGACCATCCGGTCCATCAGCAGCACCCGGTTAGCCAGGCCGGTCAGCGGGGCGTGGACGGCGGCGTGCCGGGCGGCCTGAATGTCGGCGCGTCGCTGGTCGGCGAACGCGCCGAGCGCCAGGCCGACCAGGGTCATCGTCATCAGGCCGAGCTGCAGGCGCAGCGGGTCCAGCCCGGCGGCCCGGCCGACCAGCGCGACGGCCAGGACGTTCGTGAGCAGCACCGCGCCGATCGTGCGGGCCAGGCCGCCGCGCACCGCTTTCCACAGCAACGGCAGGTACACCAACGACGCCAGATCCAGGCTGCCGCGGGCCAGCGGCATGAAAGCCAAGTAGACCGTTCCCGCCAGCAGCACGGCCTACACGGCGAGCTCGGCCCAGGCCAGTCGAGACCTCGGGACCGTGGGCAACTCGAGCGGGGGACGGCCGGGCCACAACCGCGGCCAGCGCCGGGAGGCGACCAGCAGCGCCGGCGCCAGCACGCCGATGCCCGTGGCGCTACCGGACCAGAACCCGAAGACATCGCCAGGCAGATCCTGCCAGGACAGCAGCCCCACCAGGTTGTTCTGCACGACCTGCACCGCGGCGACCAGCAACGGGGCGCCCATGCAGGCCAGCACCAGGAACCACATGACATCGCGCTGGGTCGGCAGCCGCGGGTCGATCCGCACCTTGTGCAGCAGGACCGCCACGGTGCCGGCGTACACCACGCTGAGGATCTCGATGCTGACCCAGCCGACCTACGGGTCGACGACCAGCAGGCCGTGCGACACGTCGGTGAACAGCAGCACAGGGGTGTACCGCAGGCCAAAGACCAGCAACAAGGCCACCGTCACCCGGTCGGCGGAAACCACAGCCGGCCTGCTTCAGGACCATCCCCAGGCTTGTGCCCGGCCAGGACACGCCCGGCAACCAGCCGACGACCGTAATCAAACAGGCGAGCGTTAGCGTGCGACACAGAGGACCTCCGAGCTGAGAAACGATGTCAGATACCGCCACTCAGACCGGAGGTCCTCCCCGCGATCAAGTCACCACGCCGTCAACAACGTGTCCGATCGTTACAGCTAGCGCACCGTGAACGTCGTTGCCACACCTCGGTTCTCCTGGGCGGCAGAGACCCTCGTGGTGAAGACGCGGTAATTGAGCGTGAGTTCGGTACCCGGCCGCACCCGGAATCTCTTGGTGGAACTTGTTGTACCAGAGCTGTCCAGATTCATGCTGCCCAGACCCGTCGATGATCCGTCCGCATTGATTCGGTAGAGCTGGACAAAGCCTCCCGGAGCCGCGGGGGTGATGCCGGAGACGTTGGTCGTGACTGTCCCGCCCTGGCTGGTGAAGTTTTGCTTGAACTTCACCGGACTACGCCCGTTACGCGGGTCGGAGCCTGCGTGCGGGTCGGCGAGGTAAGGGAACGAGGCCATGAACGCCTTGTCGTTGCTGTCGACCCCGTCACCCAGGCGGGAGATTGCCTTCTTGACGGCCGGGTCCTGGTCGGGAACCAGTGCGCCTTCGAGTGCCTGCAGCTCGATGTCTACGGTGTCGTCGGCCGGTCGGCGCCCGTTCGGGAACCCGGCGAGGTCGCCGCCGAGCACGCCGAGGCGGGTGGGCTTGGCGCTCACCGGCGTGGCCATGTTTAGGCGGAGCTGCTCTGAGGCCACCCCAGCGTTGTCGCGGTTGAGGTCAATGCCGTTGAGGTCGGCCCCAGCCGGCGGGTAGCTCTTCTTGCTGATGCCGGTCAGGAAGGTGGCCACCAGATCGGGCCGGTCCTTGCCCATCGCGCTCTTGTTCGGGTTGGGGATCTTGTAGATGCTCTCGATCAGGGCTGGGACCTCAGGGTCCTGGACGCGACCGACCAGCGCCGGCAAACCGGCATCCTGGTCGGGGCGCGAGCGGTTGAAATAGTCTTTCAGGCTGGCTGGCACGACGACTTCGTTGACCAGCGGTGCGGCCAGGCGTGAGACCTGGACGAACTCGCCTGAAGAATCGACCTGATCACTGCTGCGTGCCTCGGAGGTCTGCGGGGCGGCGCCGGTCTCCTGGAACGTCCTGATCTTGGGCCGCTCACTGGTCGACCACACCCCGATGACCGGGTTGGCTGAGATGTCGCCTCCACTGGCAAGCATCCTCTTGGGCACCTGCAAGGCAACGGTGTTGACATTCTTCTCGGCTAGGGAGTTGAAACCCGTCTCAGACATGTTGCCGCCATAGAGCAGGTCAAAGACCCGGATGTCCAGGAAGAACGGGTCGTCGCGCTGGCCCGCGAAGGACTGAACCCCCGCCGCCGGACCACCGCCAACCTTGCCGGCCTCGATCGCTGCGTCCCGGAGCGGGACGTAGTTCGGAATGGACGCGACACCAACGTTGTCTGGTGGAACTGGAACATCAGTTAATACGGTAGCGGTCGCCGCGCCCGTGGTGGTCGGGTTAGTGACAACCTGCAGGTCGTAGGTCTGACGGAACAGCAGGTTGGGGTCGTCCAACGAAGTGACCGGCCCGTCGTTGTAAAGCAGGCTGCCTTTGACCTCTGTGCCGTGGTCGGCGGCGCCCCGCTTGTCGATGTCCTTGAAGGTCCACCTGTAGGTGATGTCGGGCTTGGCGTCCCCGTTGTTATCAACATTGATGGCGTAGCGCGCGTCGGTCGCCCAGGGAAAGAAGTTTGGACCGTCGGACGGGTCTTGGCCGGGCGAGAAGTTGGCGACGAGCGTGACGGTATCGGGCTTGTCGGGGCTTGAAAAGGCAAACACATCGGTGGCGTCTACGGCTGGGTCGGTCAAGGTGTACGGCGCCTCGCGGTGGCTCGAGGCTTGCCCAGTTCCAGGTCCGAGCAGGGCTGCTCCGGTGGCCGTGGTGGCGACGGCAGCCAGCAGAGCGACCGCCGCTCTGGACCTGTGGTGAAGGGATTTCATGGTGCTCCTCGTGCTCATAAGGGGCCTGCGCGTTCGACCCGGACGCCCACGGCCTCCAGGGCGTGCGTGTCCGCGACGGAACGACTGAAACCCCGCCGGTAGGCAGACCTGCCGCTGGGCAGTTGCCTGTCATCGTCAGGGGCGCCCGTCAGCCGTCCGCAATCCTCCGCGACGCCACGACGCCGCGACGCCACGACGGCGAAGGTTGCGCGCGCGAAGTCCCTTATGGTCTGCCACGCAGTGTCTCCGAAATGACAACGGTTTGCGCTGGAACAGCTTTTGCGTCAAGCCGCCCGCCGCTGCCGCTGATTGACAGCCAGCGCCGCAAAGTTGGATGACAGGGACCCAGCCGGCTAGGCGGCTGACCGTGTCCGCAACATCCGGTCTGGCCGTCACTATGTCCCCAGCACAGCGACCGGGCCAGATCAATCTGGAGGTCAATCAGCGTCGACCCCGGAGTGGTTCCGCCCAGTCGTGTTCGAGGCCCTAAGCCACCCTGCCCCTGGGCCGCCCCACTGCGCTTATCGAACGAGCGCCAATGCAGGACGCCCAACCAATGTCTGCTGCGAAGCCTCGACGTAGGATCGTGATCCAAACTTTCCGCTTGGAGGCTGGGGACGGCCGCTGCCGGATGAGTGCTCCCGCTTGACCTAGAAGCGAACGGCGCTTCTATCAGCGTTGCTCCGGGCCGGGGGGCGGCAGGACCGTTTGTGCTCGGTCTCGCCCCAGCTCAGGCAAGACTGACTAAAGTAGTGCTTGGCCCCGGACTCACCTGAGGACACATTCTGGATCCTGCCGCACGACGGATCCAGTGCCCCGATCCGTGGCAGGTCCGCGTCGGTGACCGGTCGACGAGGCCGCTGGTGACGGTGTCGGACGCGCCGACAATGGTTGAGTCATACCTGTCGGGTAATGAGCAGTGCGTCGCCACGCCGCGGCCGCGAACTACACGAGGGACGACCATGACCCAAATCACCGCTCATCACGGCTTGTTTAAAGACACCAACCTGCACGTGGATGACACCGGTGGTCCGGGCCGTCCAGTCGTCCTCGTCCACGGCTGGCCATTGTCCGGCGAGGCGTTCAGCGGACAGGTACCGGACCTTGTC
>JACMPC010000090.1 GCA_014377705.1 Dermatophilaceae bacterium
CAAACCCCGGTCCCGCTACCAGCCGGTCCGGCGTTCGACGTCCTGGGTTGGGTTGCCACCGCCCACCAGCAGGCGGGCGCCGCCGAGGCCACCCTGGCCGCCGCCGTCACCAGAGCCCGACAGGGCGGAGCAACCTGGTCGGTCATCGGAGCCCGACTCGGCGTGTCACGTCAAGGCGCACAGCAGCGCTTCACATCCAGCATGGCTGCCCCAAAACGTCCACCCCCAACGGCCAGGCCAATACCTGGAACCAGCACACCCAACAACTAGCGGCTTGACATCTAAGACCATGGGATGTCTAGGTACCGTGCAGCCACTTCCCCCGCAGACCTCGGTATGGTTCATGCCGGTTGGTCGTAGCCCCACCCCGAAGTTTGGCAGAGAAAATCGCGCACCATCCCTAGGTTTGACAACACAACTCGCGCACCATCCCTAGTTTTGACAACACAATTCGCGCACCATCCCTAGGTTTGGCGGAGGCTCGGGTGAAGGCCGGGATACTTCTGGCAGCGGTCGCCCGTATCCTCCTGACCAGCCCATCGCAGGGCGGAACGAGCAGACAGAGGTGAGTGGCATGAGCCATGGTGACCCACGCGAGAACGTGCAGCTGATCGCGTACGCGGACCGGTTCGGAGGGAGCCTTTCAGGACTGCACGAGATCCTGGGCGGGCCCCTGGCAGGCCTGTTCGCCGGGGTGCACATCCTGCCGTTCTTCACCCCGTTCGACGGCGCCGACGCGGGGTTCGACCCGGTGGACCACACCGAGGTGGACCAGCGCCTCGGATCGTGGGACGACGTAAGGTCCCTGGCCCGGGACTACGTCCTGATGGTCGACCTCATCGTCAACCACGTCTCGTCGGGCTCGGCTCAGTTCCAGGACGTGCTGGCCCGCGGGGATGCCTCGCCGCATGCGGGGATGTTCCTGACCATGGCCGACGTGTACCCGGATGGTGCCAGCGAGGCCGAGCTCGTCGGGATCTACCGCCCGCGACCCGGCCTGCCCTTCACCTCGCTGAGACTCGGGGATCGTCAGCGACTGGTGTGGACGACCTTCACGAGCCAGCAGGTAGACGTGAACCTGGCCAACCCCGCCGGCAGGGCCTACCTCGACCGGGTGCTGGCCGCGCTCGCCGACAGTGGCGTCACGATGGTGCGCCTGGACGCGGTGGGGTACGCGATCAAGACGGCCGGCACGTCATCGTTCATGACCCCGGGCACTCTGGCGTTCATCGACGAGCTCACCGCCCGGGCCCGCGAGCTCGGAGTGCAGGTGCTGGTCGAGATCCACGCCCACTACGAGCGACAGGTCGCGATCGGGTCAGCAGTCGACCGGGTCTACGACTTCGCGCTACCGCCGCTCCTGCTGCATTCGCTCTATACCGGTGACGCCGCTGCCTTGCGCCGCTGGCTGCGCATCCGTCCGGTCAACACGGTGACAGTCCTGGACACCCACGACGGGATCGGGGTGATCGACGTCGGGGCCGACCAGATGGGCGGAGGACACCCCGGTCTGCTCACCCCTCAGCAAGTGAGCGCCCTGGTCGAGGGCATCCACCAGCACTCCGGCGGGCAGTCGCGTCAGGCTACGGGCTGGGCCGCGTCGAACGTGGACGTCTATCAGGTCAACTGCACCTACTACGACGCCGTGGGCCGGGATGACACGGCCTACCTGCTTGCGCGCGCCGTGCAGCTTTTCACTCCCGGGATCCCGCAGGTGTACTACGTGGGCCTGCTCGCCGGAGGCAATGACATGGAGCTCCTCGCCCGAACCGGGGTCGGCCGGGACATCAACCGCCACCACTACACTCGTGACGAGATCGCCCGCGACCTGGCCCGTCCGGTCGTAGCCGCCCTCGTCGGGCTCATCCGGCTCCGGAACAGCCACCCCGCTTTCGCCGGCACCGTCGAGATCGGCGGCGACGGCCCCCTGGTGACCCTGACCTGGAGGGACGGTGATCACATGGCCTCCCTGATCGCTGACTTCGCGAGCCGTCAGGGGACGCTGAGCTGGACTGGGCCCGACGGCGGGCCGCGCTCATGCGACGACCTGCTCACGCTGACCTGAGTACAGCTCTCCTCTCAGCTGGCCGGGATGACTGTCGTTGGCCGGGGATGGCTCCGAGCCTGGCGACCAACTTCACGGGACGAGCTCACCGAGCGTTGACGGCCTGGACATCCTCGCAACCGGGCGCGGTTTTGCGGCCGAAGTCCAGGGCAGCAGCGGCGCCGGCTATGCAGGTTTGGCTAGCGCTGCCGAGGATTGTTTGGCTACATGTGGTGGCAAAAGGCCCCTTGGGGCCTACGGGTCAGCGCATCATTCTGAGTCCTGGAGTGTTATCTGTCCACATTGGCTGGTTGTCACTCGGTCAGCCCGATCTCGCCTACCAGCCCCGCCGGGCAGCGGGCACGGTCGCACCAGTATCGGCGGGCTGCGCACCCTGCCGCCCTCCTGAGGTCCGCGCCCGGAGCCGGCAGCTGGTTGC
>JACMPC010000091.1 GCA_014377705.1 Dermatophilaceae bacterium
GGTCTGCCCCTTCGCCTGGATGACCAGCAAGTGGGTGCGGCAGGTGCAGGCGCAGCGCGACTACACCGTGGACTGGCGGTTCATCTCGTTGCGCCTGATCAACGCCGAGGTCGACTACGACGCGCATTTCCCGCCCGAGTATGAAGCCGGCCACACCGCCGGGCTCCGGCTCCTGCGGGTGGCTGCCCGGGCACGAGCGGAGCACGGCCGTGAGTCGATGGCACCGTTGTACGCCGCGTTCGGGGCGCACATCTTCGACACCGCTCCAGTCCTGGACGACCACCGCAGTGAGGGCGAGGTGCGTGAGCGCCGCGGGACGCGTGAGTTCACGGAGCCGATCCTCGCCGAGGCGGGCCTTCCCCTCGCGCTGGCGGAGGCTCTCGACGACGAGTCCTGGGACCGCGAGATCCGGCAGGAGACGGACGAGGCGCTCTCACTGACGGGCAAGGACGTGGGCACGCCCATCATCCACTTCGAGCCACCCGCCGGTGTGGCCTTCTTCGGGCCGGTGATCAGCCGGCTGCCACGCGAAGGCTCGGCGGCCGAGCTGTGGGACCACGTGGTCGGGCTGGCTCGTTTCCCTGGTTTCGCCGAGCTCAAGCGAAGCCTGCGCGAGCAGCCACAGCTTGCCGCGTTCGGAGTCGAAGCCGATTCGGTCGGTCAACAGGAGGACTGGCATGGCGGCAGCCGGCGGCAGAAGAAGTGACCCGGTTTGTGAGGGTGGACGCATGAGTCAGACGAGCATCCGCCGTCACCAGGAGTCCGTCACGGTCGAGGCGTCGGCCGAGACGCTCTACGACTTGGTCTCCGACATCACCCGCACCGGCGAGTGGAGCCCGGTCTGTGCGTCTTGCTGGTGGGACGATGAGGCCGAGGCCGGTCAGGTCGGTGCCTGGTTCACCGGACGCAATGAGCTCCCACACCGGACGTGGGAGACCCGGTCGGAGGTGGTGGTGGCCGAGCGAGGCCGCGAATTCGCCTGGGTGGTGGGTGGCAGCTTTGCCCGGTGGGGCTTCACCCTCGGCCCATTGGATACGGGGACGAGCCTGACCGAGTCCTGGGAGTTCCTGCCGGGCGGGATCGCCATGTTCGAGGAGAAGTTCGGTGACGAGGGGCACGTTCAGATCACCGACCGCACCCAGCAGGCGCTCGACGGAATCCCGAAAACGCTCGCCGCGATCAAGCGGATCGCCGAGTCCATCGATGCAGGTGAGGAGGCCCGGTCATGACCGGGCCACTCGGGGCGGCTGACTTCCCTGCGCCGATCAGCGATCGGTGGTTCGAGGACTACGTGGTCGGCTCCGTTTATGAGTTCGGTCACGCGAGCCTGAGCGAGACGGAGATCGTCGCCTTCGCCCGGCACTACGACCCGCAGTCGATCCACACCGATCCGGCCCGGTCGGCGACGGGACCATTCAACGGGTTGATCGCCAGCGGCGTGCATACGATCGCCGCGTGCATGCGTCTCTACGTCGACCACTACGTCTCCCACGTGGCCAGCCTGGCCTCGCCCGGCCTCGACGAGATCCGCTGGCCGCGGCCGGTGCGGCCGGGTGACCAGCTGCGCATCCGTGTCACGGTGGCCGAGGCACGTGCGTCGCGCTCGAAGCCCGACCGGGGACTCGTACATTCGGCCGTCGTGGCACTCAACCAGGACGAGGACGTCGCGTTGTCGTTCACCGCTATGAACTTCTTCGCCCGACGACCCAGTGTGTGAGACAGCTGCATCCCCGAGGAGTTCGACCACTTGTCGCGGACTCGGGGTGCGATCCTTTTCAGGAGTCCGCCCGGCTCCAGTCGACACCACAGGGCTCTCCCAGTGCGGCGTGTCGTAAGTAGTTGGATGGTTGATGCCTGGGAGGTTATGGCTCATCCGCCTGCTCCTGCGTTGATTCTTCGTGATGGCGACGAGGCATTGTTTGGCTCGTGGACGTCTGGCTCGTGGACGCGGTCGTCGACGGTGGCTGCCGGTCGGGCTCAGCGTGCCCGGATTCTTCTTCTGACTGCCGGCGGAGTGTCCAGTACCGAGATCGCGCAGCGTGTGGGGTCGTCTCGTCAGACGGTGGTGACTGGCCGCGATAGCTTCCTGCATCTGCTTGAAGGCTTGCTTCATCTCAGGGCTTTGCATAGAACTGTTCCCCAACTCGGCCAGCGTCCGTTGCAGTGCCGGACTCAACGTGGGCTGAGTCAAAGCTGGAACCAAGATGTCCTTGAACGCGTTGCTTTTCTGCATGATCGCGGCGATCGACTTTGCGAACTCAGCAGACGGGAGTACTGAACCTGCGCGGAGGACCCGCCGGCTTGGCAGCCAGCGGGTCCTCCGTCCCACGTCAGGTCAATCCATCTCGGCGGACGGGATCGCGGCTCCCGGGACATCCCTCGGGTAGTAGAGCTTCGCATCACCCGGGTAGGGCGTGCTCCAGTCGTGAGCCTGGTACCAGGTGTACCGGTTCATCTGTTCCGGGTGGGCGTAGTCGGCCCGAGCCTGGCGACCGGTGAAGTGCTGCTTCTGTGCCCATGTGCCCCAGGCCGTGGCGAGCTTGGTTGCACTCGCCGGGACCTTCGGTGCCGCCACCTTCTTGGCCGTCGTGTCGACACCGCACGCGGGAGCCGGTACGACGTTCTCAGTCAGCGGGATCTGGTTCGCCACCGCGTTGAACGGGGTCAGGTCCGCCTTGGACTGGAACGCGTCGAACATCGGAGTCGCCGCAGCGACCTTCTGGTTCAATGGCTCCGCCCCGAGGATCTGTTCGATCGTGCGGACCATGGACAGCTGCGAGTAGTACGTCGAGACAGTCTTCCCGTGCGTCGCCCATGGGCTGATCACCTGGATCGGAGCCCGATGGCCATCGACGTGGTCCACGCCGGCCTGGCTGTCGTCCTCGACCACGAAGATCGCGGAGCTCTTCCAGTACTTGCTGTGCGAGATCTCGTCGACCACCTTGCCGACCGCGAGGTCACCGTCGGCCACTGCGGCACGCGGGGTCGACGGACCGCCGGTGTGGTCGCTGGAGAGCCACATCATCTGGAAGTTGGCCGGACCCTTCTTCTCGAATTCCTGCTTCCAGATCTGGTAGCGGTAGACGTCCGGGATCGAGAGGTCGAACGGCGGGGACAGCGGGTTGCTGATGTCGTTCAGCGACGGGATGACCGAGCCGTAGTCACCCTTGAGCTCCGGCGTGGTGAGCTGAGCTGGGTCCCCGCCTGCCTCGACACCCTCGACCGCGCAGAAGTACTGCTGCCAGGAGCCCGAGGGCTTGCCCTCGGTGTACTGGAACTCGCCGTAGTTGCGCGCGGTCTTGCGCGCCGACTCGATCGCGGTCCACAGGAAGCCGGAGCGCTGGTGGCCCAGCACGTCCTCCTCGGTGTCGTACGACCTGGTGTACTCGCCCGCGCTGGACTCGGTGTACTCCGGGTTGTCACCCTGCATCAGCCAGTTGTGACCCTCCGCCGAGTTGGTGCCGACGTCGTAGGTGTTGTCGTAGAGCCCGAACTGGCGTGCCAGGGCGTGCTGGTTGGGCGTCGTCTGCTCCCCGAACTGGGCGAGCGTGGCGTCACCGTTGCCCTCGGGCATGTCCCCGAAGACCTGGTCGTAGGTGCGGTTCTCCTTCACCAGCAGGAAGACGTGCTTGATGGGCGAGGGGTCACCGATCCGCTTCGGCACGGGCACGGCGGGCACGGGGCGACCGCGCTTTGCGCGCGCGACGTCGGAGCGAACGTCTCCCCAGCCGTTCTGGGCGAACACCCTCCGCGTGTAGGTGTCACGGACCTGCCGGTCGCTGGGCAACGTGAACCGGGTCAGCGACGCGGTGGTCCCGTGAGTCCCGTAGGACGTCGCCGGGGTCGTGCCGAAGCCCTGGTTCGAGGTGATCTTCGGCCCGCGCGCGTCGATGCCGCGGCGGTTTGCAACCACCGTCTTGCCACCGACGGTGAAGACGTCCTCGGGGTAGTAGTCGGTCGGCACCAGGCCGACGTAGCTGACCGGGTCGAGCGGCTTCCTGCCGAGCTTGTAGACCGCCACCGCGTTGGCCCGGCCGAGGCTGACCAGCAGTCGTCCGTCCTGGATCGCGATCCCGTTCGGTTCGTAGCCGATCGCCGAGCCGCGCCACGGGTGCGTGGCGATGGTCTGGACGGCTTGTCCACTGGTGGTGTCGACTACCGAGACGGTGTCGTCGTTCGTGTTGGTGACGTAGAGCACCCGTCCGCGGGCGTAGATCGCCGTCGGGTGCAGCCCGACCTTGATCGAGCCGACATCGCCGCCGGTCTTCGTCGGGGCGATGACGCTCAGGGTCCCGGTCGTGGAAGTGCCCAGGTAGTCATCGGCGGCGACCGCGGTCCCGTAGGAGTCCTGCGTCGCCTCGCCGTTCCGGGCCGGACGACCTCCTTCGTTGCTGACGTAGAGCTTGTCGCCGACGAACCGCACCTGTCGCGGTGCGACCCCGACCTTCCAGGTCCGGGTCATCGTGCCTGTAGTCGGGTCGATCGCGACGACGGTGTTCTGGCCGTTGACCGCGGCGTACAGGGTGCCGTCGGCGGCGAAGGTCAGCCCGCCCGTGAGGGCCTTCTTGCCGTCGACGGTCGGGATCGCGATCTTGGTGCCCGCAGCCAGGGTGCCGTCGGCGTTGACCGGGAACCGGGTGATGCCGGTGGCGTTCGGCATGAACAGGAACTTGCCGTCCGGGGAGTATGCAGGACCCTCCTGACCGACGGTGTTGTCCGACAGCTTGAGGTTGACGCCGGTGGCGCTGCCACCACGCCAGATCAGCTGGTACGTCTTGAGGTCGTAGACCTGCAACGAGACCGATCGGTCGTTGGAGGTGGCGGCCAGGAAGCGGCCGTCGGGGCTGAGGGTGGAGCCCATGATCTTCCCGTACGGCGTGGAGAGGCGGTCGCCGAGGGGCTTGAGGATCTGGTTGGAGGAGATCTGGAGGCCGTCGGCGTACTCGGTGCCGACCTTGTTCTGACCGAAGATCGTGGTGGTCGCGAAGGCGGTGCTCGTGCCGGCGACCGCGAGCGCGGTGGCCCCGACGACGACGAGCTTGAGCTTGCTCCTGGCGAGGAGCCCGGACCGGGCGCCTCGATCGGTGGTGCGTTGACGGACGACATGCATGGAGGGTGTTTCCTTCCTAGAGGTGACCGAGCAGATCGACGTATCCGTCGAGCTGCCACAGCGGGTTGGGTGCGTCACCGATTGCGGTGCGCACCTGGAAATAGCCGTTCACCTCCTTCGGTCCGTCTCCATCGGCGACGTAGCGCCCTTCCGCGGCGACGTCGAGCTGGTAGATCGCAGAGCCCGTGGCGGTTGCGCCCGGCAGGCGCCAGGTCACGACGCAGCGCCAGTCGTTGCCGGGGCCGCGGTCATCGACCCTCGATCCGGCCTTGTCGCAGGTTGCGCTGGTGGCAAGCTGCGTCTCGGTGACCGAGGGTCGATGCATCTGCTGGGTCTGCAGCACGTAGAGATGGGCGAACGCGGTCGCCAACGAGCGCTCGAGCTTGCCCTTCTCGATGCCGGTCCCGCTGGCGGGGGTGACGGTGCTGAGGACCAGCGTGGTGACCCCGACCAGCACGGCCAGCGGCAGCGCCGCTGCGACAAGCGTGCGCCGACCGGCGCCGTCGTTGGAGAGGTCGGTGAAGTCGCGGCGCAGGAACAACACGTACGCCAGCCCGGTCGCGACCGCGGCCCATACGAGGCTGACCAGGACCCCGATCAGCAGGGGACCGATGTGTGCGGGATCGGTGTACAGCCCGCGCCAAGCCAGGAAGGCGTCGCTGGGCAGCGCCAGGCGCACCACGACCGGCACCGGCAGCATCAGCACCAGGTTCATCGCCAGAGCGAGCACGGCCGGGACCAGCAGCCCCATCGGGGACCGGCCGAGCACCACCGAGCCGAGCAGGCCGACGGCGGCGAAGGCCAGCGTGGGCGCGAGGACGCACAACCAGGTCAGCAGCACGGTGCGGGCTGCCGCCGCGGGAGCCAGGCTGTGGCCGTCGAGGCCCACCAGCGGGTGGTTCCCGACAGCTGCGAGGCCACCGACGATGCTGGACCCCATCAGGAGTACGACCAGCACGACGATGATGGTCAGGCTGGCCAGAGCCTTCGCCACGAATATCCGCCGCGGTGAGCGCACCGCGACCAGCAGGTGCCGCCAGGTGCCCAACCTGTCCTCGACCGCGAAGACGTCGCCGGCGACCAGTGACACCAGCAACGGCAGACCCCAGCTGCAGGCGAAGGCGAGGACCACCAGCGAGCCGGCCCATCCGGTGGTGTGCATCCAACGGCCGAAGACGGTGTCGGTCGGCAGGGCGCTCTGCTGACTGATGACCGCGACGAAGCCGGCGGGAACGACGAGGCAGACCAGCAGCACGCACCGGATCCGGCCCTGGGCGAGCAGCTTGACGACCTCGAAGCGGTAGCCGGGCAGGAGTAGTGGGGCCCGAATCGGCTCGACGGTCGGCGCGACGGTGGCGGTCACTGCGCCGGCTCCTGGTCCGCCTGTTGGTCCGCCTGTTGGTCCGCCTCGGTGCCGGTGAGCTCGAGGAACGCGGCCTCGAGTGGCGAGGTGACCGGGGTGAGCTCGCGCACGCCGACACCGGCTTCGACGAGCCGGACGACGAGGTCCTCGAGTGCAAGCACCGAGCCGCGGACGATCAGGGGGTCGCCAACCTCGAGCACCCGGAGGCCGCGTGTGCCTGCCGCGACGGTCGCGGCCCTGGTCGCCTCCGAGGTGGACACCCGGGAGTCGTGGTCACCGCTCTCGACGGCCA
>JACMPC010000092.1 GCA_014377705.1 Dermatophilaceae bacterium
CGATGTCGGTCTTCTCGACCGTGCGTGCGGCCGCATACGCGGCGTCCACGCTCGCCGTGCGCTGGGCCACCAGCTTGTTGTACAGCTGCTGGGTGCTACCGTCGCGAAGGTGCCGACCGCCTTTCCTGTCATCGGATCGGTCGACGGGTCAGGCACACTCGCGGGCCCGTTCTATCGCCGGGTGACCGGGACCGGACCCACCGATACGATGGGATTCCGAGATCGAGGCTCGCGAGGAGACCATCGTGCGAAACGACTGGTCGGGGCAGTCATTCCCCCGCCCTGCCGGACGCAAGCCGTTCCTGGGCGACGTCCTTGGAACAGATCGAGCGGGCCCCTTGCAGAGCACCATGCGGTGCTGCGGCGGGCTCGGCCCGATCTTTGAGATGAACATCTTCGCGCAGTAGTTCGTCTTCGTCGCGGGTGCCGAGCTTGCCGCAGAGCTGTGCGACGAGACCAGGTTCCACAAGGCGCTGTCACCAGGGTTGGCAGGGCTGCGGGAGTTCGCCGGAGACGGGCTGTTCACGGCATACAGCGATGAGCCCAGCTGGCAGCTGGCGCACGACCTGCTGCGCCCAGTCTTCACCAGGGAGGCCATCCTGCGTTATCACCCGGTCATGCTCGCTGCGGCGTCCGAGCTGTTCGACTCCTGGGATGCCCGCGAGGCTCCCGTCGACGTGTCGGCAGACATGACGAAGCGGACCCTGGAAACCATCAGCCGGGCTGCCTTAAGCCTCGACTTCGGTTCGTTCAACCGCCAAGATCCACACCCGTTCGTCCCCGCGATGGTCGCCGCGCTGCAGGCCAGCCAGCGCAAGGGTGTTCTCAACACGATGCCGGGCTCAGGCCTGCTTGCGCGCCGGATCGACCGCCGCAACGCTCATCACCGGCAGTATGTCGACTCGCTGATCGACGGCATCATCGCGGCGCGACGCCATCCTCGGGACAGACCCCGACGCGGAGCCGACCTTCGAGCGGGTTCCGAAGTTCCGTCACCTCCGGCGCGTCCTGGACGAGGCCCTGCGCCTCTGGCCGACCGCCCCCGCCTTCACCCGCACCCCGAACACGGACACCGTGATCGGCGGGCGCTACCTGATGCGAACGCAGGACTGGGCGACTGTCATCCTCCCGCTCATCCACCGTGACCCGTCGGTGCTGGGCGAGGACGCCGGGGAGTTCCGCCCCGACCGCTCCCTGCCCGAGAGCTCCCGTGGCCGCCCGCCGCATTCTTACAAGCCGTTCGGGACAGGTGAGCGAGCCTGCATCGGCCGGCAGTTCGCGCTCCACGAGGCAGTCCTGGTGTTGGCCCGGTTGCTGCAGCGCTACGACATCACCGGTGACCCGGGCTACGAGCTGGCGATCAGCGAGCGGTTGACCCTGATGCCCAGGGGGTTCGAGATAGCGCTCGCCCGAAGGACACCTGTGACGGTCGGGCAGGCTGGGTGATCGGCGCGCGTCACAGCGGTCATTCGTCGCGGCCATTCAGGGCGACGCAGGCAATGGTGTGGCGGCCGACCGGGCTGACGCCCGGACACGTTGTCATGGGGGAGGTCCGGTTCGCGGGAGGATGGTGCTATGCCGATTACCGAACAGAAGTCCTGGCTGAAGAGCTATCAGCCGGGAGTGCCAGCCGAGATCGACCTGCCCACGGAGTCGCTGGTCGCGATGCTCGAGCGGTCCGTGTCCGAGGCCGGCAGCCATCCGGCTATGGAGTTCTTCGGGCGTCGTACGACCTACACCGAGCTCGGCGAACAGGTTGACCGAGCAGCGGAAGGCCTGCGTCTTCTGGGGGTGCGGGCCGGTGACCGGGTGGCCCTCATCCTGCCGAACTGCCCCCAGCACGTCGTCGCTTTCTACGCGGTGCTGCGACTGAGCGCCGTTGTGGTGGAGCACAACCCGCTATACACCTCCCGCGAGCTGCGTCACCAGTTCGAGGACCACCAGGCACGGGTGGTGATCGCCTGGGAGAAGGCGGTGGCTGCCGTTCACGCCTTCCCGGCCGACGTCGAGATCGACCACGTCGTCTCGGTCAACCTCCTGCGAGCGTTTCCCGCCGTCAAGCGGCTCGCACTGCATCTGCCGGCGAAGAAGCTGCGCGAGTCCCGTTCGGCGCTCACCTGCCCGGCGCCGGGAACGATCCCCTGGAAGAAGCTGCTCACCCACGGTCGCATCGACCCCGACCATGCCCGCCCCTCGGTCGAGGACCTGGCCGTGATCCAGTACACCTCGGGCACCACGGGTCACCCCAAGGGCGCCATGCTCACCCATTTCAACCTGGTGTCCAACGCACTGCAGGGGGAGGCCTGGATGCACGGGGCGGAGTACCGCAAGGAGATCTTCTACGCGATCCTGCCGATGTTCCACGCCTTCGGAATGACGCTCTACCTCACCTACGGCATCCGCAAGCAGGCCCTGCTGGTGCTCTTCCCCCAGTTCGACCCCGGCCTGATCCTCGACGCGATGAAGAAGTCGCCCGCGACGGTCTACTGCGCGGTCCCGCCCATCTACGAGCGCACCGCCAGGGCCGCGAAGGAGCGGGGAGTCTCGCTACGCTCGTGCAAGTACTGCATCTCCGGCGCGATGAGCCTGTCCGCTGAGGTCGTGCAGCTATGGGAGTCGGTGTCGGGCGGGTTGCTCGTCGAGGGGTACGGCATGACCGAGTCGTCCCCGGTCGCCCTGGGCAACCCGTTCCACCCCACCCGCCGTACCGGCACCCTCGGCGTTCCCTTCCCCTCGACCCTGATGAGGGTCGTCGACCTGGGCGACCCCACCATGGAGGTCCCCCAGGGCCAGCCGGGTGAGCTGCTGCTGAAGGGCCCGCAGGTTTTCCAGGGTTACTGGAACAACCCCGAGGAGACCGCGAAGACGCTGCTGCCCGACGGCTGGCTGCGAACCGGCGACATCGTGACCGTTGACGAGGAGGGGTTCACCACGATCGTCGACCGGGCCAAGGAGCTCATCATCACCGGGGGGTACAACGTCTCACCCTCCGAGGTCGAGGCGGTGCTGCGCCTGCACCCGTCCGTCACCGACGCTGCCGTGTTCGGCAAGCCCTTGCAACGGGGCGGGGAGATGGTCGTCGCGGCTATCGAGCTCGAGCCCGACGCCGGGCTCGACAAGGCGGCCCTGCGTGCCCACTGCCGCGAACACCTCGCGGCCTACAAGGTCCCGCGCCGGTTCGTGCCGATCGAGGACACGCCGCGCTCGATGCTCGGCAAGATCCTGCGCAAGCAGGTCCGGGAGCAGTTCCTCCCGTCGCTCTGATCCCGGGACAGCGGCTCAGGTTTTCCCGTTCAGGCGGGCTGTTTCGACTTGTCGCCGGCCAGTGCGTAAAAGAACAGGGCCACGGGCCTGTACATCGCATGGGCGAACTTGGTGAACGGCAGGAACAGCATGAGCTCCATGGCCACGGCGACGTGGAACAGGAAGACCCAGTACCCCAGTCGAACCACAGCTGGTGCGTCGGGGAGGTAGAGCGCCACCTCGATGAGGAACCCGGTCGCGCCGGTGATCCACAACAGCACGAGCAGGAGCCAGTCCGAGGCCGTGGACACCATGGAGGCGCGGTTGACCTTGCGCACCCGGTTGGCCATGAACATGCTCACGCCATACATCAGGGAGAGCCCGGCGAGAGTGCCGATCAGGCGGGAGGGGTACCACAGCGGGATCGGTGTGCCTGTCGCCTTGACCCCGGTGAGCGCCAGGCCCCAGTCAAGGATGGTTGCCGCGAGCAGGCCGAGGAAGCCCCAGATGCTCAGCGCGTGGATCAGCCAGCGCCTTCGGTACCACGGCTCGGCTGGCTGGTCGTCCTTGCAGTCCTCGCGGTAGCGGCGTTGGCCGAGTGACTCCACGCCGAGCGCCGACCACAGCGCGGAACCCGTTCGCGTCAGGGCTGCCCGGCTGCCGAACAGCGTTGGGAGGCTGACGTTCTCGTGTTTCGCGACCCGTCTGGACATTGTGACGATGCCAATGATCCCGGACAGCGCCATCACCCCCATCACGGCGATGCCGGTCAGGTGGATCAGGTTCTCGGGGATGAACTCGAAGAGCGCGAGCGACGCCGGGTCCTGCGGACCGCGCGCGGCGAACATGAAGATGGCGAAGAAGGCGGCCACCGCGACCGCGATGAGAGGGCCGACGACCGGCCGGGTGTACAGGGTCTTCGCGAGCCCGGTCGGCTCATAGCTGGCGATGGCGTACCTCCGGGCGGCGGCCATGAACTCACCGGGGTCGGCCTCGGTCGGGCAGCTGTCGGAGCACAGACCACAGTGGTAGCAGGTCCACAGCTCCTTGCTCGAGAGCAGCTCGTCCTTCATACCCACCTGCGCATACCGGATGATCCGGCGCGGGAAGGTGCCGTCGTTGTCGGACAGGGGGCAGATCGCGGTGCAGGTGCCGCAGCTGAAGCATGCCGAGACGTCGCCCGCCCCGAAGCGCTGCACGTCGGCCAGGAGCTCGGTGTCGATGATGGTGGTCATGAGGTTGCCTCCTTGGCTGCGTAGCGGAAGTAGCCCTCGTCGGTCGGGTCCTGGACTTCGACGATGTGGCCGTAGCGGCGCATGCCCATGACCCAGAAGAGCGCCTCGTTGGCCGGCTGACCGATGTGCCGGGCGATCTCGGGGATGGTGAGCGGTCCCGCCCTCAGTGCCCAGAGGATGGGGCTGTGCATCATCGTCTCCTCGCGGATGATCTCGCGGGGGTCTCTCAACGTGGTGCTCATGAGACCGGCTCCTTTGCCAGGCTGTCGATCGAGGCCCGCATCTGGGCGTCGGTGTATCCGAGCAGGTCGATCGCGTTCTGCGGGCAGACCGGGACGCACCCACCGCACCCCTTGCAGACGGCCGCGCTGATCTCCGCCACCTCGCGCCCATCGGCATTGACTGCAGTGATGGCGTCGTACGGGCAGCTGGACAGGCACGTGTCGGTGCATCCGGCGCAGGCCGCCGTGTCCACGGTGGCCACCAGCGGGTCGAGCTCGGCGAATCCCTTCAGCAGGATCCCGGCGCTCTGGGTGACCGCGGCCAGGCCGGACGCGACGCTCTCCGACAGGGTCTTGGGACTCTGGCAGGCGCCGACGATCATCACTCCGGCGACGACGGTCTCGACCGGGCGCAGCTTGGGGTGGATCTCGTTGTAGAACCCGTCGACGCCGACCGGGAGCTTCAGCACGCTGGTCAGGTTCTGGTTCTTGCGAGGCACCATCCCGGTGACGAGCACGACCAGATCGGCGGGCAGGGTGAGCTCCTCGTTGCCGGTCTGGGTGTCCACGACGGTGACTGCCAGGCGTCCGTCAGCCATCCTGGCCACCGACGGCGGCGTGTCGTCCGGGAACTTCATGTACACCGATCCACGCTCGCGCGACTCGGTGTACATGAGCTCGAACTTGCCGTAGGTCCGGATGTCGCGGTGCAGATGGTACTGGCGCAGCGTCGAGTCACGTTTTGCGATCTTCAGCGACGCGTGCACGGTGGCCGCGCAGCAGAACTTCGAGCAGTACTCGTGGCCGCCCGCCGGCTGCCGGTTGCCGACGCAGTAGACGTAGGCGATCGTGCGGACCGGTCTGCCCTGGTAGATCAGCGGACCCTTCGAGTAGCCAGCGCCGGCTGCACCATGTGAGTCGTCAAGGAGCTTGGTGAACTCGGGCAGCGTCACGACTCCGTCGATGCCATAGCCGAACTCGCCGACCTCCGGCTGGTAGGTGTCGAAGCCGGTGGCGACCATGATGGTTCCGACCTCGGTCGTGATCAGCTGGCTGTGACTGCCCTTGACGCGCACCTCTGTGACGTAGTTGCCGAAGCTGCCTGACTTGGACACGAGCTCGGCGTCGGTCAGGACGGTGATCTTCGGTCGTTTGGCGACTTCCGCCACCAGGAAGTCGATCTGCTCGCGGCCGCCGTGCTCGTTCGGGTACATCGGGCCGAGCTCGCCGACCCACCCGCCGAGCTTGGACGCACGCTCGACGATGATGACCCCGAGCCCGATGTCGGCCAGCCCGACGGCCGTCCGCAGACCGGCGACCCCACCGCCGACCACCATCGTCCGGGGAAGCGTCTTGACGACCAGCGGCTCGAGCGGCCTGGAGAGCCTGGTCTTGGCGACACCGGCCCGGACCAAACCGATCGCCTTCTCGGTCGCGCCCTCGTGGTCGTCGGTGTGAGCCCACGAACACTGCTCGCGGACGTTCACCTGAGTATAGGAGTACGGGTTGAGGTCCGCTCGCTTCGAGACCCCCTGGAAGGTGATCTGGTGAAGCTTGGGCGAGCAGGACGCCACGACCAGGCCGTCCAGCCTCTCGTCCTGGATGGCCTGGACCATTTCCTTCTGGGTGCCGTCGGAGCACGCGAACAGCTCGGTCTCGCAGACCATCACGTCCGGTTCGTCCGTCAGGGCATCACGGACCTTGGCCACGTCGACGTAGTCGGAGATGTTCCCGCCACAGTGACAGATGAAGACCCCGATGCGCCGGTCTCCGCTCTTGGCGGCGTCCGCCTGCTCGCTCATGCTGGCGTCTGCCTGCTCGCTCATGCCGACACCTCCACGGCGATCTTCGTGTTGTTCGCGCTCTTCGAGTGTTCGAGGTGAGCGGCGACCTGGGCGACCGCGGCTCCTGCGTGCAGGATCGTGTCGACGATGTCCTTGGCTCCCGCGGATGTCCCGGCGACGAAGACGCCGGGGATGTCGGTCCGGCCGGGGTCGAGGTCTCCATCGGTTTCGGCGACGTAGAAGTACTCGTCCAGGCCAAGCTTCTCGCCGGTGAAGAGCTTCTCGACGTCCTGGTTCGGCTGGATGCCGACGGCGAGCACGACCAGGTCGTACTCGGCCTCGACGATCTGGCCGCCGTTCTCGATGTCCTCGTAGCGCAGGATGAGGTCCCCGTTGTCCTTCTCGGTGATCTTGGCGACGCGTCCCTTGATGTAGGTGGCGCCCATGTCCTTGGACTGCTCGTAGAACTCGTTGTAGCGCTTGCCGGCGGCGCGGATGTCCATGTAGTGCATGGTCACGTCGGCCAGCGGCAGCGAGCCCATGATGAGCTGGTTCTGCTTGACCGAGTACATGCAGCAGACCTTCGAGCACAGCGGGTTACCCGACGTCTTGTCCCGCGACCCGGTGCACGAGACGTAGGCGATGCGGTCGGGCACCTTCCCGTCGCCGGGCCGCAGAATGGTGTTGAAAGGACGGGTCGGCGCGAGCAGGCGGTCCATCTGGGTGCCGGTGATCACGTTCGCGTAGGCGCCGTAGCCGTACTCGGGCTTCAGGTCCGCCGCGAAGAGCTTGTAGCCGGTCGAGACGACGACCGCGCCGACAGTGAAGTCCGTGGTCCTCTCGCGCTGGTCGAAGGCGATGGCGTCCGCGGGGCAGGCCTTGACGCACTCCTGGCACTCCGAGCAGACGCCGCAGTCCAGGCAGCCACCGGCACCGGCCCTCGCCTCCGCCTCCGTCATCGCCGGCTCGAGCTCGCCGAAGTCCGACGGAGCGGGTGAGAAGGTGGTGCCCGTGACCACGGGCTCCCGCACGGTGTATTTCGTCTGGCGGGCCATCACCTCGGTCTTGTCCACCATGTCGAGCAGGCTGTCCAGCGCCGGGAAGTCGCCGAGCGCGCGACCCTGGAGGAAGTTGTCGATCGCGGCGGCGGCGCGGCGACCGGCGCCGACCGCCCGGGTAATGTCGCTCGGGCCGCTGGTGACGTCACCTGCGGCGAACAGGTAGGGAACCTCGGTCTGCAGGGTTGCCGGGTCAACAACGATGCGGTTGCCTTTGGCAACACTGGTCAGGTTCTCGTAGGGCGCGTGGTCGGGTGCCATCCCGATCGCGGAGATCACGGCTTCGCACGGGATCACGAACTCGCTGCTGGCCACGGGCTCCGGGCGGCGACGGCCTGAGGCGTCGGGCTGGCCGAGCTGCATCTTCTGGCAGCGCAGGCCTGTGACAGCGCCGCCCGGATCGGCCACGACCGAGACGGGGGCGACAAGGAACTCGAGAGCGACGCCTTCCTTCTCGGCGTCGTCGACCTCGGCGATGTGGGCCGGCATCTCCTCGCGACCGCGTCGGTAGGCCACCTTGACCTTCAGTGCGCCGAGCCGCCGAGCGGCGCGGGCGGTGTCCATCGCGACGTTCCCGCCACCGACGATGACGACACGCTTGCCGGTCAGGTCGGGGGCCTCACCGAGACTGACCTTTCGCAGGTAGTCCAGGCCGGTGAGCACGCCGTCGGACTCTTCGCCCGGCACGCCCAGCGAGGTCGCCAGAGGGGTGCCGGTCGCGAGCAGCACCGCGTCAAACCCCTGCGCCTTGAGCGCCTCGAGGTCGTGCACGGTCGTGGAGCAGGCGATCTCGACACCGATCCCCGTGACGTTGGCGATGTCCTGCTCGACGACCTCCTGCGGCAGCCGGTAGGTGGGCAGGGCATGGCGCAGGAATCCGCCGGCTTGGGCCTCGGCCTCCAGGATCCGCACCTGGTAGCCACGGCGCGCCAGCTGCCAGGCTGCGGTCAGGCCGGCCGGCCCGGAGCCGACGATCGCGACGCTCTTGCCGTTGGGCTCGGGACGTTCGATGGCAGCGTCGCCCATCTCGTCGTAGTGGCGGTCGGCGACGAAGCGCTTCAGCCGGCGGATCGGAATAGCTGCATCGAGGTCTCCGCGGCTGCACTCGCTCTCGCACGGCGCGTAACAGGCCCGTCCCAGGGTGCCGACCAGTGGCGTCGCCTCCAGGATCAGCTGGAACGCCTCCTCGTACTTGCCGGCCCGGATGAGGGACACGTAGCCGTGCGCCTTGATGCCCGCGGGGCAGGTGTCGACGCACGGTGAAGTGCCGGCCCGCTGGATGACAGCCTTCTTCGGCACCGCCTGCGGGAAGGCGATGTACGCCGCACGGCGGGCGACCAGGTTGTAGTTGAACTGGTCGGGCACTGCGACGGTGCAGGCGATCTCGCACTTGGCGCAACCGGTGCAGGCGGCCCAGTCCACGAAAGTCGGGTTCTCCTTGACCTTCGCGTGGAACATGCCGTCGCTGTCCCGTTCGATCTTCAGGACCTCGCTGTAGTTCTTGGTGGTGATGTTGGGGTGGTTGATGGTCGACGACATC
>JACMPC010000093.1 GCA_014377705.1 Dermatophilaceae bacterium
CGGTAAGCACGTGCAGGATGACCTCGCGGAGGTTGTCGAGCCGCCAGTCGCCGAAGAGTTCTTTGGGCCACCAGGCGGGCGCGGCGTCCAGAGGGTTGGTGGTGATGATGGCGTTCGTAAGGTCTATCTGCTGCCGGTACAGTCAAAGACCACCTTGACCGGCACATCGGGGCCGACTTGCCAGGCGTCGTCGGGACCCTCGGCCACCATATGTCGACCAGGCAGGGCAGACGGTCGTTGACCGAAACCCAGGATGCTCAGTATTGGGATCAGCCGACTGGACAGGTTGGTTCGCCGGGGTCGCTGATTGAGCCTTTCGGGGGTCCCGCTAGGTTGTGAGCCATCTCACTCGCGGAGGTACCACCATGTCTCGTCGGCTCGCACTGCCATTAATTCTTTCTGCAACAGTTGCCACCGGGTTGCTGGCACCGAACATTGGTGCGGCAGCGGCACTGGGGCAGGGGGCCAATGGCAGTTCTGCGGCAGTGACGCGTGCTCTTGAGCTGTCTACCGACACCCGGCTCGCCGACCGCAGGTCCTACGTCATAGGCGACCGCTTCTACCAGGTTGGTGCCGAAGACGGCACCTATCCCGCGCAGGGATGGCATATCCAAGGCGAGATGGGCGGCTTCTGGAGCATGCCCATCAAGCTGCTCGACGGTGTCTGGTTCGGGGTCAACGGATCCTGGCTCAAGTCCACGCGATATATCTCCGGGGCCGGTTACACGCGGATGCACCTCGGCAGCGTGGACGGGGTGCGGATGAGCCGCACCGATATCGCCCCTGACGGCCTGCGCGCCGGCCTGATCGGACTGACCTTCTCGTCCCCGAAGCCCCGCACCGTCCAGCTGAGCATGGACGCGCACTCCGAGCTGATGAGCTCCTACCCGTGGGGGGGAACCAAACCGACCAACCAGCTCGACTTCAATCTTCCCGACACGGGTTCCTACGCCGACGGCCGCCTGGTGTTTCGTGAGCAGGGCACACCCGCCGCAGCCAATGCCGCGAAGCACGACTGGGCCGCTGTGGTCGGCTCCTCGCTGAGCCCGACGGGGCACCAGCTCGGCCAGAACTTCCGCGGACCACAGGACCCGGCGGTGATCTGCCCGGTGTCCGGCCCCACTCCGTCACGTTGTGACGACTCGGGATACGGCAAAGGTACTGGTGGTGAGCTGAACTACCAGCTGCAGCTCCCGTCGGGTTCACGGACGGTGTGGTTCGCCGTCTCCGGCTCTGACACCGGACTCGCTGAGGCGTTGGCCATGCAACGCAGCGCCCTGAGAGACCCGGCCGGCTTGCTGGCTGCCAAGACTGCGCAGCGAGCGATTGTGGACCAGGACACTCACGTCACCCTGCCGGGCGATCCTCAGCTGGCAGCCAGTGTCGCCTGGAGCAAGCAGAACCTCGCCGACTCCCGGCAGGAGGCTCGCAATCTCCAGCTGCGGGTGACGAATGCGGGGGCGGCATACCCGGCACCTGTTGGCACTCTCGGCGTGGCGCGATGGACCGGGGCGGGCTGGCCCGACTACCCGTGGATCTTCGGGACGGACGGGGAGTACACCGCGTTCGCATCGGTTGCCGCAGGTCAGTTCGACGCGGTCAAAGACCACCTGCAGACGCTGCGAGCGATGAGCGAGGTGGTGAACAACCGCAGCGGCAAGGTGGTGCACGAGGTGGTTCCGGACGGCTCGGTGTACTACGGGGCGAACTCCGACCCGGGGAACACCGACGAGACCGTGAAGTTCCCCAGCGCGGTGGCCCTGGTGTGGCGCTGGACCGGGGACAACCGGTTCCGCGATGACATGTACGACTTCACCGTCCGCAATCTGAAGTACGCGTTCACCAATCTGGATGCCGACCACGACGGCTGGCTTGAGGGTGCCGGCAACGTTGAACGCAGCGGAATGGGTCAGGAGAAGCTCGACAACACGGTGTACGCCATCCGTGGCCTGCTCGACCTGGTCGATATGGCGGCCAGCAAGAACGATCACGTCACCCAGCAGTGGGCCACCAGCAAAGCCCAGGACCTGCAGAAGAGGTTCGAGACCGCCTGGTGGTACGGCCACGGGACCAGCTCGTATGCCGACTCGCTGTGTGATCCCGGCAACGTTCAGCTGTTCCAGAAGTACTGGATCGGGTTGAACCCGGTCGAGGCGGAGCTGCCCGCACGCGGTCCGATCCCGGCTGGACCTCTGGCCTCGGCAGACCACGCCACATCGACGGTGGCAGCGCATGAGTCTTCCGTGTTCACAGGGACGAACGGGTTGTTCCACAACGGCACCGGCGCATCCTCGGGGACCTGCGATCCCGCTGTTCCGCCGCCGACTGGTGATCAGACCATCTTCACCCTTGGCACCTCGATCGCCGCGGTGGCCGAAGCCGCGGTCGGTCGCACCGGCCCGGCCCAGCTCGGCCAGTACACCAGCGATCTGGCGCGGGTGCAGCTTGACCCCGCGGTGTGGGAGGTGCCCGGCGCCATGCCCGAGATCTCTCCGTCGCCGGCCTTCGGGGCCAACATCGACAAGAAGTTCACCGAACGATCCATGGGCCTGCAGGCTTGGGGAACGTATGGCGTCCTGTGGCCGGTGGTGCACTTTGAGCTCGGGGTGGCACCCGATCTCGGCCGCAACTCTGCAGCCGTGATACCGCAGATTCCGGACGGGCAGAGCACGATCTCAGGCTCTGGCATCAAGCTGGGCGCAGGGTCGATCGACGTGACTGCTCTGCGCAGCGCCTCACTGCTCACCACGACGACTCGCTCGCACAACCTCGCCCTGGCGTTGTCAGTTGGCGCATCGCTGCCCGCGGGCACCCATGCCGGCACGGTTCAGCTCAACGGCGTCGATACCAGCTACCGGACAGTGGTGACCGCAAGGGGCACTCAAGTTGTCGTCGACGTCCCGGACGGGACACAGACAGTGAAGTTGCAGGTGTCTTTCAGTCCGTAAATGGGCGTGTACGCGGTGACCGTTGAATTTTCGGCCGTGACCGGAGATCGTGGACCGAAATCGTCCTGTCAGTGGAGGATCCACTACCGGCGATCGTCACGTCTGGCCGAGCGTCGGCGAAACCGTCGGCCGTGCGTCGCATGGCGTGCTGTGATCGACACCACCGCCGCGGCGGGGAAGTTCGCTGAGGCGACCGGGACACTAGAGGGAATCGGCCGGATCGTGGCCGGGACGGCCGGGACGCGCGTCTTCTGGGACATCGAGTGGCGGCTCGTGCTGCGCTGAACCTGAGGTCAGTGCCACAGAAAAGCCGTGCGGGGTGTTGCGGTGCGGACGTCATACTTGGCCCGTGATCATGAGGCGCGAGGAGCCGGTCGACCGCAGGGAGGTTGAGAACCTGACCCGCGAGGCGTTCTGGGGGATGAGGGGCCCGCGCTGCGACGAGCACCTGCTCGTACACCGGCTCCGCGAGTCGGACGCCTTCGTGCCCGAGCTCGACGTGGTCGCGGAGGTCGACGGCAGCCTGGTGGGGGACATCGTGTTCTCCCGCGCCCAGGTGGTCGGCGAGGGCGGGTCGTGGGACGTGCTGACGTTCGGGCCGCTGAGCGTGCTACCGGAGCGCCAGGGCAGCGGCGTCGGGGGTGCGCTCATGCGCCACACGCTCGCCGAGGCCGCGCGGCTCGGGCACCGCGCGGTTGTCTTCTACGGGTACCCCGGCCACAACCCAAGGTTCGGGTTCGTCCGCGGCGGCGAGGTCGGGATCACGACGCCCGGTGGCGGGACGTTCGACTCGCTGATGGCGCTCGAGCTCGTCGACGGCGGGCTCGACGGTGTGCGCGGCGAGTTCGACGAGGCCCCGGCCTTCCACATCGACCCGGCTGACGCCGAGGCGTTCGACGCGACGTTCCCGGCGAAGGAACGCGCAACGCTCACGCCGGTCGAGGTGCTCGACGGCCACGTGCCGGCGTCCGTCCTTGAGGCGCTGCGCGCGCACGAGGTCGGCGACCTTCAGGCGGTGCGGCTCTTCAGCTATGCCGAGATAACCGTGTGGGACGGCATCGGCGTCGTCGGCGGCGGTGCGCTCCGCGCGCCCATGGCTGCGCAGGGGCTTCAGTGGGGTCCACCGCAATGAGGCGGTTCCCGCTGACGCGGTCACCGCGCCGGGCTGCATTGACGAGGCCGTCAGCACTTCGCCCGGTCGCCTAACGCTGATCGACGCGTCCACACGTCGAGTTGGGCGCCGACCGACAGAGCTTCGCTTGGCCGCAAGCGGATCGTCCACTGCGAACAACTCCGCCGCAGCGCGGAAGTCGTTCACGGGCTTGCAGAACTTGGCGTATCCGCACGAGTGATTCCCGTAGACGAACCTCTCGCGGGCCCCCGGAAAAGGCTTGAAGCGCCCAGCCCTCTCCTGGCGGTTGGGCGGATGACGAGCGATGATCTTGAGTACTCACCGAGGCCAGGAGCGGCGCATGCGCGTCTCGCAGTTCATCGCAGACCTTTACGTGCCCGATCTCAAGGCCGCCAAGGGCTTCTACACCGACTACCTCGGGCTGACCGAGGAGGAATTCAACCTGAGGTGGTGGGCGCGCTACACCTCACCAGAAACCGGAATCAGCCTCCAGTTGATTACCCGCGACGCCACCGCACCCATGGACCCGGTGATCTCTTCCAAGGTTGACGATATCGAGGCCGCTCACAGCCAGGCGCAACAACTCGGCTACGAGATCGTGCATCCGCTGACTACCGAGGAGTGGGGCGTGACCCGCTTCTTCGTCCGCGCCCCGGACGGCAACGTTCTCAACGTCGTGCAGCATCGCGACTAAGCCGAGATGGCGCGGTGAAGAGCGTGGTTGCCCCGAGGCACAGCCACCGCGTGCGGGCTTCGTCCTTGCGGCGTCGAGGACCTCGCGAACGCGGACGGGACCTCCGCGCTCACCGCAACCCGGAAGGGGATCCCCCTACGGGACGACGTCTAAGTCCCGACAGTCGGCGCAGCCTCCTGGTGCGTCCGGTCATCGTTCGCCTTACGGCACGAGGTTCAGCTTGCCCCAAGACCTCGCACTAGCAACGCGTCGTCACGCACTTGGCTGCAGCCCAAACAGGTCAATGTCACTGCCTTGAGAATTGCCGCCCCCCATGAGCGCGAAACGAACTGGTTCTGTTGCTGAAGCACAAATTGTGGGTCAGCGCGCGGCGGTGAGGCGGCGCGCGGCGTCGACGACGAACGCTCGCCGGCGGTCGCGTTCACTGACGTCGTCCCCACTGGCTCCCGTGATCATCTCGGCGAGCTGCGGGACGGTCTGCCACCAGGCTGCCAGCGCGATGAGAGCGAATACCAGGTGCGCCGGGTCGAGACCGGCGTCCAGGACGCCGTCACGCTGAGCCTGCGCGAACCGTTCGACCTTCTCCCGGTAGTGCGCCGAGCGCCGCACCGCATCGGCGGCGGGACCACGGGTGAGGCCCTCCCACTGCAGCAGGCGCCCCAGCTCCGGGTGCGTGCCGTGGTAGTCGTAGGTGGCACCTGCGAATTCACCGATGTCGTCGAGTCCGACTCCGGCCAGCTCGACCGCGGTGGCGAGCCGGTCGAGCTCGTCGGCCAGCACTACCGCCCATAGAGCGTTCTTGTCGCCGTAGTAGGCGTAGAGCCGCTCCTTGTTGATGCCCGCGCGGCCGGCGATACGCGTCATCGTCGTCCCGTCGAGCCCGCGCTCGGCGAACTCTGCCGTAGCGGCCTCCTTGAGTCGGCGCCGCGTCCCTTCGGTGTCCCAGACCATCCGCCTACGATAAAGCATTCCAACGCTGGCGTTGCAGATTACGGCGGGGCGTCGTACCGTTGACGGACTCCAACGATAACGTTGGAGATTCGTTTTGAGGAGCTAGCTATGGAAAACCAAGCGGACAAGCCATACGAGCCTACGAGCGCGACGCATGAGCGTCATGAGGACAGCCGGGGGTTCGCGCTGGTCACCGGAGCGAACAGCGGCATCGGTAAGGAGATCGCCCGACAGCTGTTGAACTCCGGTTTGAGCGTGTACGTCGGCTCGCGGGATGCGGGACGCGGACAGGCCGCGGTGGACGAGCTCGGCGATGGCGCCAGCCTGCTCGTGCTCGACGTGACCAACGAGCAGTCCGTCGCGGCTGCCGCCGGGTGGGTCGCTGAGCTGGACGTACTCGTCAACAACGCCGGGATCAGCGACGCCGGTCACCCTGCGACCGAGACGGACATGGACACCCTGCGTCGGGTCTACGAGACAAACGTGTTCGGCGTCGTCGCCGTGACGAACGCCTTCCTGCCCGCCCTGCGCCGCTCTACACACCCGCGCATCGTCAACGTGTCCAGCGGAACCGGGTCACTCGGCAGGAGCACCACGCCCAACCCGCAGTTCGACGACCAGATGGCTGGAGCGGCCGCGGCGTATCGCTCCTCGAAGACGGCGCTCAATGCGCTCACCGTCTACTACGCAAAGGCGCTTGCCACCGGCGGGTCCTTCAAGGTCAATGCCCTGGCCCCCGGGCTGCGCGCCACAAATCTGAACAGCCGCGCCGCCGAGCATGGCGGGGACCCGGCGGAGGCGGCAGCGGCAGCCGTCAGACTCGCGCTGCTACCGACGGACGGACCGACTGGCGGATTCTTCTCCTGGGACGGCACCCTCGCGCCCTGGTGAGCGTTGCAGCTGCTTGCGATACCAATCAGATTGGCTCCTGCGGCAGTGCGGCACGTCAGGACCTGGTGCGTAGTCCGTCGAGTAAGACACTGAGCCCGCGGGTCACACCCTCCACGGCATCGGAGCCCTCAAGACGCGAGAGAAAGCCGAGCAACAGCAGCACATCGCGGGCGTCGATATCGTCGCGAATCGAACCCTCAGCCTTGCCCGCAGAGAGCATCAACGTGACAGCATCGCCAATTGAGCCGGCACCGCCCGCGGTGAGCGTGTGCGCGTCTGTTGGTTGGAGGGCAGCGAGGACCCCGCGCTTGATCCGGGCGTACTCAGCGACCAGATCGAACCACTTTGATAGGGCGGTGTCCGCGTCATATCGCGCGAGTAGATCGTGCGCCGCGGTGACGAGCAGTTCGACGTCACTGTGGTAGAGCTCGATCAGCAAGGCTTCTCGGGTCGGGAAGTGCCGGTACAGAGTGCCTTGGCCGACACCGGCGGCCTTCGCCACGGCGTTCAGCCGGAGTGTGGCTGTGGAGTCGACAATTGCCCGTGCGGCTTCCACGATACGTGCGCGATTGTTGAGCGCATCGGAGCGACGACTGCGGTCGGTCACTTCACCTCCACGTCGACAAACGGACAGGTGTCCGCTTACGTTTGAACTGAAGCGGACAAGTGTCCACTGTAACTAAGGAGCACCGCATGGAGCACATCACAAACGGTATAGAAGGCAAGATCGTCGCGATTACCGGCGCGAGCAGCGGCATCGGCGCTGCCACGGCGAGGCTGCTCAGCGACCGAGGGGCGTCCGTTGTGTTATGAGCGCGCCGTATGGACCGCATTGTTGAGATCGCCAAATCCATTCGTTCGCACGGGGGGTCGGCTGTCGCTGTGGAGACCGACGTCACCTGCCCCGAGGACCTTCACGACCTTGTAGGTCGCGCTGTGGATGACTTTGGACGGCTCGACGTACTCGTCAACAATGCGGGCATCGCCCCCATCAGCAGGGTCGATGAGATCAACATTGACGAATGGGCGGCGATGGTCGATGTCAATCTGCGTGGCGTGATGCATGGGACTGCCGCTGCGTTGCCGGTGTTCCAACGCCAGGGCCGTGGCCACATCGTCACGATTGCCTCTCTGGCTGGAATCACCATCTCTCCGATGATGGCGGTTTACGCGGCGACGAAGAACGCGGTACGCACGTTCATGGAAGGGCTGCGCACCGAATCAACGGACGGCGTGGTGCGAACAACAACGATCTCGCCCGGCTTCGTACGGACCGAACTCGCGGACGGGATGCCGGAATTGATCCGCGACCAGATCCGCACCAACATGCACGAGTTCGGCATCGACCCCGGAGCAATCGCCCGCACCATCGCATTCGCAATCGAGCAGCCCGACGATGTCGAAATCAGCACCCTCACGATCACCCCCACCAGACAAGGCTGAAGCGTCGCAGACCTACACACGGCTCCCGTAGCTGGACGTGATTGCCCACAGCGGAACGGGGCACCCTGCCGCTGGTGAGGCGGAAAAGGCGCACTGTTCTGACGATCACTGCTCAGGCAGAACTCTTGTTCCTCGATCTACACGGCCTGGAGAGCCCTCAGGCAGCACTTGTGCTAGGGAGGGACGATAGCCGCGCCGAAACATGCGGCCGTAAAAGAACGAGTATCCCAGTGAACGATCGGTAGGCGGTTTGGCCTCAGGGGTTCTGCCGGAGCCCGGGGTCGGACCTGCGTCGGCGTTCGTCAGGGCGCGGCTTGGCGTCGGTGACATCGGCGAGGGTGGTGGTGGGGATGTCGGGGAATCGGTTACGAATCGGTAGTGCGTCGAATGTCATGTCGGTGGTGTTCATCACGACGGCCGCCCTGGCCTGGCGCGCGAAGCCCGGTCGTAGTGGTCGCGCAATCACCGACATGACCTTCAGGGCGGTCAGCGGGACCTGTTTTGGGCGGTCTGTGCGCCCTTGACGTGCCAGCAGGTGCTCGGCAATCTCGGTGAAGCTCAGGTTCTGCGGACCTCCGACCGACACGCCAGCGCCGATGCGCTGGTCTGCGTGTACTGCGAGGTGGACAAACGCGGCGACGTCGTCGACGCACACGAAGTTGATCGGGTTCTGACCAGGTCCGAGCACCAGCGCCGGCCCACCGTCGTCGACCTTCGCGCCGATGATCTCTATCCACGTCTCCAAGAACGAGGTCGACCGCACGATCGCTGCGCTCAGGCCGGACGCGCGCAGCTCTTGCTCCGCCGCGTACTTCATCCGGTGCAGTGACATCGGATGGACCGGGCTTGCGCCCACGATTGACAGGAGCACGAAGCGGTCCACGCCGGCTCGCTTCGCCGCGGCGATCAGGTTGCGGTTGCCGTCACGGTCCACCGCTGCCGGGCTGGTCCGCCCAGGTCCGGCGAATCCATGCATCGCTGAGACGACACGGTCACAGCCCTCGACCGCCGCGTCGAGGGGTCCACGGCGCACGTCGCCCACCACGACCTCGATCTCGGCAGGCAGCTGTGAGGCGCGGCGCGGGTCCCGGGTCAGGACGCGGACCTGGTCGCCGGCGTCCGTGAGGACCTTCACGACCCGGCAACCGAGCCGGCCGGTGCCGCCGGCGACCAGGATCACCGCGACGACCCTGGTGTGCGGGGAGCAGACAGAGTCCGATGCACAGCATCGTCCACCGTGCCGGACTCGCGCTCGAGCGGCTCCAGGTAGAACCTGGCCGCTTGGACGAGCTCGCCCGCCACGTCGAAGATGATCACCCCTCGCATCTCGTGCAACGCACCGTCCAGTCGGGTGCCCGTCATCTGCCACTCCGACCAGACCGTGTCGCCATCCACCGCGCTTGCGAGCACCCGCGCGGTGATGTCGGGGACACCGGTGAGGATCTGCTCCCAGTTACGGCGAACCTGATCACGTCCGGCAAAGCTGCGCTGCGGATGGGCGGGTGTCTGGTTCACATAGCCCTCGGCGAAACACGCAACGATGCCCTCAAGGTCGTGCCGGCTGGTCGCGCGCGCCAGACGCTCGACCACATCTGCTGGATTCGGTGCCATGTCGCGCTCCCTAGAGCCCACCATTTTCGATACAGTGACTAGTAACGAAATAAGTATGGGATGGGAGGACGATGGGCGTCAAGAGGCAGTACGACTCGAGCAGCCGATTGGAGCAGGCACACCGCAACCAGACGGCGGTGCTCGACGCCGCGGAACGCCGATTCCTGGCAGACGGATTCGGCGCCACCACGATCTCGGCGGTGGCCAGCGAAGCAGGGGTCTCAGCAGAGACGATCTACAAGAGGTTCGGCAACAAAGCCAGCCTCGTCGCCGCGATCCACGAACGCGGACTGGCCGGCCGCGGACCGGTCCCCGCACCGGAGCGATCCGATCAGATGCAAAGCAGCGTGAGGGACCCGCGCCAGATCATTCGCAACTGGGGCAGGCTGACGACCGAGGTCGCCCCTTTGGTCTGCCCGATCCTGCTACTCATCCGATCGGCTGCAGCAACCGACCCAGAGATGGCCCGGCTACTCGCCGAAACCGATCACCAGCGCCTGCAACGCATGACACACAACGCCCACGCCCTGAACGGACACCTACGAGCGGGAATCACGCACAGCGCGGCAGCCGAAGTCCTGTGGACCTACAGCTCACCCGACCTCTACGACCTGCTCATCGAACGCCGCCACTGGCCGCTGCCACGCTACGGCCGCTTCATCGCCGACAGCATGATCGCCGCTCTACTCCCATAACCATTTGCGCCTCACGATCCTCGAGCTGCGCACCACCCGACCAGACGTGAGCACAAGTCACATTGCAAATAACACCCCTGACCAGTGATCCATATGGGGACGACCACCGGTGATCAGTGGCTGCCCTCGGTCAACGGACCAGTGGTGTTCGCATGCCGATCGGGATACGCGACGCTTTGCGGGCTGGTCGCTGACTCAGATGAACGTCTACAGCGGCACGACCCGGAAGACCGGGTACTTCGAGGCGATCGTCTCGAACGCCTCGACGGGCTCATGCCGGTCGACAGGGATATGCGGACGGCCTCCGGGCACCCTCTTGACCTACTGCTTGATCACCGCCGCCCGCTCATCCGCCGGCACCTCGAAGAGTCTGGCCGCACGCGCCCGGCGTTGCCGCAGGGTCGCGCAACCTCCCGCTGCACGCACATTCCGGACCCAATTGCACTCGCCGAGCATTGAGACGACGTACCACTGGCCCCCGACGTCCGCCATGCCGAAAGGGAACCGAGTGACCGCCCCGGTACGTCGACCGCGCACCTCGAGCGTGACCCAGCGCCGCGGCAGAAGACCGAGGCGAAACGCCCTATTCCAGAACCACGTGTACCGTCGGGTCGTCGCGTTGCCCGCGCCCGCCCACGTACATCGCACGCAGCCTGTCGTACTGCCGTTTGCGCCCGGCAGAACCTCTCGAACGTCGGTGCCCTTTCATCCGCTCAGGCTAATCACAGTTTGGGAGCCGGCTCGCTAACCCTCCTGCGGATCCTCGGTTGGCGATCGGTGACCGATCGTCCTGCGGACACGGATGCGTGGCCCCGATACGTCCGCTCATCCTTCCGCTACCGGGACGGTTGGAACTACCGGACATGCCGATGAGCGGTAGTTCTCTCATCCGGGATATGCAGGTGATCGACGCCGATCGGGGTCAGTCGGTAGGCGGGCCACTCCCTTACTGATCCGATGGTCCTTGCGGGGGGAGTTGTCCTGGACACGGTGTGCCGAGGCCTATGAGGACGCGCTGTTCTTTCCCGCCGGCGCGAACAATCAGCGGAACGCACGCAGGCCGGGGCACCCAGTACCCACCCGGGTAGGCCCGCCATCCAGATGAGGATGCGCCGGCTGGACAGGAGACCGTCACTCGTCGACTTGGCTTGATGGGGCTAACGCCCCATCCGATGGACACCATGTCCTTGGCCTCGTCGGGAACGACCAGCTCGAACTTCGTCCCGGCCTTGATGACAAGCCCCGTCTTGGCGAACAGGCGAACAGCCGGGTCAGGGTCTCCGCCCCTGGACGTTTGAAGAGCTGCCGCTTTGCTGCTGGTGGGTAACGCCACCACGCCAAGGACTTTCTCGAATTCAGGAGGAGGCGGATGTTGGTCAATGAAATTCCTGCACTGCAGCACTGCCGAGGACGCGATGGACGACCCCGCTGCTGCGGAGTTGCGTGAAGGGTCCGATGTCGGCCAGTTGGCGCTCGTAGGCGTCGGTATTAAGACCGGAGCCGATGACGTGGCGCTGCAGCTCACGATCGCCAGACCGAAAACGATCACGGTCATTACTCGCAACAAGTCGGCGAGTCTCCCTGCCCTGATCGAAGCCATCTGATCAGGCTCCCATGCCAGCCGCCAGAATCGTTGTCATCCAATCCCGCCATGCCACCTTCCCTCACCTCTTGGGCCAGGGCTGCCTGGTCCTGTACCAGGGAGACCTGCTCCAGCGTTCGCGGTCGCGACCTTGCGCACCTGGTGGGACACCATCGGCCGTGCCCGCTACCCAGGCGCCGAGCGGCTACTGATCTGCGCCGACGGCGGCGGCTCCAACGGATCACGGGTCCGGGCCTGGAAGATCGAGCTCGCC
>JACMPC010000094.1 GCA_014377705.1 Dermatophilaceae bacterium
CGTCCGGGCCCTGTCCGACGTCCAGGTGCCGGGCGCCAAGCTCAACCGCTCGGTGCACCGCGGACACCTGCTCGTGGATCGAGGTCGGTTTCAGGTCGGGGTGCATCTGGTTCGGGCCCCATTTTTCACCGGCGTCGGGGACAAATCGGAGACCGAACCCCATCTCGGGCAAAGCCACCAATGACAGTGCACCCCGTTCGATCGTGACGTCCTGGCCGAGCAGACCGGCCCAGAACCCGGCGAGACCCTCTGGGTCAGGTGAACTAAAAGTCAGGGCAATCAACACACACGCCATGACTGCCATTCTCCGGCTCGCTCGCGCCACGTCAATCCAATTCAGGGATGGCAGCCCGGCAAGGAGCGGCCCCATTCAGCCCATCTACCATCCCGCACCGGTCACGCTCCGCCTGACGATCCCTTACGGGACGGCTCGGCCGAGGTACGCAAGACGCTTCTTGGAGCGCTCCGAATGTGGCAAATAGGTACTGCCGGGACGCCACCCGCGGCATGAGGTTGTCGGTCGTGGGCATCGCTTTGGCAGGGCAGGATGGCGTGCATGAGCAACAATGCGCGTCTTCTTGCGGCCTACGACAAACAGTTACGGACCGACGCTGAGACGCCGAGTGCGGTCAAGGTCGTCCGACACGGCCCGTTGCGCCTGGTGACGTTTGCGAACGGTCGCGGGTTCGTCACCTATCAGGACCTCGGTGCAGCCGACGAGGACATGATTCGAAGCTTCATCCCTGAGGTGATTGCTTATTACCAGGCCGATCCTGAGATCAACCGGGTCGAGTGGAAAACCCGCCAGCACGACCTCGCGCCCAGGTTGCATGAGGCCTTGCTGGAGAACGGCTTCACCCCGGATGAGACGGAATCGATCATGATCGGCGAGGCGAGGGCACTGGCCGTCGACGTTCCACTTCCCGAGCCTGTGATGCTGCGTCGGGTGACCGAGGAGACCGAAGTGCGCGCGATGAGCGCGATGCAGGACGAGGTCTTTGGCGACCCGGTATCCGACGAGATGGCGGAAGCCCTGCTTCGCCGGCTCTCCTTCAATGACGGGATGGAGTTGTGGGTTGCCGAGGTCGAGGGCCGGATCGTGGGTGCGGGACGTCTGGAGCCGGTTCAAGGAACCGACTTTGCCGGGATCTGGGGCGGCGCGACCCGCGAAGAATGGCGCGGACGCGGAATCTACCGTGCGTTGACGGCCCGCCGCGCCCGGTCAGCACTCGACATGGGAAAGACGCTCATTCATAGCGACTCGACCGAATACTCGCGTCGGATTCTTGAGCGCTCCGGACTTGTCAAGGTGTCGACGACCACGCCTTATCGCTGGCGACGATGAGCGACCAGGTGCGGACGGCGTTGCAGCCTGGACAACTTGGAACTGCCCCCTCCAAAGAGGCGACCGCTCAACCATCGTCTTGCAGAACCGCCCAATAGTCGCTCCGCCGATCGATGTGGGGGTGTTGGGTACCGCGGTCACCGAGCCTCAGGGTGGCAGACTGCGGCGGTGACCGACGACATCTACGACCACATCGGCAACGACTACACGCAGGGACGCAGACCCGATCCGCGTTGGCAGGCGGCACTCGACGACGTGCTCGGGCAGCCGCGGACGTTGCTCAACGTTGGTGCCGGGACAGGATCCTACGAGCCCAGAGACCGCTACGTGTTGGCCGTCGAACCATCAAAATTGATGATCAGTCAGCGGCCCGCCGCTGCGGCCCCTGCTCTGCAGGCCTCGGCCGAGAGCCTGCCCGTGGCAGACAAACAGTTCGATGCGGCGATGGCGCTCGTGACGATCCACCACTGGCAGGACTGGCGGGCGGGGCTGCGCGAAATGCAACGAGTGGCAAGACGTGTGATCGTGCTGCACTTCGACCCAGACATACACAGTGCGTTCTGGCTCGTCCGGGACTACCTCCCCACACTCGCAGACGTATGGCGTGAAGTCCCCTCAGTCCAGGAGGTGGCAACGCATCTTGGTCCTGGTGTGGAGGTGCGAGATCTCCCCGTCCCGTGGGACTGTGTCGATGGGTTCCTCCCGGCGTACTGGCGTCGGCCAGAGGCGTATTTGGACCCGCAGGTGCGCCAGTCCATGTCCGGTCTCCGATTCCTTGATCCGGACGAGCTAACGCAAGGGATAGAACAACTTCGCTCTGACCTTCGCGACGGTACGTGGCGGCGAAGGAATAGACAGTTGCTGAAAGCCGACGCCCTCGACGTCGGATGGCGGCTGATCGCGTTTCCGACCTAGGGTGTGCCGGATAGCGGATCCCTCCCCGGGACGGTCGTGACGTGCGATGTACTGCCGGGTTCAACGGCTGATGGGTGGCTGTCTGTTTGCCGCTGTTGTTTGGATCAGTTGTACTGCCTCTTCGACAGCGAGGGCGGCTGTGTCGACGACGACATGGTCGCGTTCCCACGAGTGGTACTTGCGCTGTGTGATCTGTTCCCAGGTGGGTTTGACGAGCCCACGGACATCCAGGGTCCGCTGCTCGGCGCGACGGCGGTGCTCGGCGGCGTCGGAGCAGACGATCTCCACGTCGACGACGTGTGCGCCCGCGCGGACCCCGGTGTCACGCCATGGGCGGAGTCGAGGAACTCGTTCACGAACTGATCGACATTCTCGTAGCGACGAACGGGGATCTCTTCCTGCACCGGCTCGTCGCTGGTGGTCCACTCCCCCACGTCTGTCATGTGCGAGCTCCAGGGTTGTGAGCAGCGACGGACGCGGCAATAACGGCTTTGTCCGGCTCCTCGAGCCACGGCAGGGTGCGTGCCGGGACGGGTAGTGCGCCGGAGGCGAAGATCAGGATGCTGCTGCGGTCGAGTGCAGCACTACCCTGAGAAACCGGTCCTCATCGAGGCCGGATCCAAATGACCGAGCCTCCACGAAACCCGGGGCGATCCACTCGGGGTTGGACCGTGTCGGAGAGGCAATCTGCAAGACCCCGTTGCCGGTCGCGTCAGGCGCCCGGCAGGTAGGCTGGCGCCCCCAGGAGCCGGTCAACGGTCGAGAATGAGTAACCCTGTTCTGTCAGGACGTCGACG
>JACMPC010000095.1 GCA_014377705.1 Dermatophilaceae bacterium
CCCCGTGCCTCACCTCGCCAGCGCGGCGCAAACAGACCAGCGAAGGCGGGGGCGACATAACAGCCGCCGTTGTCGTCGACGGTGCGCGCCAGCGTCTCGATCTCGGGTGCCGAACGGACTAGTCCGAGGCTGTCCCGAAACCACTGTACGAGAGAGCCGGCCACGGCGATCGAGCCCTCCAGCGCGTAGTGCGGAGCCTCCTGGCCCAGCCGGAAGGCGACGGTGGTCAGCATGCCATGGGTGGAGCGGACCAGCTCGGTCCCGGTGTTCAGCAGGAGGAAGGCGCCGGTGCCGTACGTGCACTTGGCCTCACCCGGCTCGAAGCAGGTCTGCCCGAAGAGTGCCGCCTGCTGGTCGCCGAGCACGCCGGCGATCGGCACCCCTGGCAATACCTTCTTTGCGGTCCAGGCCTCACCGCCCGAGGACACGATGCGCGGCAGCATGGCCTCAGGGACGTCGAAGAGGCTCAGCAGGTCACGGTCCCAGCACAGCCCCTGCAGGTTCATCAGCATGGTTCGACTCACGTTGGTGACATCGGTGACGTGTTCGCCCCCCGCGGGGCCGCCCGTCAGGTTCCAGATGAGCCAGGTCTCCATCGTCCCGAACAGGACCTCGCCGGTGCCGGCGCGACGTCGCAGCTCAGGATTGCGCCTCGTGAAACGCTTGGGTTGCGGCAGGCCGTCCTCCTTGCCGAAACCGGCTGCCATCGCGCCGTACAGCCCGATGCCGGCACCGGCGTAGAGCCGCTCCCACACGCGGCGGGTCAGGGGGTAGAGGAACGGCACGGGCCGCACGAGGTGCGGTGCGAGCCTGCTCAACAGCAGCCCGCGCTCCTATAGCGCCTCGTGGACCAGGCGGAAATCCATCATCTCGAGGTAGCGCAGACCTCCGTGGATCAGCTTGCTCGACCTGCTGGACGTGCCGCTCGCGTAGTCCCGGGACTCGATCAGGCCGGTCCAAAGACCGCGGGTGACCGCATCGAGGGCGGCGCCAGCGCCGGTGACGCCGCCGCCGCCGATCACGAGGATGTCCAGCTCCTCGGGGCCGGCCATCGCGTCGATGGCCTCCTGGCGTGCTTCTGGAGATAGTGCTGAGTTACTCAATCGACATCAACCCAATCGAGGGTGCGTTTGACAGCTTTGGACCATCCGGCATACCCGACGGTGCGCTGATCATCATTCCACTGCGGGGTCCACCTCTTGTCCTCCTGCCAGTTCTGGCGGAGGTCCTCGGTCGTCTTCCAGAACCCGGTGGCCAGACCCGCGGCGTACGCGGCACCCAGAGCCGTCGTCTCGGCGACGACAGGTTTGGACACGCTGACCCCGAGGATGTCGGCCTGCATCTGCATGCAGAGGTTGTTGGCGGTGACCCCGCCATCGACCCTCAGCACATCCAGGCTGACACCTGAGTCCTTGAACATGGCGTCGACGACGTCCTTGGACTGATAGCAGATCGACTCGAGCGTGGCCCGGGCCAGGTGCGCGTTCGTGTTGTAGCGCGACAGCCCGACGATGGCCCCACGGGCGTCCGAGCGCCAGTACGGTGCGAACAGTCCTGAGAACGCGGGGACGAAATATATCCCGGCGGTGTCCTTGGCCTGGCTGGCAAGGTTCTCGATCTCGGAGGCGCCGCTGATGATACCCATCTGGTCCCGCAGCCACTGCACGGCCGAACCGGTGACCGCGATAGCTCCTTCGAGGGCATAGACGGGCGACGCATCGCCGAACTGGTAACACACCGTCGTCAACAGCCCGGACTTGGAGCGGACGATCTGCTCACCGGTGTTGAGAAGCATAAAGTTGCCGGTGCCGTAGGTATTCTTCGCCTCACCAGGAGCGAAACACACCTGTCCGACCGTGGCGGCCTGCTGGTCACCAAGATCTCCGGACAGTGGGATCACTCCGCCGACGGGACCGTGCCGCAGGGTGTGCCCGTAGAAGTTGGGATCGGAGGACGGCCGGATCTGGGGGAGCATCGCCCGGGGGATGTTGAAGAAGGACAGGAGCTCGTCGTCCCAGTCGAGGGTCACCAGGTTCATCAGCATCGTGCGGCTGGCGTTGGTGACGTCGGTGATGTGCACGCCTCCGTCCACTCCGCCGGTGAGGTTCCAGAGCAGCCAGGTGTCGGTGTTGCCGAAGATGATGTCGCCCCGGTTGGCGCCGTCCCTAACGCCGTCGACGTTCTCCAGGATCCACTGGATCTTGCCACCGGAGAAGTAGGTAGCCGGCGGGAGCCCGGCCTTGGCGCGGATGACCTCGCCTTTCCCCTCACGTTCCAGGGCTGAGGCGATCTTGTCGGTGCGGGTGTCCTGCCACACGATTGCGTTGTAGACAGGTCGCCCGGTCTTCTTGTTCCACACCACTGTGGTCTCGCGCTGGTTGGTGATGCCCATCGCGTCGAGATCGGAGGCATTGAGGTTGCTCTGCATGAGGGCGCTGCCGATCACAGTCTGGGTTCGCTCCCAGATCTCGAACGGGTTGTGCTCCACCCACCCGTCCTGGGGCAGGATCTGCTTGTGTTCCAGCTGGTGCTTGCCCACCGCCCTGCCTTCGTGGTCGAAGATCATGAAGCGTGTGCTGGTGGTGCCTTGGTCAACTGCGCCTACGAAGTCAGACATCGGCTGTGGTCCTCTCGCGATCAACGGTGATCTTTTCGGGAATGGTGCCGGGTGACGATGGGGACCAGAAGCTAGCTTTGGGTCGTTCCCTCGAATGTGTTGTTGGACTTGGTCTTGGAAAGAAAGGTACCGACTGAGGGGAACAGTGCGAGAACACGCTGTTCGACATTATCAAACGCCACGGTTCACGCGCGCCGTGGCGTGAGATCAGTCCCAGTAGGTAGCAAGGGCGGTGGGGGACCCCGGCAGGGCGTCCAAGAGAGCTAGTCGGCCAGCCCGCGCAGGACAGCGTCCTGCGACAGGTCACCGACGGTGTGGGCGAGGTCGGCCAGCAGGGTTGGCGTGACGGCCCAGAGCGCGGCAACTCCATGCATGGCGGACCACAGGGCCACTGCGATGGTGAGCGGGTCGGCGGGGCGGCGTCCACCGGGGTCAAAGACCCGGAATACGACGACAGCCGCTACGTCGTGGAGCTGGTCGCCCCCGGGACGGTGAACACCGCACCGGAGAAGCCATCGAGGCGGTCGCCGATCACGGAGTGGTCCGCGGCAACACGATCGTCGGCAGCTACGACGAAGCGCGAGAAGTGTTTGCCGAACTAAGGGTCCGCGAAGAAATAACGTCCAGTCGCTACGGCGTGTCGCTGGGGAGCAGGGTGTAGTTCCAGTCGCCGTGGAAGTCGTGTCGGACCAGTGGTAGTGCGGCGATGTCTTTGTCGCTGTAGCTGATGCCGGTCGGGTATTGGCCGGTGTCCAGGACGGCGCGAACGCTCAGGCCTGTTGCGGTGGTGGTGTTGGCGATCAGGTCGACGATGACTTGGTGGCTGGTCAGTGGTCGTCCTCGCCAGTTCAAGGTGATCTGGGAGAACAGCCGGTGC
>JACMPC010000096.1 GCA_014377705.1 Dermatophilaceae bacterium
AATATTTCGATATCAAAATTCTAGCATGACAGGATGGTGGCCATGACGACCTCCAGGTCCGCCGAGAAGAAGAAGCCCGCGCGCGCCAGACAGAGCGCCCAGCAGGAGTACCACGCTGACGTAGCGGCCTATGTGGCGGCCGGCGGGGAGGAGTCGGTGCAGCGAGTGGTCACCGCAGTTCACGGACTGGCCCGCAAGCTCGACCAGTGGTACACGCGTCAGCTCGCCGACCTCGACCTGTCCGCGGGCGAGTGGGCTGTCCTGGCCCAGCTGGCGCGCAGCAAGGAGGTCGCGGCACTCACGCCCACTCAGCTGGCCGAGGTCAGCTGCGTCGCGCCGTCCTCCATGACCCACCGTCTTGACCGGATGGCCCAGCGCAACCTGATCGCTCGGGCAACCGACCCGGACAACCGCACCCGGGTCCTGATCACGCTCACCGACGAGGGATGGCAGACCTTCACCGCGGCAACACGTGAGTCGGACATGGTGGAGTCCGACATCCTGGGACCGCTGTCACCCCAGCAGCGCGAAGATCTCGCCTCGCTACTGGAGCTTTTGATCGCCGGACTGGACGAGAACCCCGCCGACTGAGTCCGCGGCCGGCTGACCGGAACTCAGCTGATCTCGGGGAACCAGATGCCGATCTCGAGCGCGGACGACTCCGGGGAGTCGGACCCGTGAACGATGTTCTTCTGGACCTTCGTGCCCCAGTCGCGGCCGAAGTCGCCGCGAATCGTGCCCGGCAGGGCCGCGGTCGGGTCGGTGGCGCCGGCCAGTGCACGGAAACCCTCGATGCAGCGCTCGCCCTCGATCACCGCTGCCGTCACCTGACCGCTGGACATGAACTCCACCAGCGGCGGGAAGAACGGCTTACCCTCATGCTCGGCGTAGTGCTTCGCCAGCCGACCACGGTCAGGGGTGAAGATGGACAGCGCCACCAGCGTGTATCCCTTCGCCTCGATGCGGCGAAGGACCTCACCGGAAAGACCCCGCTTGAAGCCGTCGGGCTTGACCAGGACCAGCGAACGTTCAGTCTGTGTGCTCACCTGCACAACCCTATCCGTCCTGGGCGGCATGCCACGCGGCGTCAACCTGCCTGGTGTGCTCGTCCATGGCGCGCCCCTGGATCAGGGCTGTCAGCCACAGCGCTCCGAACAGGAGACCCACCAGAAGCATCAGGGGGACGATGAACGCACAGGCGAAGGTGGCGATCTGCAGGACCCAGCCCATCGTGACACCCCACGGCCGGCGCAGCAGCCCGGCATCCAGGATGCAGAGAACGGCCAGCACCGACCCGGTGAGCATGAACGAGCCGGAGGTGCCCGAACCGCCCACCGAGGCCAGGGACCGGGCCACGAGCGCGCCGAAGAACACGACCAGGCCCTGGGTGCCGATGACCACGGCGAGCAGGCGCCGGGCCATCTTGCCCGGCACGCCATAGAAAATGAGAGCACTCATCCGCTGGTGACTCCCAGAAGCATCCTGACCTCGGCGGCCGTGGTGATGGAGCCGGTCGCCAGCACTCCCCCGCCGAAACCACCCTCGTCGGCCATCCCGGCGGCCTTGTCCAGCGCGTCGGGCAGGTTGCCGACGACACTCACCCGGCCCTCACCGTAGATCTCGGTGGCCAGCTCCCCCAGGCGCTCGGGGCTGATGGCGCGCGGCGACGTCGTGCGGGTCACCACGATGTCGTCCAGCACCGGCTCCAGGATCTCGAGCATCCTCACCACGTCCTTGTCCTCCAAGATGGCAACGACACCAACAATCTTGGCGAAGTTGAACGAGTCCTCCAACGCCTCGCGCAGGGCCAGTACGCCCGCGGGGTTGTGCGCCGCGTCCACCAGGACCGTCGGCGAGCGGCGTACCACCTCCAGACGCCCCGGGGAGGTTGCCCCGGCCAGCCCGGCCCGGATCACGTCGATGTCGAGCCGATGCTCGCCGCCGCCGACGAAGGCTTCGACGGCCGCCAGTGCGAGCGCGGCGTTGTGGCCCTGGTGGGGGCCGTGCAGCGGCAGGAAGAGGTCCTCATAGATGCCGCCCAGCCCACGTATGGCGAGCTGCTGGCCGCCGACCGCGACCACACGGCTCAGGATGCCGAACTCGTTGCCCTCGAAGGCCGGTGAGCTTCCGACCTCATGAGCCAGCCCGATCAGGATCTCGGCGACCGCCGGGTCCTGCGCGGAGCTGACCACCAGGGCGCCCGCCTTGAAGATGCCGCCCTTCTCGGTGGCGATGCTCTCCACCGATGAGCCCAGGAACCGCTCATGGTCCAGGGCGATCGGGGTCACCACGGCAACCTTGGCCCTGACCACGTTGGTGGCATCCCACGAGCCGCCCATTCCCACCTCCACCACGGCCACATCGATCGGCGCGTCGGCGAACGCGGCATACGCGATGGCCACCAGCACCTCGAAATAGGTCATCTGCGGCTCGCCCGCGGCAGCCGACCTGGCGTCGACCAGATCGATGAAAGGGATCACGTCCTCGAAGGCGGCGATGAACTTCTCGGCGTCGATCGGGTTGCCGTTCAGGGCAATACGCTCACGGATGTTGTGCAGGTGGGGCGAGGTGAACCGTCCCGTGGACAGGCCCATCTCGCGCAGCATCCGCTCGATCATCCGCGTCGTCGAGGTCTTGCCGTTGGTTCCGGTCACGTGGATGACCGGGAAGGCATGCTGGGGGTCGCCCAGCAGCTCCATCACGGCGGCGATGCGATCCAGCGAGGGCTCGAGGTCATGCTCGGGGGCTCGCATGAGAATTGACTGCTCGATCTCCCGCATCCGCTTTCGGATCTCGAGCTTCTGCTCGGCCTCACGCCGGGCAGCGTCCGGACGTCCACTCATGACTGCTCCTTGGGGTCGAGCACCAGCTGCATCCAGACACTCTCGGGCACGCCGTCACATCCGGGCTCACGGCTGATCTCTACGAAGCCCTTGCCACGGTAGAAGGTTTCGGCAAGGGTGTTGCCCTCGAGGTAGGTGATCCGGATCTCCGGATGCAGGCCCGTCGCCTGAGCGACCACGGACTTCACCAGTGCGGAGCCGATCGCCTGCCCCTGATACTCGTGAAGCACATAAAGCTTCCACAGGACCAGGTGATGCTCGTCCGGGCCGACCACAGCGATGCCGACCACCGTCCCGTCGAGCTCGGCGACCGTCACCCGGCCGGCCCGGATCGCCGGAATGGTGGCGTCCGCCGTCCACCACTTGGCCAGGCCCATGGCCACGTAGTCCGCACCGGCGATGGGCTCGTAGGTCACCGGCCAGGTCCGCCGCCCCACGTCCAGGATGGCCAGCAGGTCGTTTCCGTCGGCGGCCCGGATGATGAGCGCCATCAGATCCTCTTCACTAGGATGCGGATCATCTGGTTGTCGCCGACGAGGGCTTCCACGCCCTGGTCCTGCGGCAGGGAGTGCTCCGACCCGGCGGAACCGAACTGCACCGAGAGGGTCTCCGTCATGATCAGCTTCTCGTAGGCGACGGTGGCGGCCCAGACCTCGTCGTCACCGCTGACGGTGAGGCTGATCCGGTCGCTGATGTCCAGGCCCGCGTCACGGCGCGCCTGTTGGACAGCACGGATGACGTCGCGGGCCAGCCCCTCGGCAGCCAGCTCCGGTGTCACCGTGGTGTCCAGCACGACGAACCCGCTTTGCGGCAGCATTCCGGTGACCCGCGACGACAACGGCCGCACGTCATCGGCGCCGGGACCCGCCACGCCGTCAGAGCCGTCAGCGCCGTCAAAGCCGTCAAAGCCGTCGCCCGCAGGTGCATCGGCCACGACCGTCTCCAGGAAGTACTCCCCCTCGACGAGGGCGAGCCCGCCGGCGGTGACGATCCCGTCCTGCGAGACCGACCAGTCGCCCTTCTTGCTTCCCCTGATGGCGAGCTGGACGTCCTTGCCCAGCCGCGGACCGGCAGCGCGGGCGTTCACGGTGAGCTTCTTGGTGATGCCGAAGTCGGACTCGGTCGCCGAGCCGAGGTCCACCAGGGTGACGGTGCGGACGTTGACCTCTTCGGCCACGATGACGCCGAACGCCTCGAGCATGGCGGCATCTGTGGTGACCACGGTGAGGTCCGCCAGCGGCAGCCGGTTGCGCAGGCCGGCGGCCTTGCGCAGACCTGAGGCCACCGAGCAGATCTCGCGGGCGCGGTCCATCGCGTCCACCAGCGCATCGTCAGCGGGCAGGTCGGAGGAGTCCGGCCAGTCGGTCAGGTGCACCGAGCGGGCTCCGGTCAGACCGCGCCAGATCTCCTCGGTCGTGAACGGGAGCATCGGGGCGGTGACCCGGGTGATGACCTCAATGGTCGTGTAGAGGGTGTTGAAAGCATGGTCACGGGACTCCCCGGAGATGTCGGCGGTATCCCAGAACCGGTTGCGTGAGCGGCGGATGTACCAGTTGGACAGGACGTCAAGAAAGGTGCGCACCGACTCGCACGCGGTGGCCACGTCATACGTGTCGAGGTGGTTCTGGACCTCCTCAACGAAACGCCGCAGCTTGGCCAGCAGGTAGCGGTCCAGGACGTCCTGGGAGGCGGTGGACCAGGTGGCCTCGTACCCGGCGCCGCCGTCCGCGGCGTTGGCGTACAACGAGAAGAAGTACCACGTGCTCCACAGCGGGAGCAGCACCTGGCGCACGCCGTCACGGATGCCCCGCTCGGTGACGATGAGGTTGCCGCCCCGCAGGATCGGGCTCGACATCAGGAACCAGCGCATCGCGTCGGCGCCGTCGCGGTCAAAGACCTCCGAGACGTTCGGGTAGTTGTTCAGCGACTTGCTCATCTTCTGGCCGTCGTTGCCCAGGACGATGCCGTGGCTGACGCACGAGGAGAACGCGGGCCTGTCGAACAGCGCGGTGGCCAGCACGTGCATCGTGTAGAACCAGCCACGGGTCTGGCCGATGTACTCGACGATGAAGTCACCCGGGAAGTGGTTCTCGAACCACTGCGCGTTCTCGAACGGGTAGTGCACCTGGGCGAAGGACATCGAGCCGGAGTCGAACCACACGTCCAGCACCTCCGGGACGCGGCGCATCGTCGAGCAACCGGTCGGGTCGTCTGGGTTGGGCCGGGTCAGCCGGTCGATGAACGGCCGGTGCAGATCGGTGACAGGCACCCCGAAGTCCGCCTCGAGCTGGGCGAACGAGCCGTAGACATCTGTCCGGGGGTAGGCGGGGTTGTCCGAGCGCCACACCGGGACCGGGCTGCCCCAGAACCGGTTTCGGCTGATCGACCAGTCACGGGCGTTGGACAGCCACTTGCCGAACTGCCCGTGCTTGACGTGCTCGGGCACCCAGGTGATCTGCTCGTTGAGCTCGACCATCCGGTCCCGGACCTTGGTCACCTCGACGAACCAGCTGGACACCGCCATGTAGATCAGCGGCTGGCGGCAGCGCCAGCAGTGCGGGTAGGAGTGGTCGTAGGTCTCGCGGCGGAGCAGCACCGTGCCGGGCGTCGTGGAACCCAGGTCACCGGTGCCCGCGTCGGTTCCGGCCTGGGTCTGCCCGGTACTCACTTCGGTGCGAGCTTTGAGGTGGTCGATGATCACGAGGTTGGCTTCGAAGACCAGCATTCCCTCGTAGTCCGACACGGGAGCAGTGAACCTGCCGTCCGGACCGACCGGGACGACCGGCTCGATGTCGGCGGCGTCGGTGACGAGCTTGTCCTCCTCACCGAAGGCCGGCGCGATGTGCACGATGCCGGTGCCGTCCTCGGTGGTGACATAGTCCGCCGGCAGGATCTGGTGAGCGTTCGGGCGCCCGGCGAAGTAGCTGAACGGCGGCGTGTACGTGCGCCCGACCAGCTCGGATCCCTTCATTCGCTGAACGATCCGCTCGCTCGCGTCATCGCCGAGCTCCCTGGCGTATGCCGCGACTCTCGCCTCGGCCAGCAGGTAGCGGACCTGCCCACCGGTCGCGTCACCCTGCACGACCACATAGTCGACGTCGGGGTTCACCGCCATGGCCAGGTTGCTCACCAGGGTCCATGGGGTCGTCGTCCAGATCAGCGCCAGCTCGCCGGAGTCGAGCTGGTAACCGACGGTGACCGCCGGGTCCTGGCGCATCTGGTAGACCTCGGGGTCCATCCGCAGCTCGTGGTTGGACAGCGGTGTCTCGTCGTTCCAGCAGTACGGCAGGACGCGGTAGCCCTCGTAGACCAGGCCCTTGTCGTGCAGCGTCTTGAACGCCCACATGACCGACTCCATGTAGTCGGGGTTGAGCGTCTTGTAGTCGTGCTCGAAGTCGACCCAGCGGCCCTGGCGGCGGACATACTCCTGCCAGTCGTCGGTGTACTTCAGCACGGACTCGCGACAGACGGCGTTGAAGTCCTCGATGCCCAGCTCGAGGATCTCGCCCTTGGTCTTCAGCCCCAGCACCCGCTGCGCCTCCAGCTCGGCCGGCAGCCCGTGGGTGTCCCAGCCGAACCGCCGCTCGACCCGGCGTCCGCGCATGGTCTGGTAGCGCGGGATCAGGTCTTTGACGTACCCGGTGAGCAGGTGGCCGTAGTGCGGCAGGCCGTTGGCGAACGGCGGGCCGTCGTAGAAGACGAACTCGTTGTCGCCGTTCTCCCCCGCGTCACGCGCCTCGACCGACGCCCTGAAGGTGCCGTCCTCGTCCCAGTACCGCAGGATCCGCTCCTCGATCTGCGGGAACTTCGGGCTCGCGACGACGCCGGCCGGCGCAGTGCCTTCGAGGGCTGGGTCCGTTGCCTGATCGGGCAGGAAGTCGACCTTGGGGTAGGTCATCGGCGCATCTCCGTCTTGTAGAACGTGGTCATAGAACTGAACCACGAGGACGACGAGCCAGCCACAGAACGGGCTCCGTGAAGACCGCCTGCGGTCCGAACAGCACCGCGATACCACCTCGCTTGCCGCGCCCCACGGAGCTCGGAACTGCCCTCCAGGAAGTACGACCGCTCTTGCCTTAGGCGCTCACGGGCCCACCCGTCCGGTTCTACTGAGGCTCCCGCGCCACGAACGCATGCCGTGTGCCCGACTGCCCGTTCCTCCGGAGGCTCACCGGTGATGGCCGGGTCGAAGCCTCTGCCCGAAGTCTAGCGGCCCCGTCCGAAAACCGATTCGCCCGGCGTGGCGGCGGTCTGGGAGGATCGGCTCATGACCAACCCAGCTTCATTGCAGCGCGCCGTGGACATGCCCGACAAGCCGTCCGTCGACGGTCTGGAGGACAAGTGGATGCGGGTATGGGCCGACCGGGGGACCTACACTTTCGACCGGGCCGCCGCATTGTCGTTGCCGCGCGACCGGGTCTTCTCCATCGACACTCCGCCGCCCACCGCGAGCGGGTCGCTGCACGTGGGTCACGTGTTCTCCTACACCCACACGGACTGCCTGGCCCGCTACAAGCGGATGGCCGGGTTCGAGGTCTTCTACCCGATCGGCTGGGACGACAACGGCCTGCCCACCGAGCGCCGGGTGCAGAACTACTACAGCGTGCGCGGTGACGCTACCCAGCCGTACGTCGAGAACTTCGTCCCGCCGCAGCAGGGCGATGCGGGCAAGGGCAGCAAAACACCAAAGATGTCCGACCAGCTGCCGATCAGCCGTCGCAACTTCATCGAGCTCTGCGACATCCTGACCGTCGCGGATGAGAGGACCTTCGAGTCGCTCTTCCGCCGGCTCGGATTCTCCTGGGACTGGGACATCAACTACCGCACCATCGACTCCCGCTCCCGCACCGTGGCCCAGCAGGCGTTCCTGGGCAACCTGGAGCGCGGTGAGGCCTACCAGGCCGAGGCTCCGGGGCTGTGGGACGTGACCTTCCAGACCGCGGTGGCCCAGGCCGAGCTCGAGGCCCGCGACTACCCCGGCCACTTCCACCGGGTCGCCTTCCACGCCGCCGACGGGACAGCGGTCCACATCGAGACCACCCGCCCAGAGCTGTTGCCCTCGGTGGTCGCCCTGGTCGCCCACCCCGACGACAAGAGGTATGCACCGCTGTTCGGCACGACCATCACCTCGCCCCTGTTCGGGCTCGAGATCCCGGTGGTCGCGCACTACCTCGCCGAGCCGGACAAGGGTTCCGGCATCGCCATGTGCTGCACCTTCGGCGACCTCACCGACGTGCAGTGGTGGCGCGAGCTTCAGCTGCCGACGCGGTCGATCATCCAGCGCAACGGCCGGATCCAGCAGGAGACCCCCGGCTGGCTCCCGACCGAGGCGGGCCGGGCACTCTTCGCCGAGTTCGCCGGTAAGACGACCTTCGCAGCCCGGACCGCGGTTGTCGATGCGCTGCGCGTCTCGGGTGACCTCGAGGGTGAGCCGACCCCGACCCAGCGCAAGGCCAACTACTTCGAGAAGGGCGACAAGCCCCTCGAGATCGTGACGTCGCGACAGTGGTATATCCGCAACGGCGGCAGGGACGAAGACCTCCGGGCTGAGCTCATCCAGCGCGGCAGGAAGATCAGCTTCCACCCCGAGTTCATGCGCACCCGCTACGAGAACTGGGTCAACGGGCTCAACGGTGACTGGCTGATCAGCCGTCAGCGATTCTTCGGCTGTGCCATCCCGCTCTGGTACCCCCTGGATGCCGCTGGGGAACCCGACCATGACCACCCGATCACGGCCACCGACGATCAGCTCCCGGTCGATCCTTTCGCCGACGTCCCCGCGGGCTACCAGGAGTTCCAGCGTGGCCGGGCGGGCGGGTTCATCGGAGACCCGGACGTGATGGATACCTGGGCGACGTCCTCGCTCACCCCGCAGATCGCGGCCGGCTGGCGCGCCGACAGGGAGCTCTTTGGCAAGATCTTCCCGATGGACGTGCGCGCCCAGGGCCAGGACATCATCCGGACCTGGCTGTTCTCCACGGTCGTGCGTGCCCATCTAGAGCATGACTCGATCCCCTGGAAGCACGCAGCCATCAGCGGCTGGATCCTCGACCCGGACCGCAAGAAGATGTCCAAGTCCAAGGGCAACGCTCAGACCCCCGAGGACGTCGTGGTCCAGCACGGGGCGGACGCGGTCCGCTACTGGGCGGCCCCAGCCCGTCTGGGCACCGACGCCGCCTACGACACGGGCCAGATGAAGGTTGGACGCAGGCTGGCCATCAAGGTGCTCAACGCCACCAAGTTCGCCCTCTCCTTCGGCGAAGCCGACATTCAGCCCTTCGGCGAAGCCGACATTCAGCCCAGCGGCGAAGCCGACATTCAGCCCAGCGGCGAGGTCGACGGCGATCTGTCGGCGTCTGTCACCCATCCTCTGGACAGAGCGATGCTGGCCGGTCTGGCCGACGTAATCGTCAAGGCCACTAGGGGTTTCGACGCGTACGACCACACCCGGGCGCTCGAGGTCACCGAGGCGTTCTTCTGGACCTTCTGCGACGACTACCTTGAGCTCGTCAAGGAACGCGCGTACGGCGGCCAGGGCGACCTGGGCGCGGCATCGGCCCGCGCGTCCCTGCGGATCGCCCTGGACGTGCTGCTGCGGCTGCTTGCGCCGTTCCTGCCCTTTGCCACCGAGGAAGTCTGGTCCTGGTGGCACGAGGGATCGATCCACCGCGCCGCCTGGCCGGACCCCGAGGACCTCGACGCCGTTGCCTCGCAGGCCGATCCGGCGATCCTCGGAGCGGTCGGGGCCGCGCTCGCAGGCGTTCGCAGGGCCAAGTCCGAGGCCAAGGTCGGCATGCGCGCCGACGTGGTCTCCGCAGTGCTCACCGGACCGCCCGCCACCCTTGCCCAGATCCGACTCGCCGAAGCCGACCTCACCGCAGCGGGCCGGATAGCCACCCTCACCTATGACCCCGCCGACACCTTCACCGTCCAGAACGTCGTCCTCACCCCACCCCCACCAAAACCCCCCAAGTAATCCCCCCACCCAAAACCCCACCACCCCTCCCACCCCACCCCACTCACCCCACCCCGCTGCCCACTCACCAACTCTGCTTGTTGCCCCTAACCCACCGTTAACAGCCGTTTGAGGCCCTCAAACGGAGGTTTTGGGGCAGGGAGCGGAATCGGGAACGGGACGGGAACGGGAACGGGATCAGCGGGGGTGGACGGTGATCCAGGGGACGTTCCAGCCTGCTATGCCGAGCGTCCGGGTGGCGAAGCGATCCGGATCGAGAGTGGTCACCGAACCCGACGCCGGGTCGTAGACGTCCAGCACGCCATCGCCATCCGGGCCGTCGCCGGTGGGCCTGTCGCCCGCCGGGCCGTCGCCGGACGGGCGGTTGCCTGGGAGCACCAGGGTGACGTGCCGGGGCATCCACGTGTTTCCGATGTACAGCAACGCCGGCAACCCCTCGCGAACCTGGCCCAGCAGAGTTTGGTGCGCCTCTCGCAGCGCTGTACCTGAGCTGAACCCGACCACCCGCATCGCATAGTCGGCGCTCTGGGTCGCCGCTGCGCGTCCCAGCTCTTTCTCCGCGCCCCACGGCGGGGTGCCCAGCGAATGTGGCCACGGGAGGTTCAGGCTGCCGTCAGCGGCGTGCAAGCCATTGGTCCGGCTCATCACGGTGCGTTCGTACTCCGCGAACCGGTCGGACTGCGAACGGGAGTCGGTCGGACCGCCCTTGGGGTCGATGCCGTCGACGACCCAGCCCGCGAACTCAGGACTGACCAGCATCCTGGCAACGGTCAGGGACGCGGACCCGCAGGTGACAGGACTCTGCTGGACCGGACCGGTGTCGCCTCGGCCGAGGTGGAACGGGACTCCTGCGGGCACGACAGGACTTTAGGCGGATTCCTTGCGTGGCGCACGCTTGGCGCGCGGCGCGGCGGCGGTCCGGCGAACGATCGTCGGGTTGACGTTGTCCAGGACCGCCTCGCGGGTGATCACCACGCGGGCGATGTCCTCCTCGCTGGGCACGTCAAACATCACCGGCAGGAGCACCTCCTCGATGATCGCCCGCAGGCCCCGCGCGCCCATGCTGCGCAGCAACGCCTGGTCAGCCACTGCCTCGACCGCCTCGGGGGTGAACTCGAGCTCGACCCCGTCAATCTCGAACATCCGCTTGTACTGCTTGATCAGGGCGTTGCGCGGCTCGGTCAGGATGCGCACCAGCGCGTCGCGGTCCAGCGGCGAGACCGTGGTGATGACCGGCAGGCGGCCGATGAACTCCGGGATCAGCCCGAACTTCATCAGGTCCTCGGGCATGACGTCGCCATAGCGCTCACCCACCGCCTTGGCGGTGTGCAGCTGCGAGCCGAAACCCAGGCCCTTCTGGCCTGAACGCGACTCGATCAGCTTCTCCAGACCGGCGAAGGCGCCACCGACGATGAAGAGCACGTTGGTCGTGTCGATCTGGATGAACTCCTGGTGCGGGTGCTTACGCCCGCCCTGGGGTGGCACCGAGGCGGTCGTGCCCTCAAGGATCTTCAGCAGCGCCTGCTGCACGCCCTCGCCGGACACGTCGCGGGTGATCGACGGGTTCTCGCTCTTGCGGGCGATCTTGTCGATCTCGTCGATGTAGATGATGCCGGTCTCGGCCTTCTTGACGTCGAAGTCCGCGGCCTGGATCAGCTTGAGCAGGATGTTCTCGACATCCTCACCGACATAGCCGGCCTCGGTCAGGGCGGTGGCATCGGCGATGGCGAACGGGACGTTGAGCATCCGGGCCAGGGTCTGGGCGAGATAGGTCTTGCCACAGCCGGTAGGGCCGATCAGCAGGATGTTCGACTTGGAGATGTCAACGACCTCAGCGTCCTTCTTGCTGGCGGTCTCGCCTGCCTGGATCCGTTTGTAGTGGTTGTAGACCGCCACCGCCAGCGCCCGCTTGGCCGGGTCCTGGCCGATCACGAACTGCTGGAGGAAGTCGTAGATCTCCCGGGGCTTGGGCAGCTCGTCGAGCCCCAGCTCGGAGGTCTCGGCCAGCTCCTCCTCGATGATCTCGTTGCACAGGTCGATGCACTCGTCGCAGATGTACACGCCGGGCCCGGCGATGAGCTTCTTCACCTGCTTCTGGCTCTTGCCACAGAACGAGCACTTCAGCAGGTCGCCACCGTCTCCGATGCGTGCCACGAGGTGATCCTTCCAGTCGGTCCTGATCCCACATGTTCACATTGCCGGCGATGAGGTCATCGGCTCTGGTTGTCACGGCTGACTCTGCGAAGACGCTATCTGCTTGCGAACGCCGGCGCTCTCATTGAACGCCGGTGTCGGGTGGTCGGGGCTGCTGTTTCGCGCAGAGCGGACAAACTCCGACCACCCTTGCTCAGGAGTCGCTGGACGCCTTGCGGCTGACGAGCACCTCATCGATCAGTCCGTACTCCTGGGCCTGGGCCGCGGAGAGGATCTTGTCCCGCTCGATGTCCTTCTCGATCTGTTCCACGCTGCGGCCGGTGTGATGGGCCAGGGTCTCTTCCAGCCAGGTGCGCATCCGCAGCACCTCGTTGGCCTGGATCTCCAGGTCGCTGGCCATGCCACCGAGCCCCTCCATCGCCGGCTGATGGATCAGGATCCGGGCGTTCGGCAGGGCGAAGCGCTTGCCGGGCGCCCCGGCGCCGAGCAGCAGGGCCGCCGCGGAGGCCGCCTGGCCGATGACGAACGTCTGGATGTCGGGCCGGACGTACTGCATGGTGTCGTAGATCGCCGTCATCGCGGTGAACGAACCACCCGGTGAGTTGATGTACATCAGGATGTCGCGGTCCGGGTCCTGGCTCTCCAGCACCACCAGCTGGGCGATGATGTCGTCCGCGGACGCGTCGTCGATCTGCACGCCGAGGAAGATGATCCGGTCCTCGAACAGCTTGGTATAGGGGTCGGTGCGCTTCATCCCGTAGGACGTACGCTCCTCGAACTGGGGGAGGATGTAGCGGCTGGAAGGCACGGGAACCTGCAGGCCGCCATACGGGCTGTTGATCTGGTTGATCTGGTTGATCACTGTTGCTCCAAACCTTGTACGGCGGGGGGTCAGGCGAGGGGGCCAGCGCCACCGGGGGCCTGGCCGGAGCTGGTGTAGACGTGGTCGACGAAGCCGTATCCCATGGCCTCCTCGGCGGTGAACCAGCGGTCGCGGTCGGAGTCCGTCTCGATCTGCTCGAGGGTCTGGCCGGTGTGCTGGGCGATGAGCTCGGCCATCTGCTTCTTGATGTGCAGCATCTGCTGAGCCTGGATCTTGATGTCCGAGGCGGTGCCGCCGATGCCGCCGGAGGGCTGGTGCATCATCACCCTGGCGTGCGGGGTGGCGTAGCGCTTGCCCGCAGCGCCGGCGCTGAGCAGGAACTGGCCCATGCTGGCCGCCAGACCCATCGCGACCGTGGCCACGTCGTTGGGCACCCACTGCATGGTGTCGAAGATGGCCATGCCAGCGGTCACCGAGCCGCCGGGCGAGTTGATGTAGAGCCAGATGTCCTTCTGCGGGTCCTCTGCGGCCAGAAGCAGCAGCTGCGCGCAGATGGCGTTGGCATTCTCATCGCGCACCTCGGAACCGAGGAAGATGATCCGCTCCTTGAGCAAGCGGTTGTAGATGTGGTCGTCCAAGCCTGCCATCTGTCCATTGGCGGCTCCGATGACCTCGCTGCTGTGGCTCACCTTTGTCTCCATCTGTCTCGATCTGTCTGGCTGAATCTCGGACCCCTGGCCCTGTCGCCCTGTCGTTGACCCTAACGCCAGACCCCGGCGGGGAAGTCCCCGGATCGGCCGTTGTTCGCCATGAGCGCACAAGGGGCCCAAGCCGAATGTGCCTGAGGGCAGCGAAAACCACGCATGTGCCTGCTGCGTCAACCACGTTTCCATCAGACAGTCAGCACAACGACGTATGCCGCCCGCTCGGGTGAGCGGACGGCATACGGGTGATGCATGGTGACCACGGGGTGGCCACGGGTCAGGTCGGCGACGCGCCCAGCCGAACAGCAGGATCAGGCCTTGTCTTGATCGTTGACCTCGACGACCTCGGACTCGACAACAATGCCGGACTCGACAACCTCAGACTCAACAACCTCGTGGTCGTGACCCTCGTGGTCGTGACCCTCGTGGTCGTGACCCTCGTGGTCGTGACCCTCGTGGTCATCGGCACCCTCGTCGTAGCCCAGCGCGTCGGCGCCGACGTCGAGGTCGTTGAGGTCGATCCTCGTGCCGGCGGTGTCCACGATGGCGGCCTTCTCCAGGACTGCGGCAAGGGCCTTGCGACGGGCGACCTCGGCCACCATCGCGGGGATCTGGCCACCCTCGTCGACTGCCTTGGCGAAGTCGTTGGGCTCCATGCCGTACTGCTGGGCGGACATGACCAGGTACTCGATGAGCTCCGGCTGGCCGACGCTGACCTGCTCCTTCTCGGCGATCGCGTCGAGCAGGAACTGCGAGCGCATGGCGGTGCGGGTGTTTTCGGCAACCTCGGCGCGGTGCTCGTCGTCCTCGAGGCGGCTCTCGCCTTCCAGGTGCTGGGTCACCTCAGCCTCGACCAGCGCATCAGGGACCGGGATCTCGGTGTTCGCCAGCAGGTGCTCCAAGACCTTGTCCCGGGCCTGAACGCCCTGCTCCATCTTCTTGCCACGCTCGGCCTGGGCCTCGATGTCGGCGCGGAGCTCCTCGAGGGTGTCGAACTCCGAGGCGAGCTGGGCGAAGTCGTCGTCGAGCTCGGGCAGGACGCGCTCCTTGACCGACTGCACGGTCACATTGATCTCGGCGTCCTTGCCCTCGTGCTCGCCTCCGGACAGCGGTGCGTTGAAGACCTTGCTCTCCTGCGCGGCCATCCCCACGAGCGCGTCGTCCAGACCGTCGATCATGTTGCCGGTGCCGATCTCGTACGAGATGCCCTTGGCGGAGTCGATCTCCTCCTCGCCGATCGAGGCGACCAGGTCGATGGACACGAAGTCACCGGTGGCGGCGATGCGCTCGACCCCGGTCAGGGTCCCGAAGCGCTGGCGCAGCGCAGTCATCCGCACCTCGACGTCCGCAGCCATGGCCTCTGCATCAACGACATCGACCTCGATCGGCATACCGTCGTAGTCGGGAAGGACGAGCTCAGGACGGACGTCGACCTCGATGGTGAACTTCAGGTCCTGGCCCTCCTCGGCCGGCACCTCGGTCACGTCGACCTCGGGCTGGCCGAGGGGGCGGATCTTGTTCTCCTCGACGGCCTGGCCGTAGAAGCGCGGCAGGGCGTCGTTGACGGCCTCCTGCAGCACCGCGCCACGGCCGACCCGCTGGTCGATGATCCGGGCCGGGACCTTGCCGGCACGGAAGCCGGGGACGTTGATCTGCGAGCCGATCGTCTTGTAGGCCGCATCGAGGCTCGGCTTGAGCTCGTCGAAGGGGACCTCGACAGTCAGCTTGACCCGGGTGGGGTTGAGGGTCTCGACGGCACTCTTCACTACGGGGCACTCCAGAATCGTGGGGGGGCGGATTGACATCGAGGGACCCGGCAAACGAGCCGAGACCCCTGACCATGCTAAGGGCTGCGCGGTGGTGGTCCCAACGGGCAGACCCGACGGGACCGCCACCAACCGAACGGACCTGCTCCAGCGACACGCCAAGGCCCCGGGTTCGGGCGGGCTCTGACGATGGTTCTGTCGGGCTGACAGGATTTGAACCTGCGACATCTTCGTCCCAAACGAAGCGCGCTACCAAGCTGCGCCACAGCCCGCCGGTCCCCTGCCGCGGCCCTGGACCCGCTGCGCGCGGGGGCCGGGTTCGCGAACGAAGGACAGCGGGCATTAGGCTAACGCCTCGCAACGTCCTGCGTTACACGGGGCGCAGTATGCGGGCGTAGCTCAATGGTAGAGCCTCAGTTTTCCAAACTGACCACGCGAGTTCGATTCTCGTCGCCCGCTCCACCACGCGAAGGGCCTCTCACCTGCAAGAAACAGGGAACGGCCCTTCGCGTTCGGCAGCTGGATCTCCAGCGCCTGCCACAGTGCGGGGACGGCCCGGCGGCTGGATACCGGGTGGCTTATCTGCCCAGAAGGTGGTCGACGGCCTCGACCGCGGTCCACCCACCGGGCATCTCCGCCAGCATCTGGGCCACGCCTTCCAGGTCCGCACCCAGCGTGACGATCGGCGGCTCGCTGTAGCCGTCCCGGCGATCCTGGCCCAGCCCGACACCGGCCGTCAGTCCGTTGCACAGGCACTTGCGCCCGACGGTGGCCTCGAGGTCACCGCCCTTCTTGAGGTACATGTGCACCGGCTCGGCCGGACAGCGGTAGCCGAGGTTGCCCGGTTCACGCTCATAGGCGGTGCGAAGGTAGCTCAGGTCGCACAGCCGCGGCCGGGCGGCATACACGTCCGCCTCGGACATGGTCCCCGGCACGGTGGCGACCTTGAACGGGAAGCCGGTGGGTGAGGCCAGCGGGTCGGTGCGGACCTTGAGCGCTCCGGCGCCCAGGTCGCTGATCAGCTCCTTGCGGATGGCGGGATCGAGCCCGGACTCCTCACACAGCGCGAACAGCGTGCCCACCTGAACCCCTGCGGCACCGGCCTCGCGAGCCTGGGCGACCTGGGCAGCGGTGGAGTACCCGCCGGCCAGCCAGAACGGCAGCCCGACCGCGGCAACCTTGGCCAGGTCCGCTTCGTCACGAGGACCGAACACCGGCTGCCCGTCGTCGTCCAGCACCGGACGCCCACGCGCGGGGGCGTTGTGCCCGCCGGCCCGGGGACCCTCGACGACGAAGCCGTCCGGACGGGTCGAGTCGTCCCGGGCCAGGTAGGCGGCCAGCACGTGGGCGGACACGATGGCCAGGAACCTAGGCCGCAGCAGAGGAGCGAGCCCGCCCCCGGTGAGGGCTTCGGGATCCAGGCCGACGGCGTAGTCGATCGTGGCGCCGGCAACGTCCAGGTCCAGCGAGCACGCCTGGTGCAGTGCCAGCTTGTTCAGCAGCTGAGGGATCTCCGCGGGGATGCCCGCCCCCATCAGCACAAAATCGACGCCGCCCAGCATCGCGCCGTACGCGGCACTCGGCGTGGCCATCTGGAGCTTCTCCAGGAAGTTGATCCCCACCAGGCCGTCATGGCCCTCCTTGGCCAGCCACACCTCGGCGTAGTTGGCCACGATCGAGAGCTCCAGACCCTCCACGGAGGTGGTCACGCCCAGTTTGGGGACGGGGTGGTACGGCTGCCCGGGAGCCCGCCCGTCCTCGATGAAGTACCGGCTCAGCATCCGCTGCGCCATCGCCGGAACCGGGAACTGCTCCAGGGCTCGCCGGACATCGCCACCCTCGTCGCCGTCCTGCAGTCGGCGGGCGATCACCACGTCCAGGGCGGTGCCCGAGACCACGCCGAGCTGGCCCGCCTGCGCCACCGACCGCGCCAGCTGCCACGAGGAGACGGCCACACCCATCCCACCCTGGATGACCACCGGCAGACGGGTGTCAAGGGCTGGGGAAACGGCGGTCGGGCGAGTGCTGGGCGACACCGGCATGGGCAGAACCTCCATCTTACGGAAACGTAACCTACGATACCGTAGGTTAACACGGGAAGATGTGCCACCGGGCGGGACCAACGTCGCCTGCCATGGGTCCCCGACACCTGTGCTGCCCGGCGCTGGGAAGTCCTGCCCGGCCATAGCAATATCGTCCACCTGTTGACGGGCGTTCACCTGGCGGGACTGGCACGGAATCGCGGCTCTTGGACCGGCCATGTCAGCAGAGCCTCGTCTTCCCCGCGTCGTCAATGATGACCTTGCGCCCGGTCCGCCCGCCCCGGTTGCCGACGTCTGAGCCAGCTCGAACGTTCAGCTTCGCCAGATCAGCACCACGGCCCTGTCGTCGGTCTGTCCGGCCAGCGAGGCGGCGCAGATCCGTGATGCCCCACCGGAAAAACCCTGAGGCACCAGGCGCTCCGCTGCTCCCAGCATCCGGTCGATGCCCACCGTCAGGTCACGGTTCCGGGTCTCGATGACCCCGTCGGTGTAGAGCAGCAACGCATCACCACGGCACAGCTGACCCTGCGAACGCGGGAAGTCCGGACCCCGCAGGACGCCGAGCAGCGGACCGTTCTGTGCATTCAGAACCTGCCACTGGCCGGAGCCTGCCCAGAACTTCACCGCCGGCGGGTGCCCGGCCCCGCCCACGGAGAACCGGCCGGTATCCAGCTCCAGCGCCACGTGGATCGCCGTGGCGAACCCCTCGTCCCAGTTCTGCCGCAGCAGATAGGAGTTCGCCGCACCCAGCAGGCTATCGCTGGCAATCGCACCCAGCAGGCTGCCGAAGGCCCCCGACAGGAGCAGCGCCCGGGTCCCGGCCTCCAGGCCCTTGCCCGAGATGTCCACCAGGGCTATCTCAAGCTGGTCCCCGGTATCCGAGAGCTTGGCCACCGCGAAGTCGCCGGAGAACGGCGCGCCGTAGGCCGACTCGACATCGACCTCCGCATGCCAGGGACCAGGCAGTGCCGGCAGCTCGCCCTGGACCCGGATCTGGTCCCGCAGATCCACCAGCATCGACTCCGCCAGAGTCCCCTGGACACCAAGCCTGGCTCGGGAGAACGCCAGTACCGTGATGATGGCCGCCACCAGGACCGTCACGACGATGGAGCCGGACAGGAGGGGGGCGTCCCCCCGCAGGAACCACGCCGCACACGTGAGCAGGCCGGCGGTGGCCAGCAGGACGAGGACGAACCACCTCGGCGGCAGGAACAGCCCGCCCAGAACGAGCAGGGGGATGAAAGACGTCCACGGCACCTGATCTGGCCAGCGCACGATCACCAGGGCCAGCCCGGCGGACACCAGGATCAGTACCAGCGAGTCGACCAGCGGAGAGCCCTGCACGATGCCGCTGAACCGCCCGGACAGACGGTGCCTTCTGGGGCTGCGCCGACGGCCGAACCGTCGCGCACGTATGGTCACGGTTCGCACTGTACTTCGTGCGCCCTGAAAACCCCGGGAACAGGCCCTGACACCCCGTGCGCGCCCGCTCGCCCGGTCCGGCTGGCTTCTAGCCCTCCGCCGCCGGGACCGGCGGCAGCTCACCGTTCTCCTCGTAGCGCTCGACCATCGCCAGGCGCCGGGCATGCCGGTCGTCACCGCTGAAGGCCGTCGTCAGGAAGGCCTCGACCATTGCCCGGGCCTCGTCGTCCGTGTTCATCCGTGAACCGATCGACAGGACCTGGGCGTTGTTGTGGGTCCGCGCCAGCTCGGCGAGCTCGACGTTGTACGCCAGCGCGGCCCGGATCCCCCGGACCTTGTTCGCCGCCATCTGCTCGCCGTTGCCAGACCCGCCCAGCACGATGCCGAAGGCTCCGAGGTCACCGGACACGGCCTCCGCGGCACGCAGCACCGCCACCGGATAGTCGTCCTGCGGGTCGAGGTACTCGGGCCCGTGGTCGATCACGTCATACCCCTTTGCCTGCAGGAAGGTCACCAGGGTGCACTTCAGGTCGTATGCCGCGTGGTCGCCGCCGATATGAACGCGCATGGGTGGGGCTCCTCAAGTTGAGCAACAGGCTGGAAGAACAGAAGAACAGAAGAACAGAAGAACGGAAGGAAAAGAGGAGGAACGGAGGGATCAGCTGAAGTCGGGGCTCGCGCTGCGAGTCCGTTTGAGCTCGAAGAACCCCGGCGTGCCGCTCATCAGCACCCAACCGTCCCAGAGCCTGCCGGCCGCCTCACCTCTGGGCGCGGGGGTGACCACCGGCCCGAAGAAGGCGGACCCATCTATCGCGATCACGGGCGTGCCGACCTCCTCGCCCACCAGGGCGATGGCACGGTGATGACTGGCCCGCACCTCGTCATCGACCTCGCCGGAGGTGGCGTATCGCAGCAGCTCCGCCGGCAGGCCGACCTGCTTCAGAGCCGCGGCGATGACCTGGAGGTAGTCCTCCTCGCCTCCGAGGTGGATCCGCGTGCCCATCGCGTCGAAGAGCGGCTTGACGACCTCGGGCCCGTGATCGCGACCGGCGCCGACGATGACCCGGACCGGGCCCCAGGCGCGCTCCATCCTGGCGACATACTCGGCAGACATCTCCCGGCCCTCGTTGAGGACGGCCAGGCTCATCACCGACCAGGTGACCTCAACGTCGCGCACCTGCTCGACTTCCATCAGCCAGCGCGACGTCAGCCACACCCAGGGGCAGATCGGGTCGAACCACATCTCCACGGAAGCCTTGGCAGTCATGCGGTCCATCCTGCCAGCCACGGCGATCGCCGTTGAATGACGGTGACCGACACGGTCCAGGTCAGCCGTGTGAAGATGAACAGGACCCAATGACGCGTCCCCACAGGAGATGACCCCGTGCCCGGCAAGAACCTGACTCGCGATGAAGCCCGCGAACGCGCTGACCTGTTGTCGGTGTCGACCTACGACGTGGCCCTCGACCTCACGACCGGAACCACAAACTTCCGGACCCGGTCCACCGTCGACTTCACATCCTTCCAGGAGGGTGCCGGCACCTTCATCGACCTCATCGCGGCGTCAGTCGAGCAGATCACCCTCAACGGCGAGTCGCTCGACCCCGCAACGCACTTCGACGGCGTGCGGGTCGACCTCCCCGGGCTGAGGGCAGGCGTCAACACCCTCATTATCGATGCGACCGGCGTCTACATGAACACCGGCGAGGGCCTGCACCGCTTCGTCGACCCGGTCGATGAAGAGGTCTACCTGTACACGCAGTTCGAGGTCGCCGACTGCCGGCGCATGTTCGCCGTGTTCGAGCAGCCCGACCTCAAGGCCACCTTCGCGTTCACGATCACCGCGCCGGCACACTGGCAGGTCGTCTCCAACGAGCCCACCCCCGCACCCGCTCCGGTCACCGACGTGGTAGCCGGCGACCCCGGCAGCGCTTCCGCAACCGTGCCCAGCGCAACCTGGAGGTTCGCGCCGACACCGAGCATGTCCTGCTACATCACCGCGCTGATCGCCGGGCCGTATGACGTGGTGCGCGACCAGGTGCAGACCCGCAACGGCTCCGTGCCCCTGGGCATCCTGTGCCGCAAGTCCCTGTCACCGCACCTGGACGCGGAGAACATCTTCGACTGCACCAAGCGCGGATTCACCTTCTACGAGAAGGAGTTCGACTGCGCGTACCCGTTCACCAAGTACGACCAGATCTTCACCCCGGAATACAACATGGGCGCGATGGAGAACGCCGGGGCGGTGACCTACAACGAGATGTATGTGTTCCGGGCCAAGGTCACCGAGGCGATCATCGAGCGACGGGCGCTGACGATCCTGCATGAGCTGGCCCACATGTGGTTCGGCAACCTGGTCACCATGCAGTGGTGGAACGACCTGTGGCTCAACGAGTCCTTCGCGGAGTGGGCCTCGACGACGTGCCAGGCCGAGGCAACCCGGTGGGAGACCGCCTGGACCACCTTCGGCACCGCCGAGAAGGCCTGGGCCTACCAGCAGGACCAGCTGTCCTCGACCCACCCGATCGTCGCCGACATCCGGGACCTTGAGGACGTCGAGGTCAACTTCGACGGCATCACCTACGCCAAGGGAGCCTCGGTGCTCAAGCAGCTCGTGGCCTATGTCGGCCGGGAGCCGTTCACGGCGGGGATTCGCGAGTACTTCTCCGCCCACGCCTGGTCGAACACCACGCTGGCAGAGCTGCTGGACCACCTCGTGCGGGCCTCCGGCCGGGACCTGCACGCCTGGTCGAAGCTGTGGCTGGAGACCGCGGGCGTGAACACGCTGAGCCTGGCGGTCACCACCGACGCCCAGGACACCATCACCTCGGCCGTGATCACCCAGACCGCCGTCGAGGCGTTCCCGACCCTTCGTCCGCACACGCTGGCGGTCGGCAGCTACTCCGCGTCCGGCGACCGGATCGAGCGGGTCAACCGGATCGAGCTGGACATCGACGGGGAGCGCACGGAGGTGCCGGCACTGGTCGGGCAGCAGCGGCCGGACCTCCTGCTGGTCAACGACGACGACCTGACCTACGCCAAGATCCGCCTCGACGAACGCTCGATGGCCACGGTTCTGGCCAACCCGCGCGGGTTCGCCGACAGCCTGCCCCGCGCCCTGGTGCTGGGTGCGGCCTGGGACATGACCCGCGACGCGCAGATGTCGGCGCGCGACTTCTGCGACCTGGTGCTGAGCACCCTCCCCGGCGAGCGGGACTCCACTCTGCTGCGGGTGCTGCTGGCCCAGCTGCAGGGTGCAGCCAGGCTGTACGTCGCCCCGGCACACCGCGCCGGGAATCTCGCCTCGCTGACCGCACGCCTGCGTGAGCTGGCCACCGCGGCCGCCCCCGGCAGCGACGCGCAGCTCCAGCTGGTCAGCGCGTTCGCCGGCTATGCCCAGCGGGACCAGGATGTGATCTGGGTGCGCCGGCTGCTGGAGGGCACCGCCGAGCTCGACGGCCTGGCGATCGACACCGAGATGCGCTGGACCCTGCTCACCAGCCTGGCCACGGCCGGCGCCGCAGCCGAGAGCGAGATCGAGCTCGAGCTCCGGACGGACAACACCGCAACGGGTCGCGAGCGCGCAGCCCGGGCGCTGGCCAGCCTGCCCACCATCGAGGCCAAGGCCAGTGCCTGGCGCAAGGTCATCGAGCAGGAGGGCCTGCCCAACCAGACGATCGACGCCATCGCGCAGGGGTTCGTCAAGGTGCACGACACGGTATTGCTGGCGCCCTATGTCGAGAAGTACCACGCCATGCTCAGCACGCTGTGGGCCTCGCGCACCCACGCGATCGCCGAGTCCGTGGTCGAGGGCTTCTATCCGATGGCACTGGCCAGCCGTGGGCTGGTGGACGCCTCGCAGACCTGGCTGGACGCGAATCCCGACGCCACCGCTGCGCTGCGCCGGGTCGTGTCGGAGAACCGCGACGGCGTGACCCGGGCCCTGGCAGCCCAGCAGCGCGACGGAGCCTGACACAAGACTCGCGTCCAAGGTGAAGGCGAAGGATGGTGGTTGCCCGGACAACCGCGATCCTTCGCCTTCCCGCGGTCAGCCCCGCCCCTACACAGAGCGTTTGGCCCCTGTCCGGCGTGGGGTGTAGGCCTCAGCGTTGGGCGACGCAGCGGGCCAGACGGCGGGCCCAGCGCGAGGCCATCAGGTCCTCCAGCAAGACCGGCTTGCCGTCTGCCCCGGCCAGCGGGATCCGCCAGTTCGGGTACTCCTCGTCCGTTCCCGGCTGGTTCATCACCCGGTGGTCGCCGGTCAGGTCCGGAACGGCAACGCCCAGCAGCTTGGCTGGCGTCCAGGACAGGAACCGGTGCAGAGCCTCGACGACATCAGGCCCGGAGGCGCTCGGCTTGAGCAGCCCGCGCTCCACGAGCATGTCGAGGACCTCCTGGCGAGCCGCCTCGTCCAGCTGACGCTCCTGCTCGACGGGACGGGTGAGCAGACCGAGATCGTGCCGCAGGTCGATGTGCTCACCGGCCAGGTAGCCGGCGGTCGGCGGCAGGTCATGGGTGGTCACCGTGGCCAGGCACAGCTCACGATAGGCCTCGGCGGGCAGGGACCTCCCCTGTGAGTCCTTCTCGAACCACAGGATCGAGGTGCCGAGGATGCCTCGCTCGCGCAGGTAGTCCCGCACCCACGGCTCGACCACGCCGAGATCCTCGCCGACCACCAGCGCGCCCGCGCGATGCGCTTCGAGAGCGAGGATGCCGATCAGGGCCTCGTGGTCGTAGCGGACGTACGTGCCCTCGCTGGCGGGCAGGCCCGCTGGCACCCACCACAGCCGGAAGAGCCCGATGACGTGGTCGATCCTGATGCCACCGGCATGGCGCAGGACAGCGCGCAGCATGTCCCGGTACGGCGCGTAGCCGAGCTCCTCGAGCCGGTCCGGCCGCCACGGCGGCTGGCTCCAGTTCTGGCCGAGCTGGTTGTACTGGTCCGGCGGTGCCCCGACGGTGACCTTGCGCGCGAGGGCATCGGCCAGGCCCCAGGCGTCGGCGCCCTCGGGATGGACGCCCACGGCGAGGTCGTGAACGACCCCGATCGACATACCGGCTTCCCTGGCCTGGCGCTGGACAGCCGCGATCTGCTCGTCGACGATCCACTGAAGCCAGCGATAGAACTCCACCTGCTCGCCGATCTGGTCGCGCAACGACTCGACCATGGGGCTGCCCGGGTGCTGCAGCTCCTCGGGCCACTCGCCCCACGGCAGCCCGTGCTTCTCGGCCAGGGCGCACCAGGTGGCGAAGTCGAGCAGGCCCTGGCCCTCACGGTCACAGAAGGCGGCGAAGGCCCGCTCGCGCCGGGAAGAACGCGGCTGGTTGAAGACGGTGCGCAGTGCCGCGGCCTTGGCCGACCAGACCGCGTCACGGTCGATGGTGTCCGCGTCGTTCAAGGTCCGGGCATCATCCGCGTGCCACTCCATCAGCTGACGCTCCGCCGAGGACAGGTAACCCATCTCGGGGATGTCCTCGACCCGGATATAGATCGGGTTGACGAAACGCCTTGACGTGGGCAGATACGGCGAGGGCTCCATCGGAGCCACCGGCTCCGCCGCGTGCAGCGGGTTCACCAGGACGAAGTCCGCGCTCAGGTCAGCCGCCGCCCACGCCATCATGTCGGCGAGGTCGGCGAGGTCGCCGATACCCCAGGACCGGCGGGACCGGACGGAGTAGATCTGGCTCAGCAGGCCCCAGGCCCTCCGATGGCGCAGCGCGGGCGGCAGGGCCAGCACGGCCGGTGAGATCACCAGGTCGGACGCGAAGGTCTCCTCGCCGATCCGGGCGTGCAGCGTGTGCCAGCCCAGCGGCAGGTCACCCGCGATCTCGAAGGTCGCCTCCCCCGTGCGAGCGCCGTCGATGACCCGAGGATTGACGTAGTTGTCGACCTGACGGATCTCCCGGCGCGCGCCATCCTCCAGGACCGCCCACACCTGGACCAGATCGCCGTCGGACAGGTGCACGGGCACCCACCTGCTCAAGCCCTGACGGCAGACGACTATCGGGGGCAGGGTCCGGCGCCAGGCCCGATCCGCCACCTGGTCCAGCGAGCTCGCGACTGCAGCCTCATCGGAGGTGTCCACGCCGAGAGCGGTCAGCACCGCTGAGATCGTGTGCGCGCTGACAATGACCTGGTTGCCCTGCCAGTCCCAGTACTCGGTGGCCACCCCGGACACGCGGGCGAGCTCGGTGAGTGCAGGCGATGGTTCGGAACTCGGCACGTCAACTCTTTCGGAGGGCAGTGTTCGGCAGGGGTGGTTCTCGGGCAGCAGGGATCGGGCCGTTGCGTTCGGTCAGCATGGTGCGGTACGCAGCGAGTGTTTCACGAGTGGCCGTTTTAGATGCGGCCCACCTTTGGCGAGGATGGTTGGCATGTCGTTCTACCCTCTGACCACCGACCCGCAAATCTTGCTGCCAGGCCGAGATGCCCTGAGCAACCTGACCAAGGAAGCCGTCGCCGACTGGGGGTGGCTGATCGGCCCTGCCCTGACAATCGTCGGCACCCTCGTGGGGGCCGTGGTGCTTCGCTGGGTGCTGCACCGTGCCATCGACCAGATTGTCGAGAACGCCATGACCCGGGCTGCCCGGCGCGAGAACCAGACCCCTCGCCGGGCCAGCCGCATCCTGGCCCAGGCCACCGGGGCGAACCAGGCCCGCAGCACCCAGCGCGCGGCCACCACCGGCGCCATCCTCAAGAGCACGTCAACCTTCGTCATCTTCGCGATGGCGCTGCTGACCGTCATGGGGGCGCTCGGCCTGCCTCTGGGGCCGCTGCTGGCGTCTGCCGGCGTGGTGGGGGTCGCTCTCGGCTTCGGGGCCCAGAGCCTGGTGAAGGACTTCCTGAGCGGCATCTTCATGATGCTCGAGGACCAGTACGGCGTGGGCGACGTCATCGACACCGGTGAGGCGATCGGCACCGTCGAGGACGTCACGCTGCGGGTGACCAAGGTGCGAGACGCCAGCGGGATCGTCTGGTACATCCGCAACGGCGAGATCATCAGGGTCGGCAACCGGTCCCAGGGTTGGTCGACCGCGGTAGTGGACATACAGGTCGGCCACCACGAGAAGCTGGACGTCGTCCTGCCGCTGATCAGCGAGGTCGCCCGCGAGCTGGATGCCGCCCCTGAGTGGGAGGCGCGGCTCCTGGAGGAGCCCGTGGTCGCCGGAGTCGAGTCACTGACCGGCGGTGTGGTCACCATCCGGATCATCGCCAAGTGCGCGCCGAACGAGAACTTCCCGGTCTCCCGGGAGATCCGCGGGCGGGTCAAGGCGGCTCTCGACGCGGCCGGGATTCGCGCTCCACAGCTCATGCCTCCCACCGTCGGTGAGCCCGGTGGACAGAGCGGGCAGGGTACCCGCGGCTGAGGCTGCCAGACTGGTCCCGTGACCGTCGAGAGCTTCTATGACCAGGTGGGAGGCCACGAGACCTTCCGCAGGCTCACCCAGCGGTTCTATGAAGGGGTGGCCGGCGACCCAGAGCTGCGTGCGTTGTATCCGGAGGACGACCTCGGACCGGCCGAGATGCGGTTCCTGATGTTCCTTGAGCAATACTGGGGTGGTCCTACGACGTACTCGCAGGACCGGGGCCACCCCAGGTTGCGGATGCGACACGCCCCGTTCAAGATCACCACCACCCAGCGCGACCGGTGGCTCAAGCACATCATGGCGGCAGTTGACTCCCTCGACCTTGCCCCAGCCAACGATTTGATCCTGCGTGAATACCTCGACCGGGCGGCACAGTCCATGGTCAACTCCCTGGAGGACTGAAATCTCTACTGCAATCGACACGGACCTGCCCGACCTGACCCTGACCGATCCCTCAGCAGCACTGGCAGAACCCCTCCCGGCCACAAGTCCTGCCTGGTGGCGCCACGCGGTGATCTACCAGATCTACCCGCGCTCGTGGGCGGACGGCAACGGCGACGGTGTCGGGGACCTGCCCGGCATCACCTCCCGCCTCCCCTACCTTCGCGACCTCGGCGTGGACGCGGTCTGGCTGTCACCGTTCTACGTCTCGCCCCAGGCGGACGCCGGATATGACGTGGCCGACTACCGCGACATCGACCCGATCTTCGGAACGCTCGCCGACGCCGACACCCTGCTGGCCACCGCCCACGACCTCGGCCTGAAGGTCATCGTGGACCTCGTCCCGAACCACTCCTCAGACGAGCACGCGTGGTTCCAGGCGGCGCTGGCCGCCGGCCCGGGCAGCGCCGAGCGCGAGCGCTACTGGTTCCGTGACGGCCGTGGCCCCGACGGGGACCTGCCGCCGAACAACTGGCTGTGCGTCTTCGGTGGCCAAGCCTGGACCCGGGTCAAAAACGCTGATGGAACCGACGGCCAGTGGTACCTCCACCTGTTCGACCCCAAGCAGCCCGACTTCAACTGGGACAACCCGCAGGTCCGCGCCGAGTTCGAGGACGTGCTGAGGTTCTGGCTCGACCGGGGCGTCGACGGCTTCCGGGTGGACGTCGCCAACGCCCTGATCAAGGAGGCGGGGCTGCCCGACTGGGACGAGCCGCTGCACATCCTCGGTGACGCCGACGGTCTCGAGCACGACCACCACCGCAAGAAGCCACCGATGTGGGACCAGGACGGAGTGCACGAGGTCTACCTGGCCTGGCGCCGGATCCTCAACTCCTACAACCCGATCGACACGGCTGGCTACTCCGGCGACAATGACCGGATCCTGTGCGCCGAGGCATGGGTCGACTCGCCCGAGCGTCTCTCCCGCTACGTCCGCGACGACGAGATGCACCAGGCGTTCAACTTCGCGTTCCTGCAGGCGCAGTGGCGGGCCGGCGACCTGCGCGACGCCGTCACCATGTCGCTCGCGGCGTCGGACTCGGTCGGAGCCCCGACCACCTGGGTGCTGTCCAACCATGACGTCGTACGTCACGCCTCCCGGCTCGGACTCCCCGTGGGGGCCAAGCGTCCCAACGGAATCGGGATCGGAGACCCGCTGCCGGACGCTGCTCTCGGCTTGCGCCGGGCCCGCGCGGCCACTGCCCTGATGCTTGCCCTGCCGGGATCGTCCTACCTGTACCAGGGCGAGGAGCTCGGGCTGCCGGACTCCACCGACATGCCCGACGAGGTCAGGCAGGACCCGACCTGGGCGCGCAGCGGTCACACCGAGCGGGGTAGGGACGGCTGCCGGGTGCCGATGCCGTGGGAGGCCGACCGGCCGTCATACGGCTTCGGCCCTGCTGACCAGACCTGGCTGCCGCAGCCTGCTTCCTATGCCGGGCTTGCGGTGGACCGCCAGGCGGGTGTGCCGGGCACGACCCTCGAGCTGTATCGCGCGTTGCTGGCCATCCGTCGCGCGCACGGTCTCGGAGCGGGTTCGCTGAGCCTGCTGCCGGGCTACTCCCAGGATGTCGTGGCCCTCGTCAACGAGTCGGCCGCGGGCGCGCGCGTCGTGGTCATCACCAACCTCGGAGTGGAGCCGGTGGCTGTCCCCGGAGGCGCCCTGAGCCTGGTGTCCAGTGGTCCGCTGACCCCGCAGGGACTGGTGCCCACCGACACCACCGTCTGGTTGACCGCATAACGCGGCCCTCCATCAGCATCCCGTGCGCTCTGGGCGTCGACGGGCTGCTGATGGTTGCCCGAGAACCGTTGACGCAGTGACAGCCGCCACCCGCCCAGACAAGTGCCAGGGGCGACCTGTGGGACCTATGGGCCCCGGCTACCGCCTGCTGACGGTCGCCCTGCTGGCACTGGTCACCATCATCGCGTTCGAGTCCATGGCGATCTCGACCGCGATGCCTGCCGTGGCCAGCGAGCTGAACGCGGTCCGGTCCTACGGGCTCGCGTTCTCGTTCATGCTCACCGCCGAGCTGCTCGGCATCGTCCTGGCCGGCGTGTGGGCGGACCGTCACGGCCCGCTCCCCTCGCTGATCGCCGGCCAGCTGTTGATGGCGGCCGGTTCGGCGATGGCGGGACTGGCCCCGACCTTCACCGTCCTGCTGGCCGGACGGCTGACCGCCGGTCTGGGCGCCGGGCTGATCGTGGTCGCGCTCTATGTCGTGATCGGCGGTGCCTACCCGGATGCGTTGCGCCCGAAGGTCTTCAGCTGGATCTCGGCAGCGTGGGTGCTCCCCTCACTGCTGGGCCCGCCGATCGCCGGATGGCTGACCTCGACGTGGTCCTGGCGCTGGGTCTTCCTGATCGTGCTCGCCCCCATCGCCGTCACCTTCGCCGTGGTCAGCAGCCAGCGAGCCCGGATCACCGGCGGCCCGGCAGTCACGGGGGACCTGCCGTCCGGCCAAACGTCCGGCCAGCCCGTCCCGGCCGACCGGTCAGGGCACCGCCGCCTCGCGCTGCTCGGTCTCGGGGTGGCGCTCTCGGCCGGCGCCATGCAGTGGGGCTCGGCCCAGCTCGGGGCTGCCCAGGTACTTCCGATCGCCCTGACCGCGCTGGGACTCGTCGGTATCGCGGCAACCGCACCGCGGCTCGTTCCTGCCGGGACGCTGCTGATGTGCCGGGGTCTGCCGGCGGTGATGATGACCCGGTTCCTGCTGACCGCCTCCTTCAACGGCGCCATCACGTTCATCCCGCTCATGCTCGTCAACGAGCGGCGCCTGAGCCTGACCACCGCCGGCATCATGCTGACGGTGGGCGCGCTCGGATGGTCGTTCGGCTCCTTCATCCAGGGCCAGCACGCGCTGCACGACCGCCGGTCCGAGCTCGTGATCGCCGGCGGCGCGTCGCTGACGCTGGGCACGCTCCTGCTGGCTGCCATCGCCGAGTTCGGCTGGCCCTACTACCTGATGGGGCCTGCCAACGTCCTGACCGGACTGGGCATGGGCCTGGCCATGTCCTCGACCGCGGTGCTCTCACTGGCCCTCTCGCCGATCAGCGACCACGGCCGCTCCTCGTCCTCGCTGCAGGTGGCCGACGTGCTGGGCAGCGTCCTAGGGATCTCGGCAGCCGGGGCTCTCTTCGCCGCGATGCACAACCCCGGCGGCTCGGACATCCCGGCGTTCGTTCTGATCTGGATGTCCCTGGCGGGTGTCGCGGCCCTGGCGATGGTCGGTGGTCAGCGCACCAGGACGTGACCCGTCGCCGTAGACAGCCGGGTCCAGCGACCGTGGGCGAAGACCCGCGCCTTCTGCTGCGTCAGGAAGCCCAGCGCGTAGGCCGCGAAGGCGGCACCCGAGGGCACCGGCGGAGTGGTCAGTGAGTCACGGTCCCAGACCCGCTGCCGGAGGGCGGCCAGGACCTGCGCGCCCGAGCCCTCCGGAGCCCCCTGCGTGATCTCGGCAATACCCTGGGTGGCAACGGTTCTCAGCTCTTCGGCGGTGAGGTCCCCGACCACCTCCCACCCGCTCTTCGGCGGGCCGATGGCGGCCCAGCCGACCTGGACCGTGGTCGGCGGGATCGAGAGGGCAGAGGTCCGGCCCCGCGCCAGGCGATCGGACACGCTGGCCAGCGACACGGTGGTGTCCAGGTCCGCTGGCTCGGCAAGGGCCATCACCCTCAGGCCGATGACCGCGCCGGTCATGGAAGGGCCCCGTCCCGGCAGCACGTCGACATAGGCCGCGAGCGACGTCCCCTGTGCCTGCAGCCGGATGGCGCCGTCGGTGTCCAGGGACCGGGCCCGCGTGACATAGGTGGCCAGGTCGGCGAGCGTCTCGGGATCGGCCATCAGGAGGTCGGCCATCAGCTGGTCCGCTCGCGCCAGCGGAAGGGCACCGGATCGCCGGACACACCCTGCAGCACCGTCCGCTCGTCCAGGCGCAGCCGGCGAGGGGTCGCGCTCACGAAGTCATAGGCGACGAGCATGGTCTCGGCCCGCGCGTACAGCACCACGCCGACCTCGGCGGGATCGCGCACCTCGTAGGCCAGGCTGAAGCTGGAGCCAGAGACCTTGGTCGCCCACATGCCCACGCTGATCGGCGCATGCCGGAAGTCCAGCGGGGCGAGGTACTCGATCTCGTGGCGGGCCACTATCACCCCCTCGCTGAGCAGACTGCGATCCTGGCCGAACCACTCCTGGAAGCCGATCACCCGTGCGTCCTCGAGATAGCGCAGGAACTGGACGTTGTTGACGTGCCCGTAGGCATCCATGTCGGACCATCGAAGCGGGACGTCGACACGGTAGGGGCGCTGGCTCATGGCGTCATCATCGCAGCCGTACGGATATGGTCTCCTGCGTGACCACCCCTGAGAACGGCGCCATCCTCTCCCCGCTTGAGGACCTCCTCGACGTCCTCGACCTCGAGCCGGTCGGCTCGGCCCACATCACCATGAGGGAGGCCGACGGCGGCACGACCGACTTCGACCTGGGCGAGTCCGACCGGGATATCTTCATCGGACGCAGCCAGCCCATGCCCCACGGCAGGGTGTTCGGGGGACAGGTCCTCGCCCAGTCGGTGATCGCCGCCGGCCGGACCGTGCAGGACCTCGAAGGCGCCCCACGTCAGATCCACTCGTTGCACGGCTACTTCCTGCGCGCCGGAGACGCAGGGCACCGGATCCGTTTCTCCGTGGAGCGACTGCGGGACGGGCACTCGTTCTCGGTTCGCCGGGTGCAGGCAATCCAAAACGGGCGGGCCATCATGTCGATGATCGCCTCCTTCCAGAGCGAAGCCGCCGGACTGGACCACCAGGACCACATGCCCGCGGCGCCGGACCCCGAGCGGATGGAGACCCTGGCCGAGGTATTCGCCGGGATGGACGACCCCCAGGCCAACTTCTGGTCCAGGGACAAGGCCATCGACCTGCGCCACGTCGAGGGGGCCATCTACCTCCGCCCGGGGCGCCAGCTCGCCTCCCAGCAGAGCGTCTGGCTCAGGGCGGTCGGCACGATGCCGGAGGATCCGCTGGTCAACGCCGCGGTCCTGGCCTACTGCTCGGACTACTCGCTGCTCGAACCGGTCCTTCGCCAGCACGGCCTGGCCTGGTCCGACCGCCGGCTGCGGGTCGCCAGTCTGGACCACGCCATGTGGTTCCACCGCCCCGGCCGGGCTGACGACTGGATCCTGTACACCCAGTCCTCTCCCTCAGCCTCGGGCGGACGAGGCCTGGCCGCGGCCCGGATGTTCAGCTCGGACGGCGTCCTGCTCGCAACCGTCGCGCAGGAGGGCATGATGCGCCTCAAGGAGTAGTGATGTGCGCCAGGTCGTGATGTGCGCCACAGGCACCAGGCTTCCGTGCTAAGCGATCGCTTAGTACGCTCGCGGCATGGACGGACTCGACCTCGATGCGCTGACGAGCTATCTGGCCCCCTTCGGCTCTGTCCAAGACGGCGCGGATAGTCCGAACGGCTCGGAGCGACCCGACCGCACTGAGCGACCGGGGATACGGGCCGAGCTCTTCCAGGGGGGCAAGTCCAACCTGACCTACCGGATCACCGACGGCTCCCACGACTGGGTGCTACGCCGGCCGCCGCTCGGCCACGTCCTGGTCACCGCTCACGACATGGCCCGCGAGTACCGGGTGATGTCAGCGCTGGCGGACACCCCCGTGCCCGTTCCGGCGATGGTCACCCTGTGCCAGGACCCATCCGTGATCGGCGCCCCGTTCTATGTCATGGAGTATGTCGAGGGCTCGATCCTGCGGCTGACCAGCGACACGGAGAAGCTGGACGACCGACAGAGAACGACCCTGGCCAACCGGCTCATCGACACCCTGGCCGACCTGCACGAGGTTGACCCGATCGAGGTGGGGCTGGGGGACTTCGGCCACCCTGACGGATTCCTGCAGCGTCAGGTGCGCCGCTGGACCCAGCAGCTGGAACTGTCCCGGTCCCGCGACCTGCCGGGCTTCGACGACCTGGCGGCCGAGCTGGCAACCAGCGTTCCGGACAGCCAGCGTGCCAGCGTGGTGCACGGTGACTACCGGCTCGACAACGTCCTGGTGGGGCCGGACCAGGAGATCCGGGCGGTGCTGGACTGGGAGATGGCCACCCTGGGCGACCCGCTGTGCGACCTGGGACTGCTGCCGGTCTATGCGGCGCCCGTCCCCGGGGTCTCCGGCATCGTCTCGGACGGCATGGGCCCGCACAACGGCTTTCCGCCGCTGGAGTCTCTTATCCAGCGGTATGCCGACCGCTCAGGGCTGGATGTCAGTGGTCTGGCCTGGTACACGGCCCTCGGCTACTACAAGCTCGCGGTCATCTGCGAGGGCATCCACTTCCGCTACGCCAACGGCCAGACCGTAGGCCCGGGCTTCAACCAGATCGGGGACATGGTCGAGCCTCTGGTAACGGCCGGCCGCAAGGCCCTCACCTAGGTGATCCGCAGAGCCCGTGCCGGGGTGGAGCCCCACCTATGGGCAGCATCTCAGCCCCCGGCCAGCGATCTCCAGTATGACCCGGAACCAGAAATCAGCTCACCTCACCACCTTGGAGGCATCTGTGAAAACCACTGCCCAACGGACCGCGATCGTCACCGGGGCCGCCCGCGGCATTGGCGCCGCAACCGCCCTGCGCCTAGCCACGGACGGGAACGCGGTAGCCGTCCTGGACCTCGACGAAGCCTCCTGCGCGCAGACGGTATCGGCCATCACCTCGGCTGGCGGGCGGGCCATCGCCGTGGGAGTGGACGTCAGTTCCCCCGCCGGGGTCGACGCAGCCGTGAAACAGGTCGCCGCCGAGCTCGGCGCCCCGACGATCCTGGTCAACAACGCGGGCATCATCCGCGACAACCTGCTCTTCAAGATGCCGCTGGAGGACTGGGACGCCGTGATGAACGTGCACCTGCGGGGCGCCTTCCTGATGACCAAGGCAGTGCAGGCGCATATGACGTCGGCCAGGTACGGCCGGATCATCAACCTGTCCTCCACGTCAGCGCAGGGCAACCGCGGCCAGGTCAACTACTCCGCGGCCAAGGCCGGCGTCCAGGGCTTCACCAAGACCCTCGCGATCGAGCTGGGCCGGTTCGGGGTGACCGCCAACGCCGTGGCGCCCGGCTTCATCGCCACCGAGATGACCCGGGCAACTGCGGCACGGATGAAGATCTCGTTCGAGGACTTCCTGATCAGCGCGGCGGCCCAGATCCCGGTCGGTCGGGTGGGCCAGCCAGGCGACATCGCCGCCACGATCTCATTCCTGGCCAGCGAAGAGGCCGGCTACGTCTCAGGCCAGATCATCTACGTAGCCGGCGGCCCCAAGGACTAACCCCCTCCCCCCCTCCGACCCTCACCCCCGTTCCCCCTCCCCCATCTTGTTGCCCCGAAACCACCGGGCAGGGGGCTGGATCGGCCTACAACGGTGAGTTCGGGGCAACAAGCGGAGGGTGTGCGGGGTGGTCCTGTGGCGCCACCTTCGGAATCCATTGCGTAGGGAGGGACTTGCCCTGCCTTCGCATGCCTTTCAGCCAGCGGTCGGGATCAGTCGCCCGGCCGGCATACATGGCACCGACCTCGGGATGTGGCAGGACCAGGAACTGGCCCGTGAGGATTGCGGCCAACAACGCCGTCGCGACGTCGTCCGCCTCGATGGCCGACTCCTCCATGAGCGCTTTGCCGGCCGGCCCCGATTCCTCCAGCATCTGGGTGCGCACGCCCTGCGGGCACACGGCATGCACCCGCAGGCCGGCATCGGCGTAGGTCATCGCCAGCCACTCGGCGTAAGCGAAGGCTGCGTGCTTGGTCACGGCATACGGAGCGGCGCCAGGGATGGACAGCAGCCCCGCCGCCGAGACCGTCGACACGAACATTCCGTGACCCTGCAAGACCCATTGCGGCATCAGCGCTCTGGACGCCCGCACGTGGGCCATGACGTTGACCTGCCAGGAGAGCTCCCAGGCCTTTTCGGGGATGTCGATCAGTCCGGCGCGGGCCACCCCGGCGTTGGCACAGTAGATGTCGATCGGCCCGGCGAGCTCGCGCGCGGCGCGGATGAGATGCTCGACGCCGGCCTCGGTCGAGGCGTCTCCGGGGACGGCCACGCCGCCGACGGCCGCGGCGCTCTCACGCGCCGCATCACCGTTCAGGTCGTTGACCACGACCCTCGCGCCCCGGGCCGCAAACATCCGGGCGTAGGCAGCGCCAATCCCCCGGCCGCCGCCGGTGACGACGACGACCTGGTTCTCGAAGAGGCTCGCGGTGTCCATGAGGTTCCTCTCGTCGGGCGGGCTCACGTCATCGAGCGGGCTCACATGGGACCTGCCAGCAGGGCGCCACCGTCGATCACGAGGGTCCGGCCGGTCATCCAGGACGCGTCACCCGAGAGCAGGAACGAGACGGTTCCGGAGATGTCCTCGGGAACGCCGAGACGCTTGAGCGGATACCGCTTGACGATCTTCTCCTCACGGCCTTCGTACAAGGCCTCGGCGAACACCGTCTTGACCACGCCCGGGGCCACCGCGTTGACCCGCACGTCCGGACCCAGCTGGTAGCCCAGCTCGGTGGTGAGGTGGATCAGGGCGGCCTTGCTCACGGCGTACCAGCCCAGCAGCCCGGTGGCAGCCATCCCGGCGATCGAGGCGACGTTGACGATCGCACCGCCGGGCGCCTCGGTGGTGCCCAGCCCGGCCTTGACGACCTTCTGGGTCCAGCTGAAGGCACTGAGCACATTGACCTCGAGGATCTTGCGCGCCTCGTCGATATCCGTCTCCAGCATAGGCCCGTATGACGGGTTGATACCGGCGTTGTTGACCAGGAAGTCGATCCGCCCGAACGTGTCCAGGGCGGCGGAAACGACCTCACCCTGGTGCTCGGGGTCATCCGCGTGGCCGGCGAAAGCCAGGGCGCGGGACGGGCCACCGAGGACCTCGACAGCCTCGGCCAGCGCCTCGGGCCCGCGGGCGGTGATGACGACGCGAGCGCCGTCGGCGACCAGGCGCCTTGCGATGGCCAGACCGATCCCCCGGCTGGCGCCGGTGACGATCGCGACCTTGTTCTCGTGGGTGATGCTCACGTGGCTGACACTCCTTGGTTGCTCAGATCTCCTGCGCCGAGATCGCATGTTGCCCGAGCTCATACACTCAGATCTCGCGTTGCCCAGATTCTGTTTCTCCAGACGCGGGCCCTGTCAGATGTTCACAGACCGAGATCGCGACCGATGAGCTCCTTCATGATCTCGTTCGACCCCGCCCAGATCTTGGTCACCCGGGCATCCCGCCATGCCCGCGCCACGCGGTACTCGTTCATGTATCCGTAGCCGCCGTAGAGCTGCACGCAGGCGTCCAGCACCTCGTTCTGGACCTCGGCCGACCACCACTTGGCCTTGGCCGCGTCAACCGCCGTGAGCTTGCGCTCGTTGTGCGCCTCGACACAGTCATCGACATAAGCCTGGGTGACCTCGAGCTTGGTCTGCAGCTCGGCGATCAGGAACTTGTTGTGCTGGAATGAGCCGATCGGCTGGCCAAACGCCTTGCGTTCCTTGACATAGGCAATCGTCTCAACCAAGATCTGCTGCGCGTGGGCGGTGTTGGACACGGCCCCGCCAACCCGCTCCTGGGGGAGTCGCTCCATCATCGCGATGAAGCCCCGGTCGACGTCACCGATGACGTTGGCCCCGGGGACGCGCACATCTGTGAAGAACAGCTCGGCGGTGTCAGACTCTGTCTGGCCAACCTTGTCCAGCTTGCGGCCCCGCTCGAAGCCGGGCATTCCGGTCTCCACGCCGAACAGCGTGATCCCCCTGGCGCCCTTCTCCGGCGAGGTCCTGGCCGCGACAACCACGAGGTCAGCCTGGTAGCCGTTGGTGATAAAGGTCTTGGAGCCGTTCAGGATCCAGTCATCGCCGTCGCGAACGGCAGTGCTCTTCAGCGCCGCGAGGTCCGAGCCACCGCTGGGCTCCGTCATCGCGATGGCGGTGATGACCTCGCCGGAGCAGAAGCCGGGCAGCCAACGTTCCTTCTGCTCCGGGGTGCCCAGATCCACCAGGTACGGGGCCACGCAGTCGGTGTGGATACCGAAGCAGGAGGACGCCGCAGCGGTGAACTTGGACAGCTCCTCGCCCAGGACCGCATTGAACCTGAAGTCGCACGCCCCGGAGCCGCCGTGGACCTCGGGGACCTCCAGCCCGAGCAGTCCCTGCTTGCCCGCCTCGACCCAGACCTCCCGATCGATGGACCGTGCGTCGATGAACTGCTGAGCGCGCGGCCTGAGACTTCTGTCGACGAACTCCCGGACCGTCTCCCGGAAGGACTCGTGGTCGGCGCCGTACAGGTTGCGTGGCATGTCATCCTCCAGGTCGCTTCTCACGATAACTAAGCGCTTGCTTAGTCTTGATCAGGTGCGGCATGCTGTCAAGATGATCGCGTCGATGCCGGCCACCAGCCGCCCGCCTTCCGGGGACTCCGCCCAGCGCCTCATGGATGCCGCGGTGGATGCCTTTGCGGACAAGGGTTTCCACGCCACGAGCACCCGGGACATCGCAGCCCGGGCGCAGATGAGCCCGGCCGGCGTCTATGTCCATTTCACCAGCAAGCAGGACCTGCTCTTCCAGCTCTGCCGGCGGGGGCACGTGCTCGCGCTCGAGGTCGTCGAGACCGCCCGCAAGAGCGCTGACACTCCCCCGGCCCAGCTGGCCGCCATCGTCTCGGCATTCGCGAGCTGGCACGCCGAGCAGTTCCGCACGGCGCGGATCGTGCAGTACGAGTTCCCCCACCTGAGTCCCGAGCACCGCGCCGAGGTAATGACTTTGCGCAAGCAGATCGACGCGGTCGTCAGGGACGTGCTTCAGGCTGGTGTGGCCTCCGGCGACTTTGACGCGCCCGATCTTGCCATGACGACCCTGGCCCTGCAGTCGCTGACCATTGACGTCGCGCGGTGGTACAAGCCAGGTATCCGGCGCACCCCCGAGACCATCGGCGCGGCATATGGCGCCCTGGCACTGCGGCTGGTGCGTGCCTGACCCCTAGCCGACCCCTAGCCGCGGGTCAGCTTGCGATAGGTCACGCGGTGCGGCCGAGACGCCTCGGGACCGAGACGCTCGACCTTGTTCGCCTCGTACGCCTCGAAGTTGCCCTCGAACCAGTACCACTTACCCGGGTTCTCGTCATCGCCCTCGTAGGCGAGGATGTGCGTCACCACGCGGTCGAGGAACCACCGGTCGTGACTGATCACGACGGCGCATCCCGGGAACTCCAGAAGCGCGTTCTCGAGCGACCCCAGGGTCTCGACGTCGAGGTCGTTGGTGGGCTCATCGAGCAGCAGCAGGTTGCCGCCCTCCTTGAGGGTCAGCGCCAGGTTGAGACGGTTGCGCTCACCACCGGAGAGCACGCCGGTCATCTTCTGCTGGTCCGGGCCTTTGAAACCGAACTGGGACACGTAGGCACGCGATGGAATCTCCACGTGGCCGACCTGAATGTAGTCGTTGCCCTCCGAGACCGTCTCCCACAGGTTCTTGGTCGGATCCAGGCCTGAGCGACCCTGGTCGACGTACGAGATCTTGACCGTCTCGCCGACCTTGACGTTGCCCTCGTCCGGGGTCTCGAGACCGACGATGGTCTTGAAGAGCGTGGTCTTGCCGACCCCGTTGGCGCCGATGACACCCACGATCCCGTTGCGCGGCAGGGTGAAGGACAGGTCCTCGATCAGGACGCGCCCCTCAAAGCCCTTCTTCAGGTTGTTGACCTCGATCACCGTGCTGCCCAGACGTGGGCCGGGCGGGACCTGGATCTCCTCGAAGTCGAGCTTGCGGGTGCGGTCGGCCTCGGCGGCCATCTCTTCGTAGCGGGTCAGCCGGGCCTTGGACTTCACCGCCCGGGCCTTGGCATTGGAACGGACCCACTCGAGCTCTGCCACCAGGCGCTTGGCGAGCTTGGCGTCCTTCTTGCCCTGCACGATGAGCCGTTCGCTCTTCTTCTGCAGGTAGGTCGAGTAGTTGCCCTCGTAGGGGTACAGGCGGCCGCGGTCGATCTCGGCGATCCACTGAGCCACGTGATCGAGGAAGTAACGATCGTGGGTGACGGCCAGTACAGCGCCGTGGTACGCCGCGAGGTGCTGCTCTAGCCAGAGCACGCTCTCGGCGTCGAGGTGGTTGGTGGGCTCGTCGAGCAGCAGCAGGTCGGGCTTCTGCAGCAGCAGCTTGCACAGGGCCACGCGTCGACGCTCACCACCGGAGAGGATCGAGACGTCCGCGTCCGGGGGCGGGCAGCGCAGGGCGTCCATGGCCTGCTCGAGCTGGGAGTCCAGGTCCCAAGCGTCAGCGGCGTCGATCTTCTCCTGGAGCTGGCCCATCTCCTCCATCAGCGTGTCGAAGTCGGCGTCCGGCTCGGCCATCTCGGCGGATATGGCATTGAACCGGTCGACGTCAGCCTTGATCTGGCCCAGGCCCTCCTCGACGTTGCCGAGCACGGTCTTGTCTTCGTTCAGGGTCGGTTCCTGCATCAGGATGCCCACGGAATACCCGGGCGACAGCCGGGCCTCGCCGTTGGACGGCTGGTCAAGCCCGGCCATGATCTTCAGGATGGTCGACTTGCCGGCGCCGTTGGGGCCGACCACGCCGATCTTCGCGCCGGGGTAGAACGACATCGTCACGTCGTCGAGGATGACCTTGTCGCCGTGTGCTTTGCGCGCTTTGGTCATGGTGTAAATGAACTCAGCCATGCGGGTCAGGCTATCCGCCGCAAGCTGTTGAACCCTAACTCGCGCTTCGACGACCACAGCGGACCGGATCCCTGTGCGGCTGTTCGATAGGTTCGACCCGGACCCGACCGTGCTGGAGCGGAGAGGGTCGACGAGCCAGAAGGCGTCACTCAGCTGCGCTACCGGGCGAGCCGTGGCTGACCGGCCCGACGCGGGCGGGCCGGTCAACCGCGGCTGCGCAACACCTAACGGCCGCTAGCGCCCACGGACTCGTACGCGTCGGTGTCTGCGGCAGCCACATCGATGCCCCCGACGGCTGGACCAGAGAAGCTCACCGGGAGCGCCTCGTCATCCGGGTCATCTTCGTCATGGAAGGTGCCATCGCTCATCGCCGCGTCACGGTCAAGCTGGTCGGCCGCGTCCTGCACCTCTGGATCTGCCATCCTGTCGTTCTGGTTGATCTGCGGCTTGGCAACCTTGAGGAACTGAGTCTGGCCGCGGTTCAGGTCATGGCCGACGTTGTACGCGTCGATCTCCACCGTGGTCCCGCTGCGGTCGCCATTGACCCACTGGTTGATCCGCATCCGCCCGTAGACGATCACCGGCTCGCCCTTCTTCAGCGAGTTCGACAGGTTTACGCCCAGAGCCCGGAATGCCGTCACGTTCACGAAGTTCGTGCCCGCGTCGATGTACTCGCCGGTCTTGACGTCCACCCTGCGCACGTTCGACGCCACCCGGAATGTCACGAAGGGCACATTCGCCCGCGTCGCACGCACCACAGGATCTCCGACCACATTCCCGCTGACCGTCACGTAGGTCTCGTTCATCGTCATCACCTCATCGCTTCCATCGTTGACCCGCCGCAACCGGCGAGAGCTCAACAATGCGTATGTCGACCGGCCCCCGGCAGCGAGAACGGCGCGTCTGTGGACAATGGGACCAGTCGCGAAGAGATGTGGACAGAGACTGATCCGGCGCACAGTCCCTAGGTTTGACGGTGAATTCCGGCACAGTCCCCAGGTTTGCGGTCAGTTCGCCGGCACCGTCCCTAGGTTTGCGGTCAGTTCGCCGGCACCGTCCCTAGGTTTGCGGTCAGTTCCCCGCACGGTCCCTAGGCTTGCGGGCCTGGTCCAGGTACTCGCGGGTCATCCGGTGACGGTCCAGGACCTCCTGGACCGGGGAGATGAGCCGCTCGCGCACCACCTGCTGCACCGACTCGCGCAGGCGACCAGCGACCAGTGCCTTACGCCGCCTGCTGGAGACACGGCCGAGGGCCCGTGTCAGGAGCGACATCAGATAGCCGGCGAGCAGGCCGCCGACCAGCAGCAGGGACGGGTATGGCAGCGGTCCGAGCCTGGGAGTGCCGACCGTCGGCAACTGAAGCCATCCGAGCACCATCAGAACGATGAGCCAGCCGAGGCCCACCGCGGCGGTTATCGCCAGGATGAACTGCAAGACCCCGCAGAGCGTCCACCAGCGGGGATCGCGAGCGCGCAGAGAGGTGCTCACGACTGCCTGGTCCAGGGCGTCGGCGAGGTCCGCCCCCGGCGGCATCGCTGCATCGGTGACCTCATCGGTCCAGGCCTGCGGCAGCTCGCGGCCGGCTCGATCCCCCAGCGTGCGGGTGCTCAGCGCCACGGCCGAGCGCGCTGCCGGGGTTGCCGGCGGCAGGGAAGACCGACCGAGCACCGAGCGCACGTCCGACTGCGAGATCGCGCGGGCATGCTCTGGCCGGTCCTTGCCCAGGCCGATCCGCCTGAGCGGGTCGGGGCGCAAGGCGCTGACCCACCGGGTCACCGGCCAGCCGGTGACCACCGCCGTCTCACGACGGAATTCCCGCTCGACGGCGTCCACAATCACCGGTATGCCGGCCGCCCGGGAAAGCGCAGCGACCAGCTCCGCGTCCGCGGAGCCGTCAAGGGTGGGCTCGGAGTCGGCAACACCGGGGCGCAGAGCCGTCGCCGCGGAACGCAGGTCGGAGTCGAGACGCTTCACGGCCGCATGATGTCCGGCGACCACGACGCTCATCCGATGAAGCAGGTCGTCCACCCCGCTGCCGTCCCTGGCCGACGTGGCGATCACCTCGGGGTCGGCCAGACCATCGGCGGTCAGCAGCCGGATGAGGTCGGCGCGACAGGCTGCGAGTCCTGCGGGACCAAGCCGGTCGGCCTGGTTCAGGATCGTGATGGTGACGGCGTCGTGCGCTGAGAGCCTGGCGATGTAGTCCTCATGCAGGCGCGCATCGGCATACTTCTGGGGATCGGTGACCCAGATGAAGACATCGACCTGGTCGAGCACCCGGTCGGCCTCAACCCGATGCGCTCCTGCCAGTGAGTCGAAGTCGGGAAGGTCAAGCAGCACGAGCCCGTTCAGATCGGGTCCGACCGGTGATGCTGGCGGTGTTGCCGGCCGCTGCAGTGGCGCCGGCAGCGGACCGATCATCGACAGACCCGACGGACCGGCCGGATCATCCGGA
>JACMPC010000097.1 GCA_014377705.1 Dermatophilaceae bacterium
CGTCATCGAGGCCACCCGGGCGAAGTACCTCGAGGCCTTCGAGTCCCTGACCGGTCGAACCCTCGCCCGAGGATCCCATAAACTCCAGATGTCCAAGCCACCTGTCTGACCAGCCCCCCGCCTTAGAGGAGCACCTCGCATGGGAACTGTCGTCGTCGACGTCATGCTCAAGTCCGAGATTCTCGACCCGCAGGGGCAGGCCGTTGCCGGCGCTCTGCCGCGCCTCGGATTCAACCAGTTCACCGATGTTCGCCAGGGCAAACGGTTCGAGCTGACCGTCCAGGGCGAGGTCACCGACGAGGTGCTGGCCGCCGCTCGCTCGGCTGCCGAGACGATGCTGTCCAACCCGGTCATCGAGGACGTGGTGGGCGTCCGCGCGGAGTCGAATGACGCGGGGTCGCAGGTAGCGGAGCCGCTGGCATGAAGATCGGCGTCGTGACCTTCCCGGGGTCGCTGGATGACCATGACGCCCACCGGGCTGTCCGCGTCGCCGGTGGCGACCCCGTCTCGCTGTGGCACGGTGACGACTCGCTGCGCGAGGTTGACGCGGTGGTCCTGCCCGGGGGCTTCTCGTATGGCGACTACCTGCGCGCCGGTGCCATCGCCCGGTTCGCGCCGGTGATGACCACGCTGATCCCGGCCGCCCGGGGCGGTCTGCCGGTGCTGGGGATCTGCAACGGCTTCCAGATCCTGTGCGAGTCCCACCTGCTGCCCGGCGCGATGATCCAGAACGACCATCGGACCTTCATCTGCCGCGACCAGCGGCTGCGGGTCGAGAACGCGACGACCGCCTGGACCTCGGACTTCACCCAGGGGGACGAGATCACCATCGTGCTGAAGAACCAGGACGGGCAGTATGTCGCCGACACCCGCACGCTCGACGAGATCGAGGGCGAGGGCCGGGTCGCCTTCCGATATCTCATTGACGGGCCGGACACCTCCGACTCCGTGAGGTACGACCGCTTTGCCGGCCGCAACCCCAACGGCTCCTACCGCGACATCGCCGGGGTGACCAACGAGCGTGGCAACGTCGTCGGCCTGATGCCGCACCCGGAACACGCCATCGAGAAGGGCTACGGCCCGTCGCTGGATGGTCTCAAATTCTTCACCTCCGTCCTGAAATCAGTGGTGAGCTCATGACCTCGGCGACCCAGCCCACAATCGACACGGTCGGGAATGCCTCGATCACGCCCGACACCGAGCAGCCCTGGTCCGAGCTCGGGCTGAAGGCTGACGAGTACGAGCGCATCCGCGAGATCCTCGGACGGCGCCCGACCATCGCCGAGCTGGCCATGTACTCCGTCATGTGGTCCGAGCACTGTTCTTACAAGTCCTCCAAGGTCCACCTGGCGCAGTTCAGCGAGAACACCACCGACGAGATGAACGAGAAGCTTTTGGTCGGCATCGGCGAGAATGCCGGTGTCGTGGACATCGGGGACGGCTGGGCGGTGACCTTCAAGGTCGAGAGCCACAACCACCCGTCCTACGTCGAGCCCTACCAGGGTGCGGCCACCGGCGTCGGCGGAATCGTCCGCGACATCATGTCGATGGGCGCGCGCCCGATTGCCGTGATGGACTCTCTGCGCTTCGGCGCCCCCGACCATCCGGACACGCATCGGGTGCTCCCGGGGATCGTCGCCGGGGTCGGCGGATACGCGAACTGTCTCGGCCTGCCCAACATCGGTGGCGAGGTCATCTTCGACCCCTGCTACCAGGGCAACCCGCTGGTGAACGCCCTGTCGGTGGGCAAGATGCGGATCGAAGACATCCACCTGGCCAAGGCCTCAGGAGTCGGCAACAAGGTCATCCTGTTCGGGGCCAAGACCGGCGGCGACGGCATCGGCGGCGTCTCGGTGCTCGCGTCCGAGACCTTCGATGCTGACGGTCCGGCCAAGCGCCCGGCGGTCCAGGTCGGCGACCCGTTCGCCGAGAAGGTCCTGATCGAGTGCTGCCTGGACCTGTATGCCGCCCACGTGGTCGACGGCATCCAGGACCTCGGCGGCGCCGGGCTGTCCTGCGCGACCAGCGAACTCGCGTCCAACGGTGACGGCGGCATGCGGGTCTGGCTCGACCGGGTCCCGTTGCGCGACGCCACGCTGCGCGTCGAGGAGATCCTCATGTCGGAGTCCCAGGAGCGGATGATGGCCGTGGTCGAGCCGGGCAAGCTCGAGGAGTTCATGGCGATCACGAAGCGCTGGGACGTCGAGGCGACCGTGGTCGGCGAGGTCACCGAGGGCAAGAACCTCGAGGTCTTCTGGGGGGACGAGCAGATCATCGACGTGCCGCCGCGGTCGGTGGCCCACGACGGCCCCGTCTACCACCGCCCGATGCAGCGACCGGCATACCTGGATGCCCTGCAGGGCAACGTTTCTGACCACCTGGCCCGGCCGACCGGCGGTGCCGGGCTGCGGGCGGCGCTGCTGGCCCTGATGGCCTCGCCGAACCTGTGCGACAAGACCTTCATCACCGACCAGTACGACCGCTACGTCATGGGTAACACGGCCATGGCGATGCCCGACGACTCCGGGGTGGTGCGCGTCGACGAGGAGACCGGCCGGGGTGTCGCGATCTCCACCGACTGCAACAGCCGCTATGCCAAGCTCGACCCGTTCGCCGGAGCCCAGCTGGCCCTGGCCGAGGCGTACCGCAACGTCGCCACTGCCGGCGCGGCCCCGCTTGCGGTCTCGGACTGCCTGAACTTCGGCTCCCCCGAGGACCCGGCCGTGATGTGGCAGTTCGCCGAGGCCGTGCGCGGCCTTTCGCAGGGCTGCCGGACCCTCGGCATCCCGGTGACCGGCGGCAACGTCTCGCTGTACAACCAGACCGCCGACGTCGCGATCCATCCGACCCCCCTTGTCGCGGTCCTCGGCGTCATGGACGATGTGGCCCGCCGGACGCCCTCGGGCTGGAGCGATCCCGGTCAGGCCGTCTACCTGCTCGGCACCACTGCCGACGAGTTCGGTGGCTCGGCCTGGACCCAGGTCGCCCACGACCACCTCGGTGGTATGCCGCCGACTGTCGACCTCGACGTCGAGCGCAGGCTCGGCGAGATCCTGGTCAACGCCTCACGGCAGGGCCTGGTCGCTGCTGCCCACGACCTCTCCGATGGTGGCTTAGCAGTCGCCCTGGCGGAAGCGTCGCTACGCAACGGCGTCGGCGCCAGGATCTGGCTTGACCAGGTCTGCGCGCGCGACGGTGTGGATGCCTTCACCCTGCTGTTCAGCGAGTCGGCCGGCCGCGCCATCGTCGCCGTGCCGCGCAGCGAGCAGGTCCGCTTTGCCGATCTGTGCGTGAGCGGCGGCTTCCCCCATTCCGAGATCGGCGTTGTCGAGGACGGGGCCGGTGTACTGGAGGTGCAGGGGCAGTTCGTTCTGCCGCTGGCTGAGCTGCGCACCGCGCATGCCTCGACCTTGCCGGCCATCTTCGCCGCAGGCTGAGCTGCGCACGGCACACACCTCGACCTCGCCTGGCCATCTTCGCCTCGCGCTGAACCAGCTCACTTCGCAGAAGCACTGCCGAGCGCGAAGGAGGCAGAGCGCGTCCATCTGCCGGAGGAGTCGTGTCGAACCACCAGGGACAACTCTCGTGCCAGGCATCTGATCGATAGCTGCCTGAGAACGAGACGCTCTGCCGACTGCATCTGATCGAGGGGGCGTCGATCGGCGGTCGTCAGGTGGGGGACCACGTCTGCGAACTGGCCGTCGAAGGGTGGGTAGGCAGGAAGCTCCCGAGGAACTGCGTCGGTGAGTGAACGAAACGGGCCGTCATCTTCGGGCGCGAGCCACAGCACGTCTTCGCCGAACCAGCCCGTGCCGACCAGACTGTGCTCCATCACCGGCACGGTTGAGAAGACGCGTTCGAGCCGTCGGAGGACATCATCGTCGATGGAGGTGGGCGGCATGAAGGGGAAGAGCAGGTGATGTGTGCCGGGATCCACAGCCGGGCATTGCCGTCCAACCGCCAACGAGGCTCGCTGACGACCGGCTCCGCCTCGGGGACCTCGATGATGAGGCCCCTTCCAAGGACCGTCTGGCGCCCCGCACTCATGCTGCACATAGAACAGCATGAGTGGGGGGGCGGGCGGGAGACGTTTGGCTACATGTGGCGGCATACGTCCCGGTCTTGGGGCTGGGGCGGGACGTGTGGCTACATGTGGCGGCATACGTTCTGGTCTTTGGGCTGGCAAGGGGACGACCCGTTCTCGGGCGCCACCTGATCGTCCCGACGGGAGGGGCTATCCCCTCCGGGCAGTCTTGGCTGTTTTGATCGGTGGTCTCTGCTAGGCCGAGCAGCCGTCAAGCACGCGGCGATCCTGCTCGGTGCGCCGCGATGCTTCTCCGCGCGAGGCGCCTTCGGATCCTTGTTCTCACGGATCGGGACGGCGAGGAAGTCGAGAATCCGATTGAGCTGGTAGCCATAGCTTCCGACGCTTTCGAGCGCTTTCCGCTCAGCGTTGCTGACGGCGATGTTGGCACTGCCAGACGATGGTGGGGCTGATGAAGCGGCGCCAGCCCGCCACCGGGAAGTATGTTTTCGGGACCTTGGCCTATCGCTGAAGCCGGAGCCGCAACGTGGGAAAGGCCGGCTGGCCGAAGCCCTCCGAGGTGTAGAGCCCGGCGCCCTCCGGGGTGGCGTTGAGGTCGACGACGCGGACCTCCGTGTCCGTGCGGAACCAGGTGAGCAACGCGTTCAGGCACGCCTGGCCGTAGCCCTGGCGGCGGTGGGCCGGATCTGTGCAGATGTTGAAGACGTGCCCATGGGACCCGCTCGGATCATGAGGACTGGGAGCGCGGGTGTCACAGATGCCGAGTGCCGCGGCGACGACACCATCGACGGGGTGATCGACGACGAAGCCCGCGAACTGTTGTGGCCGGGTGAGCTGTCCCTCGAACCAGAGCGTGGCGGCCCCGCGCCAGGCTGCCGCGTGGTCGCCGACGTCGGAGCCCATCGCCGCGAACATGGTCGAACGCAGATCGACCAGCGAGGCCACATCGTGCCTGGTTGCCCGGCGGGGGAGGGTCTGGGGTGGCTCGTGCGTGGTCATGCTCACCATTGTGATCACCGGGAGAAGCCTGTGGCGAGTGCGGGTGCACCTAATTCCATGCCTTCTGGTTGTTGGACATGCCTTCTGGTGGTCAGGCATGCCTTCTGGTGGCTAGGCCCTGGCAACAACGGTGGTCCCGGGTGGCTCCTGCCCCGACCTGACGATCTCCTTGCCGAGAGGGGCCAGGGCAAGGCCGGCCAGCCGGAAGGAGACGATCCCGAAAGGAATACCGATGATCGTGAGGCACAGGAGCACGCCGGTGATGACGTGTTCGATCGCGATCCACAGGCCGGCCAGGAGGAACCACAGGATGTTGCCGATCGTGCTGGGGGCGCCCGCTCCCGGCCGGTTGACGACCGAGCGGCCGAATGGCCAGATCACGTATGTCGCCATCCTCCACGAGGCGATGCCGAACGGGGCGGTGACGATGAGCAGGGTCATGATCACGGCGGCGAACGCGTAGCCGAGCGCGAGCCACAGTCCGGCGAGGCAGAACCAGAGGATGTTCCCGATGGTCTTCATGTCCATCAGCATTGCACCTGGGCGTTGGTACGCTGCGCCGATGGCTGCCGGCGCCGGCCGGAGTGCGCACTTTGACCGGCCCAACGCGGCCCAACGCGGCTTTCGGCACCTGGGGGAATGCGGCCAATGGCGTGGGTGTCTGCGCGCGTGCTGCACCACCCCGACGGTCCGGTACTGCGACGCAGCAGCGGCCACCGCTGCGTCACCTCCGTGCTCACCGGTCTGCTGGTCTTTGAGCTGACGGTGGTCGGGGCCCGCTCCGGGGAGCCGCGTGCGCCGACCCTCATCGGCGTACCGGACGCGGATCGTATGGTCCTCGTTGCCTCCAACTATGGTCAGCGGCGCACCCCGGGCTGGTTCTACAACCTCAGGGGTGAACCCGCTGTGCAGCGTCGCCTTCCGTGGACGGCGATACGCGATGGAGGCGGATGAGGCTGACGGGCAGGAGGGCGAGCGGCTCTGGGCGCTGGACGTCTCGGCATGCCCGGCGCGTAACCACTGCGCCCGCCGGGCCGGGGAGCGGCGCATCTCGGTGAAGGTCCTGCGGCCGGCGCCGGCAACAACCGCCTGACACAGATTCCCCGACGTGCTTCACGGTTCGCGTGCGCGGGGCTAGGCTTGAATCAGGCTGTCTGTCAGTGCCGTTGCGTGTTTCATCGTGGAGGGGGGCTGCATTCGTGGAGAATTCTGCTCCCACGTCTCGGATGAGCGAGGTCCTGGAGCTCGTGACCCATAGCCACGCTCCGATGCTGGCCATCGAGGTCCCTACGGAGGTCATCGCGGCTGCGAGTCCCAGCGCCCGGGAGCTGCTCGATCGTCGCGCCCCGACGCTCGTCGGGCGCAGCCTGATGGACTTTGTCGAGGGTGATCCCTCTGGGGCGATGCCGTTGCTGGCGGCCGGCCGGCTCACCGGGTACGAGACCCTGCGATCGCTGAAGATGACAGGGCACCGGCGTCGTCTGTGGATCAGCGCCGTTCCCGAGTCCGGGCCCACGCGGATGGCAATTGCGGTGCTGCTGAGGGAAGACGCGACCGGCAGAGCCTCTGTGCCGTGGAAGGACGACGACGCCCCATCGCCGGTGATCGGATCCACCGACGCCCGCCTCATGGTTGACCGCCTGAGCAGTGAGGTGTACGAGTCCCTGGGCCACTCCGTGGAGAAGATCATCGGCACCTCCTTCCTGTCGCTGATCGTGCCGGAGAACATCGCCGAGGTACTGCTGGCACTGGCCCAGACGTCGAAGCACGATGAGGGGGTGACCCTGCGGGTGGGTGTCGTAGGCGCTGATCTCGCACCTGTGCCCTGTCAGCTGGTGCTGCTCCCGCTCACCCCGGCGCCAAGCTGTGCCTTCGCCCTGCTGACAGAGGACTCCCACGGCCCCGCCGACGACCGCGCGGTCGCTGACCTGATCACCCGCCTGAGCCGGGGGATCAGGGGGGCGATGACGTCGCAGGCTGTCGCGTCGGCACCGGTGCGACGTGACGTGGACCTGAGGCGCCTGTCCAGCCGCGAGCTCGAGATCGTTACCCGGCTGATGGCCGGCGACAGGGTTCCCTCGATCGCGAAGCAGCTGTTCTTGAGCGAGGGAACGATCCGCAACCATCTCTCCTCGGTCTTCGGCAAGCTGGGGGTGGGAACCCAGCAGGAGCTGATCGAGCTGCTCCGGCCGGCGCCTGCGGCCGGCCCCAAGAGGTAGCTCCCGGAGAAGGTGGATGCCGGCGGTCAGCCGAGGCCCGTGAGTCGCAGGTACTCGTCGGCAAGCCAGCCGCCGGCGAAAACTGTGACCAGGGCGACGGTGATCATGAACGGCCCGAAGGGGATCGCGGTCTTGCGTCCGCCGCTGCTCGTCACGATCAGGATGACCCCGACGATGGCACCGAGCAGGAAGGCGCCGAATGTCGCGACGACCAGCGCCGTCCACGACAGGTAGCCCATGAGTGCGCCCAGCACGCCGGCCAGCTTGACGTCACCGAAGCCCATCCCCGCGGGATACGCGAAGGCGAGCACGAAGTAGAAGGTGAACATCGCGGCGGCGCCGAGGGCGGCCCGGCCAAGCGGCCACCAGTCACCCGCTCCGGCGGCGGCGATGGTCAGCAGTACGGCGACCACGGCATAGGACGGCAGCACGATCTTGTCCGGGAGCCGCTTCACGTCGAAGTCGATCACGGCCAGCGCAACACCCGCGGCGGCGAGGTACAGGTATGCCGCCAGCGCCCAGGGCATGTCGATGGCCAGCAGGCGCCAGGTGACCACGGCGAACAGCAGCCCGGTGCCCGCTTCGACCAGGGGATATCGCAGGCTGATCGGCGCGTGGCAGTCGTAGCACCGGCCGCGCAGCAGCAGCCAGCCGAACACCGGGATGTTGTGCCGGTTGCGGATGGGCGCGCCGCACGACGGGCACTTCGACGAGGGGCTGACCACCGACTCGCCGGCCGGGACTCGGCAGATGACGACGTTGACAAATGACCCCACGGCCAGGCCGAACATCCCGGCGACGACGGCCCAGAACGCGATGGGGACCATGCGATCACCGATCCGTCAGAGCAGGGCTGCTCAACGGAGGTTGCTCCAGCTGAGGATGGTCATCGATGCGGGCGGCGCTGAGCCGCTCATCGTCGCCTTGACCCGCAACATCTTGATGGCGCCAGGATCCGTGCTGCAGGAAGATGTCGTCGTTGCTGGACAGACGAACACCGTCAGGAAGACCACCGGCATACCGGTACCGCCGGAGGTGTCGTCAGGAACTTCGATCACTGCACCGGTGTAGCTGAACGATCCGGTCTCCGTGATCCAGAGCGACCGGCTGATGACACCGAAGCGCAGGACCTGCTGGGTGGCGTTGTTCAGCGTCAGGTCGACGGCGGCGATAGGGGTGTAGGTCGTACCCTGCACGTAGAAGGCACCGCTGAAGCTGGACAGTGCGGAGGTCGACAGCACAGCGCACGATCCGTTGCGCGGATAGACAACGTTCATGCAGTTCGAGCCGATGGTCGCGATGTCCTCGCTCCGGAAGGCCGGCGTCACGTAGGTGATGTCAATCTGCATGGCGTCGAGGTTCTCGGTTCCGATGTGGGTCAGTGTCGCTGCGTAGGCCATGTCCGCGCCTGTGAACCCGTTGTCGTGCACGTACTTGGCAAAGGCCGAAGTATCACCCAACGCCTGGACAACGAAGGAGTCGATGACGAGGCTGGTGCTGTTGGGCCGGCTCGGGGTGAGGGTGATCGCCGAAGCTGCCGGCGAGCCTGCCACCCCTTTCGGCGTGAAGGTGACGGTGAGCGCGTCGGCTGCCACATACTTCGCTGTGTTGCCGTGTCGAACCCGGACGGTCGCCGACTTCACGATGCTTCCGGCCGGTATCGCGGACGGTGGAGCATACCCCGACACGGTGATCGTCGAGCTTGCCGAGGGGTCGGTCGCTTTCGCCCAGGTCGCCAGGCTGCTGTCCTGCTCTATGACTCTGGTCGGGTTCGCAAACAACCCGGCGCTGGAGACCGCGCTCCCGCTCATCTTGAGAGCGGCATCGACGCCAGATCCCGAACCGGTCAGCACTGTGGTCGTGGCCGCCAGGCCAGGCCTCAGGCCGTACACGCCGATAGGTGGCCGTGTGGCGTTGTACGTGCCGCAGATCTCGGCATCAGCCGCTCCGCCGAGTGCGAGCTGGCTGTCGCCACCAAAGATGAACTGGACCCCCTGAGCGCTGGTGGACTTGATGGGGTTCTGACATGAACCAGGGATCGTCGGGGAAGCGCCAGGCGATGCTATGGCGTTTCCATCGGCGTCCGCAGGTGTGCCGGCCACCAGGTGGCCGCGCTTGATGCCCCACTGGTCGGCGGAGCTGGCGCCACCAGTGCCTGATCCGCGGTAGACATCCGTGTCGGCGGTGTTGTTATGGAAGTCGAAGTAGTACGTGCCAGGTTTGAACCACCAGGTGCTGCCGCCACAGGCTCCATTGCCGGTCATCAGGGCAGTCAGTGATATCGCGTCGTCGTAGTAGCCCGGTTTGAAGGTGACCACCCCGCCCGGGCAGCTCGCCGAGACATCCGCCGGAACGGCCTGGTATGCCGGCACCACGTTCGCGGGTGAGCTCAGCGCCGGCTCGGAGGGATAGTTGGGGTCCACCAGCGCGGATCCGGTATTGCAGCTCTTGGCCGGGGTGCTGACGATCGTCCCGCTGCACGCGCCGGACGCTGTCACGGCTGAGCTGGACTGCAGGGTCCCTGACGAGACGTTGATGTTCGAGTTTGACTTGACAGTGCCCTTCACCGAAAACGCGTTGCCGGATAGTGCTTTGACGTTGATCCCGTCCTCGCCGGTGATCCGGCCGAGCGTCATGATCGCCTGACCTGGGCGGTTGGCGCCGGTGATCGGCACGGCGGTCCCGTTGACGCCCGAGGCCGGGTCGGCCGAGCAGTTGACGGAGGCTGAACCAGGAGTCGACCCGTTGCCGCTGGTGGCGGGATAGAAGCCCGACAGATTGAGTGTTCCGCTTGTGGTGTTCGGTCCGTAGCAGGTGGTGTTGTTGGCGTTCTGGAACAGCGCAGGACTCGTGAACCCATAACCTCTGCTGAGGTTGTCGATCGCGACCTGTGCGGCACCATCAGCGTTGTAGGCGTTACCGGCCTGGTCGCGTAGGGCCACCGTGGTCCGGATGCTCGTGTCGGAGAACGTCAGGAGTGCGGCACCGGCCAGGCCGATCACGGTAACGATGAACAGCACCAGGATCAGAACGGCCCCATCATCCCCGTCCGGACGATCCACGAGATGTCTGAGTGGCTTCATGACTGCCTCCGCTGTCCGGTGAGTGTGACGGCGTAGGCCGCGCCGCGATTCCCCGGATCTTTGAGCGAGAGATTGAGGGTGACGGTCTTGGGCACACCGGGCGCTGCGGTGCAGGCTGTCGAGCAAGCGACCGCGGGCGGCCTCGTCGGGTCGAGCTCGTGCGCGACAGTGACATCGCTGACTACGACGGTTGACCCATTGCAGCGGAGCCGGTGTAGCTCACCCTGCCCGGAGCTTGACTGAACCACGTAGGCGACGCGGACCGTCGTTGTAGCACCGGGCCCGCTAGTGTCGTCCCAGGCGAGGGTCGCTATGGGTGCCGTCCCGGCCGTCCCGCACGGGTAGAGGCTCGCGCCGTAGGCCACGTCCGTCTCCACGGACTGGGTGAGCGGGTTCGGGCTCGTCGGCGATCGCACACCGATGCTGGCAACGTCCTGGGCCCAATAGGCAGAGGCAATCTGGGCGTCGTGTGACTCGAGCATCCGTGCCGTGGTCTCGTCTGTGTTGCGGAGGTAGCCGAGGACGATGTTGCCGAGCGGGACCGTGATGACGCCGATGATGAGGATCACGATGATCAGCTCGACCAGTGTGAACCCGTCGTCGCCTGCGGGGCCGCGCCGCGCGATCAGGCTCCTCATGGTTTCCGTACCACCACGACGAGGGATTCCGATGCGCGCGAGTCAGTGCTCGACACGTTCAGAGTGACTTGCTGGAGGGTGCTGCCCGCTGTACAACCATTCCCGGCAGGCGGCTCAGGGAACTTCTGCTGAGCATCGTCCCAGCACCGCACAGACACGTCTGGCGCGTTGATTCCGGTGTTGGGCGCGGTGAACTGTGCCCAGGTGTTGGGGGTTAGCACTATTGAGGCGCCGTAATCGGGTGATGTGGTCGCATCGAAGTTCCCGGCGGCCACGTAGGTCTGGACGGCCTCGGCGTAGCTGCGCACGTACGCGCCCGCCGTCGTCTGCTTGCGATGGATGTCCGACATAAGAATGCTGGTGGCGATTCCACCAACGATGGCCACGACGGTGATGCCCATGATCGCTACTGCGATGATCAGCTCGATCAGGGTCTCACCGGTGCTGTTCGAGCCGGTGCGCACGCGCGTCTGCACCGTCGATTACACCGCAACCTGGCCGAAGACGCCGTACATCGCCGACACCAGCGCGATCGCCACGAAACCGACGACCCCGCCCATGGCGATGATCACGACCGGCTCGATCAACGAGGTGAGCTTCTTGATCTTGTAGTCGAGCTCGCCTTCGTAGTAGCGGGCCGTGACTTTGAGCTGGGTGTCCAGGGTCCCCGTCTCCTCGCCGACCCGCAGCATCTGGGCCGCGGTCGCAGGGAAGAGCCCGGTCCTTATCAGAGGTGTCGCCAGACCCTCCCCTTCGAACATCGCATTCTCGACATCGGCAAGTGCACGAGAGAAGACCACGTTGCGCAGTGAGTCCGTGGACACCTGCAGCGCCTGCGGCAGGGGCACACCCGCGGCGACCATCGATGCGAGAATTCGGCAGAAACGCTCCACCAGCGCGAACTGGACCGTGTCGCCGACTACCGGCATTGCCAGCACCATCCGGTCCCGGGCGTACCTCCCGGGCGAGGTGCGCACACCGATGAAGAAAGCCAGCACCAGGGTGAGCACTCCGATGAGCATCGCCCACCACCACTGACCAAAGAAGTCGGTGGCCGCCAGCAGCATGCGGGTGGGCAGTGGGAGCGTGGCATTCAGGCTGGCGAAGAAGACCTTGAACTTTGGCAGGACGAAGACGGACAGCACGACGACGACGACGACTGCCATGCCCGCGATGATGGAGGGATAGACCATCGCCGACTTGATCTTGCGACGCGCATCCTCGTCCCGCTCCAGGTACTTCGAAAGCTGGTCGAGCACCGTGTCGAGCTCGCCGCTCAGCTCAGCGGAACGCAGGATTCCCCGGTAGTACTCGGGGAAGATCTTCGGATGCGCGTCAAAGCAGTTTGAGAGCGTGTCCCCCGCGCGCAGCCGGTTCTCGACCTCAGCCATCATGCGGCGCACCGAGGAGTTGCCCGACTCCGCGCCCAAAGTGTGCACCGCATCGACCAACGGCAGGCCGGCGTGGATGAACGCGCCAAGCTGGCGCGACAGGTGCATGATCTCCACCCGCTTGACCTTCTTCGCCATGAGCTCTGACTGCAGGAGTCCCTTCTGCTCGGTGACCTCGAGGTCGAGCAGACCGCGGCCGCGGAGCATGGCCTCAGCTGCGTCGCGATCGGCGGCCCGCGCCTTCCCGGTGGCGGGCCGGCCATCGGCCTTCATTGCGACATAGGCGAATGCGGGCATGTCAGGTGCCCGTCACATAGACGGTGCGCAGCACTTCGGTGAGGTTCGTCACGCCGGACTCGACAAGGCTCATGGACTCTTCCTGCAGTGTGCGCATGCCCTCGGATCGGGCTTGCTTGCGGACATCCTCATGTGAGGCACGGTCGAGGATGAGCTCGCGGATCCCGTCGCTGACAGGCATCATCTCGTAGACCCCGATCCGTTCCAGGTAGCCGGTCTGAGTGCAGAAGTTGCACCCGGCTCCGCGCACGAAACCGCCTTCTGGCACATGCCCCCCCATCGCATGGAGGAGGGCCATCTCCGGCGGTGGCGGTTCGTACTTCTCCTGGCAGTTGTCACACACCTTGCGCAGCAGACGCTGCGACATCACGGCGGTGATGGACGAGGCCACCAGGAAGCTCTCGATCCCCATGTCGAGCAGACGGTGCAGCGCGGACACGGCGTCGGTCGCGTGCAGCGAAGACAGCACGAAGTGGCCGGTCAGGGCCGACTGGACGGCGATGCGCGCGGTCTCGGCGTCACGGATCTCACCGACCAGGATCACGTCCGGGTCCTGCCGCAGGATCGACTTCAGGCCGCCCGCGAAGGTGATGCCGGCCTGCACGTTGATCTGGATCTGGTTGATCGACGGGATCATGTACTCCACCGGGTCCTCGATGGTCATGATGTTCCGCTCAGGGGTGTTGATCTCACTGAGCGACCCGTACAGCGTCGTGGTCTTGCCGCTTCCGGTCGGGCCGGAGCAGATCACCATTCCGTATGGCGAGTGCAGCAGGGCCGAGTACTGCTTGGCAACGTCTGTGGCCATCCCGAGCTGGCCCAGCCGGAAGATCGGCCGGCTCTTGTCCAGGAGCCGCAACACGACCTTCTCGCCGCTGACGACGGAGGTGGTGGCCACCCGGATGTCAACAGCACGGCCCTCGATCTCCAGGCTGATCTGGCCGTCCTGAGGGCGCCTTCGCTCGACGATGTTCATCCCGCCCATGATCTTGATCCGGCTCACGATCGCCGGCCCCATGGTGCCGGGGAGATCGAGGACCTCGTGCAGGGCACCGTCGACGCGATAGCGCACCCGGATGCGATCGCCCTGTGGCTCGATGTGGATATCGGACGCGCGATCTCGCAGGCCCTGGGTGATCATGAGCTGCACCACCTGCACGACCGGCGCGTTCTCGCTCACGACGGTGGGTGCGGGGGCAATCTCCGCTTTGTGCAGTGAGTCGCGAGTCTGGAACGCCTCGACCTGGGAGTTGACGCTGGCCAGCGCCCGGAAGCTGTTGCCGATCGCCATGGTGATGTCCGACTGCGTGGCGACATTCACCGTCAGCGGCCGGCCGATGACCTCTTGCAGGCTCTTCAGGATGGCCGGCGAGGGATCGGCCACCGCCACCACGACGGTGTCCTGGTCGGCGGAGAGGGGGATCGCGCCCAGCGCCCGTGCCATCCGCTCGGTCATGAGCGCGGCTGCTGCGGGGTCCGGGATGATCTGGCGGAGGTCGACGACGGCCAGGTTCTGCTGGCGGGCAAGGGTCTCTGCGAGGTCGCGCTCGCTGATGGAGCCGTCGGCGATCAGCTGGGTGCCCAGGCTCATTCCCGAGGTGCTCATGGTGCCGAGTGCCGAGACGACCCGCTCGTTGGTGGTCAGATTTGCCGCGACGAGCATCTCACCTAGGCGGGCCCCGCCCGGTTGGACGTGCAGGTCCATCGGCGTGATCGGTTCACGGGCGAGCGGCGCTTCATGCCGAGCGGCCGCTGGGGCCAGGGCAGCCCGTTTGCTACGTCTCATGCCGACAACCTTGATTGCGGTCGCGGAGCCGGCTCGACGTCCTTGGGAAAGAGGCTGCGCGCGATCGCGTCCTGGTAGGTGATCTGCCCGGCAGCGACGAGCCGCGACAGCGACCTCTCGAAGGTCACCATTCCGTCCTTGTGGCCGGTCATCAGCGAGTTACGGAGCTGGTTTGTCTTCCCCTCGGCGAGCATGTTGCGGATGGCGCCGTTCGCGACCAGTACCTCGTGTGCAGCCACCATTCCGCCGCCGATCCTCGGGATCAGCTGCTGGTAGGCGATGCCGCTGAGCGCAGCCGCCAGCTGTACCCGCACCTGAGGCTGCTCCTGCGCGGGGAAGACCCCGATGATCCGGGCGAGCGCCTGTGCCGTGTCATTGGTGTGCATCGTCGCGAACACGAGGTGGCCGGTCTCGGCGATGGTGAGGGCGAAGCGGATCGAGTCAAGGTCCCTCATCTCGCCGACGAGGAGCACATCCGGATCCTCGCGCAGTATCGATCGCAACCCGTCGGCGAAGGATGCGGTGTCCGAGCCCACCTCCCGTTGATCCACGGCCGAGCGGCGATGGGGGTGCAGGTACTCGATCGGGTCCTCGATCGTGATGATGTGGCAGGCCCTGTCGATGCTGATCTGGTGGATCATCGAGGCGAGGGTCGTCGACTTCCCGGACCCGGTCGGCCCTGTCACCA
>JACMPC010000009.1 GCA_014377705.1 Dermatophilaceae bacterium
CGGTGGGGGCAGAGATCTTCGGCATGCGCATCCTTTCCGGCTGTGGGACCTACGACGTCTGGTGCGGGTTACTGCGTCTTGGCGATCACGTCACAGAGTTCAGGAACCGACCGTGACCGAAGTGCCTCACCTCCCCGCCGCACCACCAGCGCTGAACCCGCAGCGCTGGAAGGCGATGCCGATCATTGCGCTCGCGGTCAGCACCATCATCATGGACGCCACGATCGTCGCCGTCGTGCTGCCCGTCCTGATCCGCGACATCAACCTGACGGCCTCGGACGCCGAGTGGATCGACTCGGTATACGCCCCTGTCTTCGCCTCGTTGCTGATCACCGTGGGCCGGATCGGAGACATCTTCGGCCGCCGCCGCCGGCTGCTCGTCGTCGGCATTGCCATCTTTGGCTTCGCCAGTGTCCTGGCGGCCATGTCTTACTCGGGCACCACACTGAAAGCGGGACGGCTGCTTCAGGGCGTCGGCGGGGCGATGATCCTGCCCGCGACGCTCTCGACGGTCAACGCGCTCTTCCACGGGTGCGAGCGTGGCATCGCGTTCGCGATCTGGAGCTTGACCATCGGCGGTATGGCGGCGGTCGGTCCGGTGGTCGGAGGGTGGCTGACCACCTCCTTCACCTGGCGCTGGGCCTTCCTGATCAACATCCTCATCGTTCTGATCGTCCTGGTCGGCACGCTGCTCTGGGTTCCCGAGACCAAGGACGAGCACGTGGAGCGCCGGGTGGATCTCCTGGGGGTCGCGCTCTCGATCGTCGGACTGGGCTGCGTCGTGTTCGCGCTGATCGAGGGCGCGCGGTACGGCTGGTGGGCGGCCCTGGAGCCGCTCACGATCAACGGTTTCAGCTGGACCTGGTTCATCTCGCCGGTGCCGGTCTCGATGGTCTTCGGCATGCTCATGCTGACCGTCTTCGTTGTCGTCGAGCGGGCCAAGGCGCGGGCGGGCAGCCCGGCGCTGCTCGACCTGTCTCTGCTGGGCATCCGAAGCTTCAGGTGCGGAGCCATCGCGGCGCTGATCGTGGCGCTGGGGGAGTTCGGCATGCTCTTCGCGCTGCCACTGTTCCTTCAGGGCGCGCTCGGGTACACAGCACTGCAGACGGGGTGGCTGATCCTGGCTCTGGCAGTCGGGACGTTCCTGATCTCCGGCGGGATCCCTCAGCTCACCCAGCGCCTAGGCGGTCGTTCAGTGGTGCGGATTGGTCTGCTCCTCGAGGCCGTCGCCATCACCGGGCTCGGCTTCACCATCAGTCTGACTGCCAGTGGCGGGGTTCTGGCCGCCCGGCTGTTCCTCTATGGGGCGGGCGTCGGCATGGCCACCGCCCAGCTCACCAGCGTGATCCTGATCGACGTCCCGGTTGCCCAGAGCGGGCAGGCGTCCGGTCTGCAGAGCACCGTTCGCCAGCTGGGTGCGGCCCTGGGTATGGCGGTTCTGGGCACCCTTCTCGTCACGACCTTGGGCGTCGCGACGGCGCACAACCTCAGCTCGGTGCCCGGGCTCAGTGAGCCGGCCCGGGAGCTGGCGATGGCGATCGTCTCGGGCTCTGCGGGCGCGGCGGTTCCCGAGCTGGGAGCGATCCCCGGAGGGAGGCCGGTCCAGGCCGCAGCTGAGCCCGCCATGGTGACCGCGGCGCGGACCACGACCCTCAGCGCTGCCGCCATCATCCTTCTGGGACTGCTCGCGACCATTGCCCTGCCGCCGATGAAACCTCAGGACGAGGAGAGCCAGTCGGAAGTCGCAGTGGTCCGGCCGAGGCCCGAGGCTGCGCTGGAGTAGCTGGGGTGAGGGTGGAAAGGTCGCCTGCCACCGCCGCAACCAGGGTGCTCATCGAGCGGTCCGAGGCGAGCCACTGGAGCAGCCGCCCCTCGGCCAGCGCGAGCACCAGCCCAGGATCGGGGGTAAGGGCGGTGGCCGAGAGGACCCGTGACACCTGCGCCTCCAGGTCGCTGTAGTCGCGGCTGACGATGGCCCGGAGGTCGTCATCGCGCAGCGCCTCGCCGAGCCGCTCGTAGATCACGGCGCCCTGGTGTCGCGCCGAGCCGGCATCCGGCGGCAGGAGCAGCTCGACGAGGGCCCGGGCTGTCGCCCCCGGTGAGGTGCCTGACACGGTGACCGCGGCGCGTCGGACCTGCTCGCGCTCGAGAAGGAGGCCGACCGTGGCATGCATGAGGTCGGCCCGGTCGGTGAAGTAGTACGTCGTGGTCCCCAGCGGAACGCCGGCTGCCTCGGCGACGCGGCGGTGGGTCATCGCCCGGAATCCCTCGCTGAGCAGGATCTCGCCGGCTGCCCTCAGCACCTGCTGACGTCGCATCGAGCCCTTCGCCGTCCGGGAGGACATCACTGAGCCCCTTCTCCGGCGACGTTCAGCAGGATGACGCCACCCACGATCATCGCGATCGCGCCGATGCGGGCAAACGTGGCCGGGTCGGAGAACAGGATCATGCCGAGCGCCGCCGTTCCTGCCGCGCCGATCCCGGTCCAGACGGCGTAGGCAGTGCCGATCGGGAGCTCCTTCAATGCCCAGGAGAGCAGCGAGAAGCTGAGGACCGAAGCCACGGCGAAGCCCACGGTGGGCCAGACCTTGGTGAAGTTGTCAGAAAGCTTGAGCAGCGTCGCGAAGACGACCTCAAGCAGCCCGGCAACGATGACGGCGAACCAGGGCATCTCCACCTCCATAGTTGTACAATCGTACAACTATATGCGCTCCTCCCCGCGTTCGCAACACGATTTGCCCTGCTACACCGCCAGGACATATCCGGCGGCCACCGCAAGGATGACCAGGGCCAGGCCGACAACGGCCTGCCGGGTATGCCGTCCGCGAACGGCCGCGGCCGTCTCCGGCACGTGCTTCGGCAGGGTAACCGGGCCGTTGATTGGGCCGTTGAAGCCGTTCGGTCGGGTCCCGCGAGCCGGGCGCGCCGCGGTGAGACCCTCTGGCCCGCGGCTGACCCTCCTGGCCCGCCCGGCGTACAGCACGGCCCACACCAGGAGCGGCAGGAAGGCCCCGCGAACGCCCCCGCCACCAGGACCTAGACCAGGGCCCGGACCTTGGCGGGAACCGGCAGCAGGCAGATCACAAGCCCGGCGTTGACCACCGTCGCCCGCAACGCGTTACCACTGTCCATCCGCGCCTGGGTCCCGCGCAGGATTGTCGGCCCGCCCCCCAGCACCAAGGGCACCAGGAAGGACATCGCCCCGAGCAGGATCTGCGCGGCGAACCCGGCCGCCAGGGGCATGACCAGCAGTCCCAGCCAATCGCTCGCCTGCAGCCAGGTGGGGCTGCCGACGAGCACCACGACCAGCCCCGGCAGGGACCCGAACAGCCAGATGACCGCCGCCATGACCGACCAGGTGGCATAGGCCGCGGGGGCCTTCGCACGGGCCACCTGCGCCAGCGGCCGGACTGCCCAGAGGAACCCGGCCAGATACCCGGCCACGCCGATCGCGGCCACTGCCCGCAGCCCGAAGAGGGCGCCGGACACCGCGACGATCACGGAGCCGGCCAGGACCGGAAGTGCCTGGCGGGCAACACGTTCGGCATTCTCGGCAATCCTGGTTCGCAGCATCGTCGGCCAGAGGGTGACCAGGGTCCCCATCACAGTCAGCCCGACCCAGCCCAGCAGGTTCGTCATGATGTGTGCGGCCATCAACCGCCCGTGCCACGGCTTGGACGGGTCGAGGGCGCCGGCGAAGTGCGAGCTCCAGACGAAGATCGCGTTGGTCACGGCGCCCAGCAGAAGCAGGTGAACCATGAGCCAGGGTGACTCCGCCACCTGGCTGCGGGTCAGGGTGATCACCAGGAGGGCCGCGAGCCAGGCGACCACCGGTGCGTTGGCGCCGAGGTGCCACCGGGTCCGGTCCCGCAGGACGGCGGGGGTCGACGGCGGAGGGTCACGAGGTGGCGTGCTTCGTGGTCCGGGGGAGCAGCACCAGGCGGCACGCCCCGGGCTCCGAAAAGGGTTGCAGCGCAGTCTGTTCCGTTCGGCCGGCTTCGGCGCCCAGCTCTTCGAGGGCGCCGCGTACGACGCCGAGGTGGACCCCGCAGACCACCTCGGGACACTGGTGGGCCGCCTCCAGCAGGGGACAGCGGCGCAGCTTGACGACACCGACCCGGGCATCGGCAAGGGGAGCGAACCCGAGGTCGTCAAGCAGCCCGACCACCTCTCGCCGGGCCGCTATCGCAGAGGTCGCAGAGGTCGCAGGGGTCGCACCGGTCGCAGTGGTCGCGGTGGTTGCAGGGTCAGGACTGGCGCTGCCGGGGCCGGTTGCCCCGTCCGCGGCCGCCGTCGCCCTGCCGTCCCGGATCAGGTCGCGTCCCCAGGTGCGACCGGCCTCGATGGAGTCGGAGCGGGGTTGCCGGCTGCTCCGGGCGATCTGGGTGGCCAGCGCCGACGCCAGCCCGGCGTACTCCCTGGAGCCGGGCTCCGAACCCACCTCCGGCGCGGCGCTGTAGAGCCAGGCGGGACGCCCGCGGCCCTGGGCTGGCGCGCGGGTGCGAACGGCCATCCGGTCGCCCACCAGACCGTCCAGGTGTTCGCGAATCGTGTTGGGGTGCTGGTGGGCCAGCGCCGCCAGGGCACCCACCGTGCAGGGCTCGGGCTGGTCGATCAGGACGTCCAGGAGGCGAGCCCGCGCGGTCGAGAGGTGGGCCAGCCGCCGTCTCGTGCGAGCTGTTGGCAGCGGCCCGTATCCCGGCCGGGGGGCCGGGCTGGCCGCCTGATTATTTTTCACGGAGCAAAGTGTAATAAACTTTCGCCACGGTCCGCTACACAGGGCGGTCCCGGGGCTCCGCACGGTGCCTCACCTGGTCAGTCGGAGGAGTCCCATGAGTACGCTCGTCGTCGCAAGCAGCGCCGCAGATGCCCAGGCCGTTGAGGCCGTCAGGAGCCATCATGCCCAGCTGGCCGGTGCCCTGGCCGTCCAGGTGGAGGCGCTGCTGGATGCGGCTTCCCGGGGAGACCTGCCCGCGGCCGGCGCCGCGTCCGACGCGCTGGTCAGGTGGTGTGACGGTGAGCTGATCCCGCACGCGCTCGCGGAGGAGCAGGCGATGTACCCCCGGGCCCGCGAGGATGCCCGCGCCCGGCTGCTGGTCGACGCCATGCTCGCCGAGCACCATGACCTCGTCGCGCTGGTCGAGGCCATCCGGCAGTCCACCGGCCCGGTCCGCGCGGCCGCCAGTGCCCAGGCCCTGCGGTCGCTGTTCGACTCGCACCTGGTCAAGGAGAACGAGCAGATCCTGCCCCTGCTGGCCGAGTCCGGCGAGGTGTCGCTGGCGGTCATCCTCGACGGTATGCACGAGCTGCTCGGGGGTCAGGGCAGCCAGACCGCCGCCGACAGCGAGGCGGCCGAGTCCGGGGGTGGATGTGGCGGCGAGTGCGGCTGCGGTCACCAGGACGCTGCCGGGGTCCTGCCCGAGCTCGACGCGCGGGCGGTGCCCCACGCCATCCGGCATGCCACGATCTTCGGCGCGCTGGACTCGGTCGAGGCCGGCGGCGGAATGGTTCTGGTGGCCCCGCACGACCCGCTGCCGCTGCTGGCCCAGCTGGAGCAGCGCGCGCCGGGACGGTTCAGTGTCGACTACCTCGAGGAAGGTCCCGAGGCCTGGCGGGTCCGCTTCGTTCGCGCCTGACCGCAGGACGGCATCTGGGCGAGACGCAGCCTGCCCGCGAGCAGCACTCCAGGTAGCGATAACATCGTTGTATGACGATGGAACCTGTTCTCGACAGCGCCGCTGAGACGCCGGGCGACGAGCCGTGGCAGCTGTCCGTGGCAGCGTGCATGTTCCGCAGCCTCGGTGATCCGGCGCGACTCGCGATCCTGCGCCATCTCGCGATCGGTGAGCACAACGTGAAGGACCTGACGGTGCACCTCGGTCTGGCCCAGTCCACCGTGTCGGCACACCTTGCCTGTCTGCGGGACTGCCGCCTGGTGAGCTTCCGGGCGCAGGGCCGGGCCACGATGTGGTCGCTGGCCGCGAGCGGCGAGGTTCTCGGTGTGCTCGCCGCAGCCGAACGGCTGCTGGCGGTCACCGGGGAGGCGGGCGCGCTGTGCCCGACGTACGGCGAGGAGGCCAACCGATGACCGCCCACGCCCGGCACCCCGCGGCCACGCTGCCAGGTGCCGACCGCGCCCGGCTCGGTCGCCGGGCACGCCTACTCGCGGGCGTGAGCGTCGGCTACAACGTCGTCGAGGCCGTCATCGCGATCACCGCGGGGCTGCTGGCCGGGTCCGTCGCACTGGTCGGGTTCGGGCTCGACTCGGTGGTGGAGGTCTCCAGCGGGCTGATCATCCTGTGGCAGTTCAGGCATCGTCTGCCAGAGAGCCGGGAGCGTCAGGCGCTGCGGCTGATGGCCTGGTCGTTCTTCGCCCTGGCTGCCTACGTGGGCTTCGAGTCCGTGCGCGCACTGGTCAGCAGTGGGGACGCGGCTCCGTCCCCGGTCGGGATCGGCCTCGCCATGGCCTCTCTGGTGGTCATGCCGTTCTTGTCGTGGGCGCAGCGCCGCACCGGCAGAGCGCTCGGCTCCGGCGCCGTGGTGGCCGACTCGACCCAGACCCTGCTGTGCACCTACCTGTCCGCGGTGCTCCTGGTCGGGCTGGTTCTCAACGCGACCCTGGGCTGGGACTGGGCCGACCCGATCGCCGGGCTCGTCATCGCTGCCGTTGCCGTGAGGGAGGGACGAGAGGCGTGGCGGGGGGAGGCCTGCACCTGTGGTGTCGGCGGACTGGTCGCCGGCGACGTCGACGAGTGCGGGTGCGCGGCGGACTGCGCCGACCCCTGCTGCGGTCAGAACCCAAGGTAGGCGCGGGCAAGCCTGCACAGTCAGGACTTTTTCAGGCGCCAGGAACAGCATCGGGAGGGCGCGGACGACGTCGATCCTCGCCGCGGTCCTGCCCGAGCTTCACGGTCGGGCGGTGCCACACGCCGTACGACATGCCACGATCTTGGGCGCTGGACTCTCATGCACCACGAGTGGACGTCAGCACAAAAGCGTCGGTGTTGGTGCATTCGCTCCGATTGTGAGACACTCTGCCGCGCTCCCGTCAGGGGGCCGCCCTCGCCTGATCAGAAACGGAACGAACACGCATGATTACCACTCACCGGCCACGCGTCACCCGGCTCGCACTGTCCCTCGTCATGACCGCTGGCGTTCTGGCCGGTGGAGCTTTGGTGTCAACCCCCTTCGCCCTGGCGTCTCCGGGGCCGGATGCCCATCTCGACCGGCTCCAGAGCCGACTGGCCAAGTCCGGCGCGGCAAAGACGTCGGCATTGGCGGCGGTCGCGCCGACCTGCGTCGACGCGTCCAACAACCCCGCCACCTGTCCGACGATCTCCAGCGTCAGCGTGGGGTACGCCTGGATCCGCAGCTCGACCACGACGGCGATCACCTACCCGATCACGGTCGTCGTCAATGACCCCGACAACATCGCGGTTGAGGTGGACACCCTGATGGGGCGCCACCTCGACCAGACGGTGCCAACCGTGATCGTGGGGGAATCGCCCTCGGTGACAAGCAGCACAACGGCACCCAGGAAGACCTTCACGATGACCGTGTCGAGCCCCTACAGGGCGTATCTCCCGTCCTCTGACGCGGAGACCGTCCCGACGTACGGTGGCTTTCAGATCAACCCGGTTGTCTGGGGCGTGGACCCCGCAGACCCCGCGGGCGCCGTTCCGAACCAGTTCCTGGCGGAGTCGTACCGCTCGGGCAGCATCAAGGCCCGTTCGGTGATCACCAACACGCCGTCGGCGACGTCCGTGCACAGGGCTCAGTGGTTCACCGAGCGCGGCAGGCTGACCCGCTTCGACGGCAGCCCTCAGAATGGGCAGAAGGTCAACGTGTACTACGTTCCTGCCGGTTCCACCAGGCCTTCTTACGCCGGGACCGCGACGACATCGTCGACCGGTTACTTCTCGCTGCCGGTTCGCTCCTGGCTCACCGGCTCGTGGTTCGTCAACTACCCGGGCTCTGCCTTTTCGACCGGGGTCTACAAGAGCGTCTGGATCAAGGTCTCCTGACCGTCAGCAGCGATAGAGCGACGTAGGCGTTGCTCAGAGGCGTCGCCTTCGTCGAGCTCGGCGCAGGCGACGCCTCAGCTGTGCGAGACCGCTGGTTCGCCCGGGTGGGGGCGCATCCGCACCTGGGTCACGGCATGATGGGCCACCGCGAGCACCTCGATGCTCCAGCCCTCGACCTGGACCACGTCACCGGGGGCTTCGGGGATCCGGCCCAGCAGTGACAGCACGATCCCCGCGACCGTGGTGTAGTCCCCGCTGCTCGGCGTCTCGATCTCCACGCCCAGGTCGTCCAGATCGTGGATGGGGAAGGTGCCCGGCAGGGTGAGTGACCCGTCCGCTGCCGGTTCGATCCCGATGGTGTCGGGATCGGTCTCGTCATAGATCTCGCCGACGATCTCCTCGAGAAGGTCCTCCAGGGTGACGATGCCGTCGACGGCGCCGTGCTCGTCGATCACGATAGCCAGCTGTTGGCGCTGGACCTTGAACTGGCGCAGCGCGTCGCAGATGCGGGCCGTGTCCGGCAGCACCATCGCGGGCGTGGCCACCGTTCCCACCGGTGCGTCATCGCCGGAGATGACCGAGTGCCAGTGCACGACACCCACCACGTCGTCCAGGTGGTTGCCGCGGGTGACCGGCGCCCGGGAGTGTCCGGACCCGGCCAGCTCGTCGCGCGCCTGGCTCACCGTCTTGTCGGCCGGCAGGGAGAACACCGAGCCCCGGGGTACCAGCACCTCGCGCAGCATCCGCTCGTGCAGCCCGAGGGCGCCGCTGATGATCTCTCGCTGCTCGGGGTTGAGGCTCTCGTGGCTGGTCACCAGGTCTCGCAGCTCATCTTGGCTCAGCTCCTCGGGGACCGTCTCCGGCTGGCCGCCGAACATCCGCACCACGAGGTTGGTCGAGCTGCCCAGGAGGGCCACGGCAGGTCGTGAGAGGGTCGAGACGAGGTCCAGCGGCTTCGCCACCAGGAGCGCCCACGGAAGGGCCGACTGCATGGCGAGGCGTTTGGGAGCCAGCTCGCCGAAGACGAGGGTCAGGAACGTCAGGATGAGAGTCACGCAGGCGACCGAGACCGGCTCGGCCGCGGCTCCGAGGAACTCCAGCGCGGGGACCAGAGGCTCGGCCAGCGACACGGCCGCGGTGGCCGAGGCCAGGAAGCCCGCCAGGGTGATGCCGATCTGGATCGTGGCGAGAAATCGGTTGGGGTCACGGGCGAGTCGTGCCAGGCGAGTCGCCTGCTGGCCACCCTCACGCTCCAGCTGCCTGAGCTGACCTTCCCGCAGTGAGATCAGGGCCATCTCGCTGCCCGCGAAGACGGCGTTGAGGAGGACGAGGAAGCCGATCAGAGCAATGTCGAGCCAATAGCCGGACACGTTCAGTGTCACCGATCCTTCAGAGTGGGGGAGCTGGGAAGCCTCTCCATTAGACCAGTGGCCCAAGGCCCATGAGCCGGTCCGGCCGATTCTGAGACGCAGAGGGTCAGGCCCAGCCCCGCATGAGCGTTCGGGGCGGCCGTCGCACCGGACACCTGGCCGATGCTCGCCAGTCTTGATCCAGGGTGACCGCCCGGCGTTTCGGAAGCCGGATCAGGCATGCTCTTCCTCATGGACACGACGTGGGACATCGAGGGCATCCGTTCGCAGTACCCGGCGCTGCGGGACGGCACCGTCTATCTCGACGGAGCCGGCGGAACGCAGGTGCCCGAGTGCGTGATCGAGGCGATCTCGCAGGCTCACCGCAGCGGGCTGAGCAACGTGCACGGCCCGTTCGCCTCCAGCCGCCGCTCGGACCTGCTGATCGCCGGGGCGCGTGAGGCGGTCGCGGACCTCGTCGGCGGGGACGCGGGCGGGGTCATCCTCGGGCCCAACATGACGACCCTGACCTACCGGATGGCCGCGGCGCTGGCCAGGACGTGGGCGCCCGGCGACGAGATCGTGGTCTCCGAGCTGGACCACGACTCCAACGTCCGGCCGTGGGTGCAGGCCGCGGCCGCCGCTGGCGTGATGGTGCGCTGGGCGCGGGTGGACCCGCTGACCACCGATCTGCCGGCCGGTCAGTATGCCGGCCTGGTCACCTCGCGCACCCGGCTCGTCGCCGTGGCAGCCGCGTCGAACCTGATCGGGACGATCACCGACGTCGCCGCGATCAGCGCGATCGCCCACGCCGCAGGGGCGTTGGTGTATGTCGACGCGGTCGCCGCCGCGCCGCACTTCCGCCTGGACATGGCCTCGATGGGTGCCGACCTCATCGCCCTCTCCGCCTACAAGTGGTGCGGCCCGCACGCCGGAGCCGTCGTGGCCCCGGTTGAGCTGCTGGAGACGTTGCACCCCGATAAGCTCGAGCCGTCCTCCGGCGCCGTGCCTGAGCGGTTCGAGCTGGGCACCGCGGGTATCGCCAACATGGCGGGCATCACCGCGGCGGTGGACCACCTGGCGGATCTGGTCGCCGGAGGAGGCAGCCGGCGGCAGCGACTTGACCGATCCCTCGCGGCCCTGGAAGCCCGGGAGGGCGCCCTGGTGCCGGCCACGATCAGCCGGCTCACCGGCATACCGGGTGTGCGGATGGTCGGGGCACCCACCCGGCGCACCGGAACCATCACCGTCACCGTCGACTACCTGACCCAGGGCGAGGTCGCGGCGCGGCTCGGTGAGCAGGACATCTGCGTGTGGAGCGGTCATGCCTACGCGTGGGAGCTCGCCAGGGCACTGGGGATTCGCGATACCGGAGGGGCGATCCGGGTGAGCCTCGCGCCGTACACAGCCGGGTCGGACCTCGATCGGCTGGTCGGGGCACTGACTACGATCGTGTCCGGCACGCCGGCATGATGCAGGGCTGGGGCCACCTGGTGGCGCGGCGAGCATGGACCGTCCTGATCACCGGGCTGGTTCTTGTCGCCGCGGCCGCGGTGTTCGGTCTGGGGGTCTTCGACCGCCTCAGCAACGGGGGCTACGACGACCCGGCCAGCGAGTCTGCCCGGTCCCTGGTCGCCGAACGCAAGACCTTCACCAGCCATGACGCCGACATCGTGGCCATCTACTCCAGCTCGTCGATGAGGGTCGGCGACCCGGCCTTCCGCCAGGCCGTCCGGAACGTGGTCGAGGGGCTGCCCCAGGGGTCGGTGCGCCGGGTCACCTCCTGGTACGACACCCCCTCGCCGACGCTGGTCAGCAAGGACCGGCACTCGACCAGGGTCATCCTCACCCTGAGCGGCGCCTCGCAGGGTGAGAAGGCCGCCCTCTTCGACCGGGTCCGCCCGCACCTGCAGGCCAGGGGCCTGACCACGTCGGTCGGCGGGCAGTGGGCCGTCTTCCGGGATGTGAACGAGCATGTCTCCACGGACATCGCCCGTGCCGAGATGATCTCGCTGCCGATCGTGGTCCTGCTGTGCCTGGCGTTCTTCGGCAGTGTCACGGCCGCCCTGATGCCTGCCTTCGTCGGCGGCGTGGCCATCTTCGGCGCGCTCGCCCTGGTGCGGGTCATCACCATGGTCACCGAGGTCTCGGTCTTCGCCATCAACATCGTCACCCTGATCGGGATGGGCCTGGCGATCGACTACGCGTTGTTCGTCGTGAGCAGGTTCCGTGAGGAGCTCGCCAGGTATCCGGGCACCGAGCGCGAGCACGTCAACGCGGCCATCACCGCCACCATGGCGACAGCCGGCCGCACGGTGCTGTTCTCGGGCCTGATCGTGGCAGCCTCACTGTCTTCTTTGCTGTTCTTCCCGCAGAGCTTTCTGCGCTCGATGGGCTTTGGCGGAGTCGCCGCTGTCCTGGTCGCGATGGTGGCCGCGCTGACCCTCCTGCCGGCGCTGCTGGCCGTGCTGGGCCCGCGGATCGAAGCCGGCCGTATGCCGTGGCGCCGGGCCGCGGGATCGCCGGTCACCGGTGAGGGTGCCGGCGGCCCCGGCGGCCCCGGCGGCCCCGGCGACCGTGGTGACCTGGTTGAGGCAACCGGCGCCTGGGCTCGCCTGGCGCACAACGTGATGCGGCGACCGGTGGCGTACCTGCTGGTGATCACCATTGGCCTGCTTGCACTCGGCGCTCCCTTCCTGTCCGCCCGGTGGGGCAGCACCGACGAGAAGGTCCTGCCGGTCAGCGCGCCGAGCCGGATGGCCGTCGACCTGGGCGTCCGGGAGTTCGGGGGAGTGAAGTCCAGCGCGAACATCGTCGTGCAGGGGGCAGGTCCTATTCAGCTCAAGGGCTATCTCGGCAGGCTCGGCACGGTCGGCGAAGTTCAGTCTGCCGTGGTGATCGACCAGGTCCCTGCCCGCCGGGGCAGCGGCGGTCCGACGAGCCTGGTCCAGGTCGGCTGGTCCGGTGACGGCCAGAGCCAGCAGTCCCAGCAGCTGGTCAGGGACCTGCGCGCGGTGAGTCCCGGCCCCGGGGCAACGGCGCTGGTCGGCGGGGCTTCGGCCAGCGCCGTTGACCTGGTTGACTCCATCGGGGAACGACTGCCCGCAATGGGGGCCTTCGTGATCGCCGTCATGCTCGTCCTGCTGTTCATCGCCTTCGGGTCGGTGGTCCTGCCGTTCAAGGCCGTCGTGATGAACGCCCTGTCCCTGACCGCCTCGTTCGGCGTGGTCACCTGGATCTTCCAGGAGGGGCATCTGTCCGGGCCGCTCGGCTTCACGTCCACGGGGTATCTTGACGTGACCCAGCCCATCCTGATGCTGGTCATCATCTTCGGCCTGTCCATGGACTACGAGGTGTTCCTGCTCTCCCGGATCCGTGAGGAGTGGGACCGCACCGGTGACAACACGACCTCGGTGGCGAACGGGCTGCAGCGGAGCGGGCGGATCATCACCAGCGCGGCGTTGCTGCTGGCCGTGGTCATCGGCGGCTTCGCCACCTCCGGCATCGTGCTGATGAAGATGATCGGGATCGGCATGCTCGTGGCTGTCCTGATAGATGCCAGTGTCGTGCGAGCCCTGCTGGTCCCGGCCACGATGCGGCTGCTGGGAACGGTGAACTGGTGGGCCCCCGGGCCGATGAAACGCTGGTGGGAGCGTCACGGCATACGGGAGACAGGATCTACGTCATGACGACTATGTTGCTGAGCCCGGCCGATGTGCGCCGCAGACGTGGCTTGAGGCGGATGCGGGCCATGGCCCTGTCCTTACTGGTTCTTGCAGCGTTGGTGTTCGCGGCGACCAGAAACCGCGGTGGTGCCTGGGGCTTCGTCAACGCGACTGCGGAAGCCGCCATGGTCGGAGCGCTCGCGGACTGGTTTGCGGTGACCTCGCTGTTCCGCCATCCGATGGGCATCCCGATCCCGCACACCGCCATCATCCCCCAGCGCAAGGACGCCCTCGGTCACAGTCTTGAGGAGTTCGTGAAGGGAAACTTCCTCACCATAGACGCCGCCCGTGAGCGGGTCGCTCATGCCGACGTGGTCCGCAGGGTGGGTCGATGGCTCACCGAGGGACAGCACAGCGCCGAGGTGATCACTGAAGTGGCCAAGGCGACCAGCGATGCCCTGGCGGCCGTTAAGGACGACGATGTTCGCGACTTCGTCGACCACACACTGGTGCCCCGGTTCGTGGACGAGCCGATGAGCCCCGTTGCCGGGCACCTGCTCGAGGCGGTGGTCAGGGATGCCACTCATCACGGGCTGGTCGACCTCGCCCTGGTCGAGGCCGACGCGTGGCTCCGCACGAACCCGCACACGGTGGCGTCGATCGTCAGCGAGCGGGCTCCGTGGTGGACCCCCGGGTGGCTGGACCAGAAGGTCATCGAGCGTGTTCACCACGAGGCTCTGGCTTGGCTCGAGGACGTACGCGATCACCGGGACCACCGGGTCCGCATGGCCCTTGACGATCTGTTGGCCCAGCTGGCGCAGAACCTGCAGCATGACCCCGAGACGATGGCTCGCGCCGAGGCACTCAAGGTGCGGGTGATGGCGCATCCGCAGGTGGGTGCCTCAGCTGTCGCCGCGTGGGACGCGTTGCGCACCGCCCTCCTCGGAGCCCTCGCTGACGCCGATGGCCCATTGCGGCACCGGGGAGTTGCGGCGCTGTCGGAGTTCGGCGAGCGGCTGCTCACAGACGCCGACCTGCGTCATCGGGTGGAAGGTCACGCGGCGGACGCCGTCGGGTATGTGGTGGGCACCTATGGCCACGAGATCGCCAACGTCATCTCACAGACCGTTGACCGCTGGGACGGCAAGGAGGCGGCCGAGCGCATCGAGCTGCACGTCGGCCGTGACCTGCAGTTCATCCGCATCAACGGGACCATCGTGGGCGGGCTGGCCGGTCTGGGTATCCACACGCTCAATGTGCTGCTGTGAGCTAGCCCGAGCTAGCCCAGAGCTAGCCCTGGTTCCAGGTGATCTCGACCAGACGGGCAGCCTCCTGGGCGTTGTAGCCCAGACGCCGCAGCGTGCGGACGTACGCCGTGGCGGCCGCAAACGCGGCTTCAGTCGCGCCGGTCTCGGCCTCGGAGGTGTCCAGGACGGCACTGCGCACGAAGGTGCCACGCCGGCCATGGGTGCTGATCACCCCGTCCGCCTCGAGCTCCCGGTAGGCGCGCGCCACCGTATTGGTTGCCAGCCCGAGATCGGCGGCGAGCTGGCGGACCGTGGCGAGCTTGGTCCCAGCGCCCAGCGATCCCGACGCGACGGCTGAGGCGATCTGGGTCCGCACCTGTTCGAACGGCGCGGTGTTAGAGCCGGCGTCGATGGTCAGGCTCAATGTGCTCACGTCCCACACCGTATTCCGTTTCGGGTGAGAGGGCTTGGTGATTTTGGTATGCAGACCGGTGTGGGGGACGGCATCTCGGGAGTGCCGAGCAGGAGACTGTCCAAACTGAGAGACAGGCTTTCCGGGATGTGGCTATCGGTCCTACCGTTGTGCCAGGTCATGAGTGTCAGCGACAAGCCCCGGCTCGCTGGCCGGCAACCCTCCACCGCGGTGGGGTGCCCCGGGTGAAGACCTGGCAAGGCGCCCTCGGGCGCTGCGCAAGCGCGGGTTCGCTCCTCGGTGTCCCCGCATCTCACACATGCACTGAAAGGCAAGGGAATTCGATGACTGACACGAACGCCAACTGGTCCTTCGAGACGCGGCAGGTTCACGCCGGCCAGGCCCCGGACCCGACAACAGGTGCCCGGGCGCTGCCGATCTACCAGACCACGTCGTACGTCTTCAACGATGCCGAGCATGCTGAGAACCTTTTCGCGCTCAAGGAGTTCGGCAACATCTACACCCGCATCATGAACCCGACCCAGGATGCGGTGGAGCAGCGGATCACCTCGCTCGAGGGTGGGGTCGGGGCCTTGCTCGTGGCCTCCGGCCAGGCGGCGGAGACCATTGCCATCCTGAACGTCGCGGAGGTCGGTGACCACATCGTCTCGAGCCCGCACCTGTATGGCGGCACGTACAACCTGCTGAAGTACACGCTCAAGAAGCTTGGCATCGAGACCACCTTCGTGCAGGACGTGGACGACATCGAGTCCTGGCGAGCGGCGGTCAGGCCGAACACCAAGGCGTTCTACGCCGAGACGATCAGCAACCCCTCGTCCAATATCCTTGATATCGAGAGTGTCTCGGCGCTCGCGCACGAGGTTGGCGTCCCGCTGATCGTGGACAACACGGTTGCCACGCCGTACCTCATCCGTCCGCTCGAGTGGGGCGCCGACGTGGTGGTCCACTCGGCGACCAAGTACCTCGGTGGCCATGGCACGTCGATCGCCGGCGTGATCGTCGACGGCGGCACGTTCGACTACGCCAGGGACCCGGCCCGGTACCCGGGCTTCAACGAGCCCGACCCGAGCTACAACGGCCTGGTCTTTGCCCGCGACCTGGGCGTGGGCAGCCCGCTCGGCGCCAACGTATCCTTTATCCTGAAGGCGCGGGTCCAGCTGCTGCGTGACCTGGGCTCGGCGGTGTCACCGTTCAACGCGTTCCTCATCTCGCAGGGGATCGAGACGCTGTCGTTGCGGATCGAGCGTCACGTGGACAACGCGGTGGCCGTGGCGAACTGGCTCGAAGCGCACGCTCAGGTCAGGTCCGTGTCGTATGCGTCGCTGCCTTCGAGCCCGTGGAAGGCGTTGGCCGACAAGTACGCGCCGCGTGGCGCCGGAGCAGTCGTCGCCTTTGAGATCGAGGGCGGGGTGGAGGCGGGCAAGAAGTTCGTCCAGGCGCTGTCCCTGCACAGTCACGTGGCCAATATCGGCGACGTCCGCTCGCTGGTCATCCATCCGGCGTCCACCACCCACTCGCAGCTCTCGCCCCAGGATCAGATCTCCTCGGGGGTCACTCCCGGGCTGGTGCGGCTGGCGGTCGGCATCGAGTACATCGACGACATCCTCGCGGACCTCGGACAGGGGTTCGCCGCAGCCAAGGCTTGAACCCGGCGAATGCTGAGCCTGGTGAGTGCTGAACCGACGTATTCGGTTGGCTCTCCTCAAGATTTGGGCGAAGGATCCGTCGGGCTCTGACACCGAGGATCCTTCGCCTGAGTCCAGTCTGTGGCCCGGACAACCCGAATCGTGTGTCATCTGAGTGCGTGTCGCGGCCTTTGTGCCCGGGCGCGCTCATTTCGGGAACGCGGCACCGGCATCGATGAAGACCTCGCCTCTGCGTTCGCGCGAAGGTCAGTTGTGCCACTACCGATAGTGGCGGTGAATATGCCCGTCCGGCAATGATTTTTCGAGAAGAGTGTGGCTTTGCTATGCCGCTCTGATGGGGTGCGCTAGAACGCATGTTCGACAAGTTCTCAGAGGCCCTGGTGTTGATGCGTGAGGCCTGCGCTGACGCCCAGTGGGGCTGGGTTCCTGCCGTCGGTGGATCTGGCGGCGGAGCGGGTGATCAACGCGGCTTCGGCGGTGCAGGCGGTCCGGGTCGTGCAGTATGCCGGCCGGGAGCAGGAACAGGACGGTTCGGTGGGTGGGTTGATGTGGATTACGGGGTTGGTCATGTCAGCGAGTTCGCGTCGGACTGTTTCGGGCCGATGCTGGCGATGGGTCCGGGCGCGGCCAGTCGCAAGGTCGAGATGGCTGCCGCACACCCGGATCGCCCGGGTCCTCCTCGATGAACGCACCGGGGTCGTGGATCGGGACCAGCATCGAGCAATATCTCCCCGACAAGGCGATGCGCCGGTCCATCCAGAAACGCGACCAGCACTGCCGCTTCCCCGGCTGCGCGCGCAACGCCAGACGCTGCGAGCCCGACCATGCCATCCCGTACTCCCGCGGCGGACCGACCGCGATCTGGAACCTCGCCAGCCTCTGCAAACACCACCACCGCGTCAAACACAACGCCGGCTGGACCCTGAGCATGACCCGACAAGGCGTGTGCACCTGGACCGACCCCCACGGACGCCAGTACGCCACCAACCCCGCAGACCACCACGAGCTCGCCACCTGAGAATGGCGCTCGCCCAGAGCATGGCGCTCGCCGCCTGAGCATGGCAGCCTGGTCGGTTGGCCCGAGGTTCCGCGGTGACGGGTTGCGGGTTCTGGAAGCCTGGGCACGCCGAGGTGGGTCACCCGGTCCAGTCTGGGAGTGGGGGACTTGGTGGCCGGATATCCTGGATGCCATGACCTCTGAGCGCGTGTCGCGGCCCTCGCGCGCCCGGACCCCCAAGAAGCCCCCAGGCGCCCGGACTTCCCGTAGTCCCCAGGCTCTGAGGGACTCGCAGGGTGCCAAAGACTCGCAGGGTGCCAAGAGCTCGCAGGATCCTCTGGACTCCCAGGGTGCCAAGAGCGCGGAGAGCAGGGCGGCCAGCCGGCGGCGCCCAGCCCGGGGCAGGTCCAGTGAGTCGCCCAAGGCCCGGGATGCCCGTATCGCCCGCAGGGCGGCAACCGTGCCAGCGGTCACCTATCCCGCGGACTTGCCCGTCGCGGGCCGCCGGGACGATATTGCCGCCGCCATCAGGGACCACCAGGTCGTCATCGTGGCGGGGGAGACCGGCTCTGGCAAGACCACCCAGATTCCCAAGATCTGCCTCGAGCTCGGCCGCGGCGTCGAGGGCATGATCGGCCACACCCAGCCCCGCCGCATCGCCGCCAGATCGGTGGCCGAACGTATCGCCGAGGAGCTCAAGACCGAGCTCGGGACCGCGGTGGGCTATCAGGTGCGCTTCACCGACCACTCCAGCACCAGCACCCTGCTGAAGGTCATGACCGACGGCATCCTGCTGGCCGAGATGCAGCGGGACCGCGACCTGCGCCGCTACGACACGATCATCATCGACGAGGCGCACGAACGCAGTCTCAACATCGACTTCATCCTGGGATACCTCAAGCAGCTGCTGCCGCGTCGCGCCGACCTCAAGGTCATCATCACTTCGGCAACCATTGACCCGCAACGGTTTTCGAAGCACTTCGACAATGCTCCCATCATCGAGGTGTCCGGGCGCACCTACCCCGTCGAGGTGCGGTACCGCCCGCTGGCCGGTGAGACGCAGGATGATGACAGGGACCAGGTCACCAGCATCTGCGACGCCGTTGAGGAGCTGTGGACCGAGAACAGGGGGCTCAACAGCGGCGACATCCTCGTATTCCTCTCCGGAGAGCGGGAGATCCGGGACGCGGCGGAGGCGCTCAACGCGATGGCGATGCCGCACACCGAGATCCTCCCTCTCTATGCCAGGCTGTCGGCGGCCGAGCAGCACCGCGTCTTCGGCCAGCACACCGGCCGCCGGGTGGTCCTGGCCACGAACGTCGCAGAGACCTCGCTGACCGTTCCCGGCATCCGGTATGTCGTGGACGCCGGGACCGCACGCATCTCGCGGTACAGCCAGCGAACCAAGGTGCAGCGCCTGCCGATCGAGCCGATCTCCCGGGCCAGCGCGAGCCAGCGGGCCGGGCGCTGCGGCCGGGTCGCTGACGGGATCTGCATCCGGCTCTACTCGCAGGAGGACTTCGAGGCCCGGCCGGAGTTCACCGACCCCGAGATCCTGCGCACCAACCTGGCGTCCGTCATCCTGCAGATGACTTCCCTGGGGCTGGGCGACATCGCCGGCTTCCCCTTCCTCGAGCCACCGGACTCGCGCCAGATCACTGACGGCGTCAGGCTGCTGGAGGAGCTCCAGGCCATCGAACCTGCCTCAGACCGAGGTCTCCCTGGTCGTGTCGCGGACCCGCGCAAGCGGCTCACGGCATACGGCCGCAAGATTGCCGCGCTGCCGCTGGACCCGCGGCTGGCCAGGATGGTGCTGGAGGCCGGGGGCAACGGAGCGTTGCGCGAGGTGCTCATCATCGTGGCGGCCCTGTCCATCCAGGACCCGCGTGAGCGCCCGATGGAGAAGCGGCAGCAGGCCGACGAGCAGCACCGGCGGTTCGTCGACAGCGACTGCAGTGACTTTATTGCGTGGCTGAACCTGTGGAACTACCTCAGGGAGCAGCAGCGGGACCTGTCTGGCAGTGCGTTCCGGCGGATGTGCAAGCGCGAGTACCTGCACTACCTGAGAGTCCGCGAGTGGCAGGATCTGCACAGCCAGCTCAAGAAGGCGTGCAAGACCCTTGACCTGCAACAGAATGCCAGCGACGCAGACCCCGACGCGATCCACCGGTCACTGCTGTCGGGGCTGCTCTCCCACATCGGTCTGCGTGACGTCGAGAAGCGTGAGTACATCGGAGCCAGGAACGCGCGCTTCGGGATCTCCCCGGGTTCCTCGCTCTTCAAGAAGCAGCCGGCCTGGGTCATGTCGGCCGAGCTGGTCGAGACCACCCGGCTGTGGGCGCGCTTCAACGCCCGGACCGACCCGGCGGAGATCGAACGCCTCGCCCAGCACCTGGTCAAGCGCAGCTACAGCGAGCCGCACTGGGAGAAGAAGCGCGGAAGCGCGGTCGCCCTGGAGAAAGTCACCCTGTACGGCGTGCCGCTGGCCGCCGGGCGCAAGGTGGGCTACGCAAAGATCAATGCCGAGGAGTCGCGGGACCTGTTCATCCGGCACGCCCTGGTCGAGGGTGACTGGGAGACCCACCACCGGTTCTTCCACGACAACAGGGCGCTGGTCAGGCGACTCACCGAGCTCGAGGCGCGGGCCAGGCGCCGCGACATCCTCGTCGACGACGAGACCCTGGTCGAGTTCTACGACGCGTTGCTGCCGGCCGGGATCGTCTCGGCGCAGCACTTCGACTCCTGGTGGAAGCAGACCCGGCGCGATCAGCCCGACCTGCTCACCCTCACCGAGGACCTCCTGGTCAGTGACGGAGCCGACGCCGTCAGTGCCGAGGACTACCCGCAGGTCTGGGAGCATAGGGGCATCACGCTTCCGGTGACCTACCAGTTCGAGCCGGGGGGCGCCGCCGACGGGGTCACGGTCCACATCCCCATCAACGTCCTCAACCAGGTTGACGACGACGGATTCGACTGGCAGGTGGCGGGACTGCGTCAGGACCTCGCGGTCGCGCTGCTCAAGTCCCTGCCCAAGGCGACCCGCCGCAACTTCGTCCCGGCCCCCGATCGCGCTCACGCCGCCCTGGCGTCCGCCGATCCCGGCGGCGGCTACCTGACCGACGAGCTAGGGCGCGCCCTGCACGAGATGACGGGGGTGCGGATCCCGGCCGAGGAGTGGGACTGGTCGCGGGTCCCGGACCACCTGCGCATCACCTTCCGGGTCGAGGACCGCCGTGGCGATGTCATGGGGGAGGGCAAGGAGCTGGCTGCCCTGCAGCAGGAGCTTGCGCCTCAGCTTCGCCAGACCATGCGCCGCGCGGCCGCCTCCGTGGAGCAGGAAGGCCTGCAGCAGTGGACCTTCGGCGCCCTGCCGGCAACCTTCGAGCACGGGGCCGGTGACCAGGTCATCCAGGGGTTCCCGGCGGTGGTGGACCACGGTGACAGCGTCGCGCTCGAGGTGCTCGCCTCCGAGCAGGAGCGCGACGCGGCCACCAAACTCGGAGTGCGGCGCCTGTTGCTGCTCAACACCACTGCCCCGTGGAAGCGGGTGCTGGCGCTGCTGACCAACTCGCAGCGGCTTGCCCTGGGCCACAACCCGCATGGCAGCGTGCCCGACCTGCTGCAGGACTGTCTCGCCGCCGCTGTCGACTCGATCGTGGCGGAGCAGCCCGGTGGCCACGTGCTCGGGCCGGAGGAGTTCGAGGAGACCCTGCGTCTGGTCCGGTCCCAGGTCGTGGCACGGGTGATGGACGTCATCGACATGGTCGAGCCGTTGATGGTTCGGTCCCGGGACGCCGAGCTGGCGCTGGACGCGTTGACCAGTCCGGTGATCGCGGGGGCAAAGGCCGACATGCGGGCTCAGCTGCGGTCCCTGATCTATGCGGGGTTCATTGCCGAGGCAGGGTTTGCGAGGTTGCGGGACCTGGAGCGCTACCTGCGCGGCATTCTCGTGCGCTGTGATCGTGCACCCTCGCAGGTGAGCCGTGATGCGTCCCTGATGGACACCGTCTCCCGGGTCCAGGTCGAGTACGACACGCTCATGGCGGCGCTCCCGGTCGCGCGGCGCTCAGGGGCCGACGTGCAGGATCTGCGGTGGATGATCGAAGAGCTGAGGGTCAGCCTCTTCGCCCAGACCCTCGGCACTGCCCATCCGGTGTCCGAGAAGCGGATCTACAAGGCAATGGACCAGCTGGAGTACCAGCCTTGAGTGCTCAGCCGTAGTAGCGCATGACCATGTCGGCCACGCAGGGCGGCTTGGTCTCGCCCTCGCACTCATACACGAGGTGGTAGATCGTCTCGACGCCGTTGTCCTTGATGTCCTTGACGTCGGACAGGCTCACGTGCATCCGCAGCCGCGAGCCAACCCTGACCGGAGCCGGGAAGCGGACCTTGTTGACGCCCATGTTGAGGGCCGCCTGCACCTCGGTAACCACGGCCACCTCCCAGAGGAGGCTGTTGGACAGGCTGATCGTGAGGAACCCGTGGGCGATGGCCGCTCCGAAGGGACCGGAAGCGGCGCGCTGGGGGTCGACGTGGATCCACTGGTGGTCATTGGTCACCCGCGCGAAGGCGTCGATCGCGTCCTGCCCGATGGTTATCCAGGGGCTGACTCCGAGGTCGGTGCCCTGGGCTTCGCGCAGGCCGTTCAGTCCGAGGATGACCAGCGGGGTGGGCGCCAAAGCGAGTCCGATCTCGGAGATGATGCCGGTCGAGACGGCATCGGTGGCTACGGTGTCAATCAGGTCTTGGGTGATGGGCATGTGAATCCTCCGGGCTCGGTTGCAGGTCAGTAGACGAGGACGGGGGTGCCGACCTGCATCCCGCCGATACCCCACAGGTTGTCCATGGCAGGCAGACTCACCCGGCAGCAGCCGTGCGAGGCCGGCGTGGACGGGACCGAGGTGTAGCCGTGGACGGCTATGCCGCGGTTGAAGTACTGCGGGCGGTACAGGCTTCCAAGGGGGCCGCTGTCCCAGGCGTTGACCTTACGAAACACCGTGAAGCTGCCCGAGGGGGTGAGCGCGACGTGCCAGGTCCCCCCCTGGAGATAGCGCTGGTTGGAGCCGGTGCTGGCGTTGTAGATCCGTTTGACCGCACCGGAGTCCACGATGAGCAGCGTCTGGGTCGTCTTTCTGATCTCCACGACGTGCCCTCTGGTGGAGCGGGCACCGGGCCGTTTGCCGGCATCCACCCGCGACCAGGTGGCCGGTCCGCAGATCCCGTCACGAGAAAGGCCTGCGACCTTCTGGATGGCCACCACGCCCTGGCGCGTCAGGTCGCCGAACTGTCCGTCCGCGGTGCCCAGCCAGTAGCCCAGCGAGCTGAGCCTGCGCTGGAGTGCGAGTACCTGGGTCCCGCGGGACCCCACCCGCAGCGTCGGGTGGCTGGCCGCTGAAGCAGCCTCGGCGCTGGTGAGAATCGTCAGTGACCCGGCGGTGGCGATCGCTGCCCCCTTGAGCATGTCCCGACGGTTGATCCCCATCACGATCTCTCCAGACACATCGACCTGTCACGGGTCGCACCCTGCACCGGTCGCACCCTATGCTCGAAGCGTAGGTGTCTCCGGCGGTATTGGCCTGTCGAAATGTGTTGTCGTCAGGTGGGTCAGACAGCGTCGACCGGGTGAGGGCACGATGGGTCCTGGGTCAGGGCTCTTTGACTGGGCGAACACGACGACCGAGTCAGCTTGTGCCTTGAGAGCGTCGCTACGGCGGGCTGTCGTGCTCCGTCATCGAGGGCAGGCAACCGTGGTGCATCCGGCAACTTGGTCGTCCCCTCCAGTGGTCGCCGGCATAGTGCGGGGCGTTAGCCCGACCTGATCCCGCGGGCCTGGTTGCCGCGGAGGTGAAGTACATGGCGGCGCTATTGCAGGGCGCGCAGGGCGGCGGCGGTTCGCCGCGCCAGGTAGGCATGCCCGCTGGTGCTGGGATGGTGTGCGGCAGCCACGTCGATGACCGAAGAGTAGTTGTCCGGGGTGATCCACGCCGACGACAGCGGGGAGACATACGCCAGCCCCTTCCGCTTCGCCACGAGCTGAAGCATCGAGTCGACGGCACTCAGATTCACACCAGCGGGAAGGATCGCTCCGCCGGGCCCAAGCATGACGATGGCGGCCTCAGGGTACTTTGCCCTGAGGAGGTCCACGGCGGTGGAGGCCGCGTCAGGGAGCTGTCTGAGACTTTGTGACTCATCATTGAGCCCGCCCTGCAGGACCACCACCTGCATGCCGCTGTCGGTGGCCAGGGCTCTGATCCTCCCGAGGTAGGTGCGCGCTTTGTCTGACCCAGGTTTGAGGTAGCCAGTGCCATTGATTCCGTCCACCTTGTAGTCCCAGCCGAGTGCTTGCCCGGTCAGGTAGGCGTATCCGCGGGTCACAGGCATGGCTCCATACCCAGCTGTCCAGGAATCACCGAAGAACAGGGCTTTGGCGCCACCCCCCGGTACTCGCGCCACTGGGCTCGCTGGTGCAGCCGAGGTTGCGGCCTTCTCAGACGCGGCACTCTTGGTCCCAGCCGATTGCGCGGCGGTGCCAGTACCCGGGCCTTGCATGACGGTGCAGCCGGCCAGCACCGCCGCGACCAGGACCAGCACAGCCAGCCCGGCGTTCACCCACGTCTGGCCATGGGCTCTCCCGTTTCTTCCCACCCAGACGAGGCTAGGACACCGACCCGCGACGTGTCAGTAAATCGCCGGGGGTTCTTCCCCGGGATCGGTGGCTCCTCACCCGGCGCGCTCTCGGGCAGGTGCCCGAAGCAGGCCCTCAAGCGTGTGGCGCCGGGGCTTGGTCAGTTTGGGGATGGGGTGGTCAGCTCTGGGGGAGGGCGGTGGCGAGCAGAAGGATGGCGAGCGAGCCGACGAGTGTGGCGATGGCGAGCGACCGGGCCAGCGCCTGACGGGTGGTCCCCATCGCATAGCCGTGCCCGCCGGCCGCCACCATGACGAGCGCAAACGCCACCAGCTTGGCGGCCAGCGTGCGCCCGTAGCCTGGGTCGGCAAGGGACGAGAACGTGACGCCCTTGTGCCAGGCCAGCAGGATCCCGGTGCCGACCTGCAGCGGCAGGAAGGCCACGGCGGTGAACAGGCCGAAGCGTCGCCCGATCCCGGTCAGCACGGGCAGACGGTCCTGCGCGGACAACAGGCGGCGCACGACCGGCAGCACCATGACCGAGATGGTCAGCTGACCCCCGACCCAGACCATCGCCGAGACCACATGGATGAACCGTACGAGCGACCACCAGCCCAGCATCAGCGGGTGACCGTCACCACACCGTGGGCGCCGTTCTCGCCGCGTCGCATGTCGTGGTCGACCAGCGAGTAGTGGCCAGGCTGCGGGAACACCTGCTCGACGAACCCTCCCTGCGCGGTGGCCAGGTCGAGCACCTGGCTGGCGCCCTGCTCGGCGTTGCCCCGGCGCAGCAGATATCCGCCCTCCTTGAACACGGTGTCGAACTGGGTGCCGACGATGTGGAACGCGGTCCCTTCGCCCGGTCCGGCGGCGACCACCCACCAGCGCACCCGCTCGCCCGCCTTTGCGGTGAGCGGCGCGTGGACGTACTGGTCGGGGTAGCCGTTGAAGGTCGCGGCAGCCCATTCACCCCGGCGCAGGGCCCCCGCGTCCGCGCCACCGGATCTGCTGCCCAGAAAGATCTGCGCGCCCACCAGGACGTACTCGCGATCGACCTTTGGAAGGTTCGGCGGGTCGATGATCACCGCGCCGTACATGCCGTTCGCGATGTGCGCCATCATCGGCATGGTGCTGCAGTGATAGAGCCAGGCCCCGGAGTGGTCGGCCCGGAACCGGTAGACCAGCGACTTGCCGGGCTCCAGGGAGCGCATCGCCTGGTCCGGCGCGGTCTGGCCCGCGTGGAAGTCGATGCCGTGCGCCATGGTGCCGTCGTTGACCAGGGTCACCTCGAACAGGTCGCCGACCTTGCCGCGCAGCGTCGGCCCCGGGGCGGTCCCGCCGAACGTCCAGATCCGTTGCCGCACACCGGGGGCCACCTCCGTCTCGCGTTCGATCGCATGCAGGGTGACCTTGTGCAGCGTGGCGGGGGGGGCGGGCGCGAGGCGGGCGTCGTATGGCGTGAAGCCGGGGCCGGGGGCACCGTGCACGTCCGGCCCGGGCGACGTGGTGCCCGCCGTGCCGGGCATCGCCGCATGGTCCCCGGTCCCGGTCCCGGTCCCAGCCCCGGTCCCGGCGGCAGCAGCGCCGGCGCCACCGACGCGGATGTGCAGCGACATGCCGGCAGCCTGGTGGCCCGGCACGGTGCACCACCCTGACCGGTTCGCGGTCAGCGTCCCGAGCTCCAGCGTGGCGCTGCTGCCGGGGGCGAGCAGGGGGGTGGCCGGGCTGCCGGGGAAGGCCAGATCGTGCCGCATCGCGTCGTGGTTGGTCACGACCAGTCGCAGCCGGGTGCCGGTGGGTACCGTGATCACCGCCGGCCGGATGTCCATGCCCACCAGGGTGACTGCGACGACCTGCACCCCGCGGGCGCCGGGCAGCGACACTGCTGCCGGCCCGGTGGGGGCGCCCTGCCCGGAGACCGCGATGGCCACCGGCACCAGGGTCATCACCAGGCCCAGCGCGATACCGCCCAGGGCAGGTCGGGTGGCCGGTTGCACCAGGGCACCGATGACGAGCCCGAGGAACATCAGGACCGGGGCCAGCACCAGGGCCCAGCCCACAGCCGGAACGACGACCGGAACGCTCAGGACGCCGGATACGGCAATGAGCAGGGCGCCGGTGTTGAGGGCGACCACGCGGACCCGCCACCAGGGCGCGAGCCGCCTGATTCCGGCGCGGACGGCTGCCGGCCCGCCGCCGCGGACCACCGGCAGCAGGTAGGTGAGGGCTCCGAGCAGGACCTGCAGGACGAAACCGACAGCCAGCAGTGGCACGAGCGCGTCCAGGCGGGGCAGGTATGACGTGAGGTCTGGTGCGCTCGAGAGCAGGACCAGGTCGCCGGCCACCCCGATCACAAGCCATCCGGTGCCGGCGGCCATCGACCAGGCGGCCAGGTCGCGGGGAGCCTTGCGGCGCCAGGTCGCGACGAAAGGATGCAGCGCAACGCCGACGCCCGCGCCGTAGACCACCAGGCCCGCCACTGCGGCCCAGCGAAGGTCCATGGCCAGGCCTGTCACGACGATGGCGAGGCCGGTCGCGGTGAGCACCAGGCACCGCTGTGCGGCGAGCATGACGTGGTCGACCATCCGGGTCCGCAGGACCGTTGGCCAGAGGGTGAACAGGGTGCCCAGCACGGTGAGCCCGACCCAGCCGAAGACGTTGGCGTGCACGTGCGCTGCATGCAGTGGTGCGTGCCACTGATGGGACACCGCGCTCATCGCCAGCAGCGTCCCGAAGGTGATGCCGACGACTAGCGCGATGCCGGCGACGACGTAGAACCTCACCGTGCCGGCGAACCTGCCCATCAGGGCGTGCCGGGCGATCCTCAGCAGCGAACCCAGGTGGGCCAGGACCACCACAGCCAGCAGCGTGGCCGACACGAGAGTCACCGTGGCCAGGCCGTGGGCCACTCCGCAGAGGATTCCGAGGATCGCCAGGTTGAGGGCCGCCAGCCGACCGGCCGCAGCCCGGCGCGAGGGCTGGCGGGCCCGCAGGAGGGCCACGGCGAAGTGCTCGGTCCAGGTGACGATCGCGTTGGTGACCGCGCCCAGGAGCAGGAGGTGCACCGCCAGCCAGCGGGGCATTGGCAGTGCCGGCCAGCCCTGCAGGACGACGGTCAGGATGCTGAGCGCGACATAGGCAAGGACGACGGCGTTGGCTCGCAGGTGCCAGGACCGGCGAGGCCGCTGGCCGGCGGGCGGACGCGGCCCTGTCATGCCCGCGGTGGCGGTCATGCCTGCGGTGGTGATGGGGTTCGTACTGGTTGGGGGCCGGGTGGCCTTGCCCACCGGGATGGTCATCGGGGCTCTTCCTGGTGCTGAGGTGGTGTGGCTGAAGTTGTTGACGTCGCTCTTGCTGTCGTCGCTGTCGTCGCTTTCGTCGCTGCTGTCGCTGCGCGCTGCGGCGTGTCCTGCGGAGGGCGGCTGCCCCCGCTGTCCTGGGTGGCCCGCCGGGCGCCGTACACCGAGGTTGCGGAGTTGGCGACGAAGACGAGCAGGGCCACCACGCCGAGGATTCCGCCGGCGGCCCGCAGCGACTCGAGGCCGGCCAGGTCCCCGCCGACGATCCGCAGGGTGAGCGAGACGTGCAGCAGCACCAGGACCGCATAGTCCCGCGGGTGGTGTGGCAGCCGGACCCGGAGCACGGCGGGCAGGATGACGGGCGCGTGGCCGAACACCATCGACATGGCGAAGCCCAGGAACACCGCGTGCAGGGTTGCGTCGTACGCCGGTCCCTGGGTCAGCGATCCGTGCCAGATCCACATCCCTGCGGCGACCCCGAGCCAGACGTAGCCGGCCAGCAGGCAGGCCGCCATGTAGCGGGTCAGGCCGTGGGCGCGCACGGTGTGCCGGGCGACGTCATACCGGACCAGCCAGGCCGACAGCACCAGCAGCCCGACCCCGAGCACCCGCGCGCCGGCTGACGGCCACCAGATCGTGAGCACCGGCCCGGCCAGGATCAGCGCCGACCACACCAGCACGGCCTCGCGGTAGCGCCGCCCGAGCAGGGCCACCCGGGCCAGCTCGAGGCGCTCCCCGGCGATGGTCAGCACGATGTATGCCGCGAGCCAGGGTGCAAGGCCGGGCAGATCGGTGCCGGTCAGCCAGACCATGGCGCATCCCCACCAGGCCAGCGCGCCGAGCGCCTCGACGGTGATGTGCAGGGTCTGCTGGCGTTGCCACATCACGACGTATCCGCCGCAGAGCCAGGCTCCCGCCGCGGCCGTGAGCAGCGGCGGCCAGGGCGCGGGCACGCCGGCGATGATGGCCAGGCCGCCGACTCCGGACAGGACCGGGGCCAGGTAGCCCCAGGCGCGGCGCAGGGCCACGGCGCGTTCCAGGGCGATCAGGGTGCCCAGGAACCCCAGCGTCATCAGCACCCCGTGCCCGGCCGCAGCCCCGTCCGGACTCGGGCTGCCGGTCCCGAGCCGGGCCAGTCCGCCGGCCAGACCGCCGAGCAGGGACGCGGCGGCGAGGGCGAGCACCGGCACCCGGTGGCGGGCCAGACCCGGCCGTGATGCGACCAGTGCAGCGACCGGGGGAAGGGAGGACTGGGGCATGCCCTAGAGTTTTCACGAAAAAGTCGGTAAAAACAAACTGATGTGTCACATCACCGACTCGTCAATCGCTGAAGGAGCAATCGATGTCCGCCACGCCCCGCGCCGTGAGGCTGATGCATCACGACGCCTCGGATCGACCTTTCATCGTCATCTGGGAGGTCACCCGCGCCTGCCAGCTGGTGTGCACCCATTGCCGCGCCGACGCCATCCGGACCCGCAACCCGTTCGAGCTCAGCACCGACGAGGGCCGCAGGCTGCTCGACGACCTCGCCTCCTTCGGTTCGCCGCGACCGCTGGTTGTCCTCACCGGGGGAGACCCCTTCGAGCGGCCCGACCTGCCCGAGCTGGTCGCGTACGGCACCCGGATCGGGCTGAGCATGGCCCTGTCACCCTCGGTCACCGATCGCCTCACCCGTCCGGTCCTGGTCGAGCTGCACGAGGCCGGCGCCAAGGCGGTCTCCCTATCCCTGGATGGCGCAACTGCCGCGACCCATGACTCCTTCAGGGGCGTCGGGGGCGTCTTCAAGGCCACCCTGGACGCCGCCCACACCGTGCGGGACGTCGGCCTTCGCCTGCAGATCAACACCACCGTGACCAGGGGCAACGTCCATGAGCTGCCGCGGATGCTGAAGACGGTGCTGGACCTCGGGGCGGACCTGTGGAGCGTGTTCTTCCTGGTGCCGACCGGCCGGGGCAAGCTGCTGGAGCCCCTCACCGCGGCCGAGGAGGAGGAGGTCCTGCACTGGCTGCACGACGTCTCCACGCTGGTCGCGATCAAGACCACCGAGGCGCCGCACTACCGGCGGATCGCCATACAGCGCGCGGGGGTTGACGCCCTCGACGACGTCTTCCCGCCGGGCCCGCTACGCTCGCAGCTGCGCCGTGAAACCGCCGAGACGCTCACCGGCCGCGAGCCGCCGCGCCGGCCGCGTCCGCCGATCGACGTGAACTCCGGCCGCGGGTTCGCTTTCGTCGACCATGTCGGAGCGGTCTATCCCAGCGGCTTCATGCCGACCGCTGTCGGGTCGGTGCGCAACCAGTCCTTCCCGGAGATCTACCGCGGTTCCGAGCTGCTCCGGCAGCTGCGCGACCCGGACGGCTTCGGCGGGCGCTGCGGCCGGTGCGAGTTCAGGACAGTCTGCGGCGGCTCGCGCTCGCACGCCTTCGCCACGACCGGGGATCCGCTGGCCGAGGACCCGAGCTGCCTCTACCAGCCCGCCTCCGATAGGGAGATCAGTCTGGTCGGCGACAGGTTGGCCTCGTAACGGTCTGGAGACATTCACCCGATCCGGCGGAGAATCGGGGCGCGCCTCCGTGGTTGGATGACCGGAACGGTGAGGTTGCCCTTCGTCCGATCTCTCGGCTATTTATTTTACACGGCTTTTGTATGGTAAAAACAGGACTGTCCATCCAGACGGCTGGGCGCAGGGCAGGAACATGGGTTGCCGCGCCGCCTGCCGAACCCAGGAGGTAAGACGTGTTGAAGGCCAGCACAACCGAGCGTTCCCCGGATGTCAGACGCCCCATGATGGTCTCGCGGGGCTGGGTGCAGGCTGCCGCCCTCGTCATACTGTTTGGCTTCGCGGTGCTTGGCTTCCTGGCCTTTCGCACGTACGAGACCGGACCGCCGATCGCCGACAGGGTGGTGAGTCAGGACGGCAAGGCACTGTTCAGAGGTGATGACGTCATCAAGGGCCAGAAGCTCTTCCTGAAGAACGGCCTGATGGAGTACGGCTCGGTCTTGGGACACGGTGCCTACCTCGGGCCCGACTTCACCGCCGACTACCTCCACCGCGCCGCCCTGAGCGTCACCCGCCAGTACGGCGGAGCTGCCTCGAGCACCGCGCAGGCAAAGGTGATCGAGGACTTCAAGACGAACCGGTACGACGAAGCGACCAAGACGCTCACGTACACGGCTGCGCAGGCGGTGGCCTTCGAGGAGCTGGTCACGTACTACGGCAACTACTTCGGCCCCACCTCCGGGGAGAAGGGTATGCGCCCGGACGCCATCACCGACCCGACCCAGATCCGGCAGCTCACGTCGTTCTTCGCCTGGACCGCCTGGTCTGGCTCGACCCTGCGCCCGGACAAGAACTACTCCTACACCAACTCGTGGCCTCCGGAGCCGCTGGTCGACAACAAGCCGACCGCCAACGTCATGGTGTGGAGCGTGCTGTCCCTGATCGCCCTGCTGGCCGGCATCGGCGCGCTGTTCGCGGCCTTCGGCCGCTGGGGCGAGCGCTTCGGCTGGAAGGGCCGGCAGGCCGACACCATCTCTTTCCGCCCGCCAGGAGACGTCGTGCTCACCCCGGCGCAGCGGGCGTGCGCCTACTACTTCCTCGTCGTGGGTCTGCTCTTCTTCATCCAGGTCATGGTCGGTGCCGCCAGCGAGCACTACCGCGCCGACATCTCCAGCTTCTTCGGCTTCGACCTTGCCAGTTGGCTGCCCTACAACCTGGTTCGCACCTGGCACGTGCAGCTGTCGATCTTCTGGACGGCGACCTCATTCCTGGCCGCCGGCATCTTCCTTGCCCCGATGATCACCGGACGGGAGCCACGTCGGCAGCACTGGCTCGCCTACATCCTGCTCGGCGCGCTCGCCCTCGTGGTCTTCGGCAGCATGATCGGCGAGGCTCTTGATATTCACGGGGTCCTCCCGGACGTGCTCGGGGCCTTCGGGATGCAGGGCTGGGAGTACCTCGACCTCGGCCGGTTCTGGCAGGTCCTGCTCACCGTGGGCCTGTTCATCTGGGTCATCATCCTCTTCCGCGGGCTGCGCGGCCGGCTGCGGGTGGAGTCGCGCGGCAACATGCCGTGGATGTTCTTCTACACCGCGCTCGCCATCCCTGCGTTCTACGCGGTGGGGCTGCTCACCAGCTCGGACGACAGCTTCACCATCGCCGACTTCTGGCGGTTCATGGTGGTGCACCTGTGGGTCGAGGACTTCCTGGAGATCTTCACCACCGTCCTGGTGGCCTACATCTTCGTGATGCTCGGCGTGGTCCGGGAGCGCGTGGCACTGACAGTGATCTTCCTCGACATCATCCTGTACTCCGCCGGCGGGGTCATCGGCACCATGCACCACCTCTACTTCTCCGGCAGCGCCGCGGAGACCATGGCCCTGGGCGCGTTCTTCTCGGCGATGGAGGTGATCCCGCTGACGTTCCTGACGGTCGAGGCGTGGTCGTTCCTGCAGCTGGGTGCGCGCCAGGAGTCCAAGTCGGCCACGCCGTTCCCGCATCGATGGGCCGTGATGTTCCTGGTCTCCGTCGGGTTCTGGAACTTCCTCGGCGCCGGGATCTTCGGCTTCCTGGTCAACCTGCCAATCGTGTCCTACTACGAGATCGGCACCGCGCTGACCGCCAACCACGCGCACGCCGCGATGATGGGCGTCTACGGGATGCTGGCGATGGGGCTGGCGCTGTTCTGCCTGCGCTACCTCATCCCAACCGAGCGCTGGTCGGACAAGCTGGCCAAGATCTCGTTCTGGTCGGCCAACATCGGCCTCGCCTGGATGTCGTTCGCGACTCTGCTTCCGCTCGGCATCCTGCAGCTCTACGCCTCAGTCAACGACGGCTACTTCGCCGCGCGTCAGCTGGAGTTCATCACCAACCCGACCAACAGCGTGTTCGAGTGGATGCGGCTGCCCGGTGACCTGGTGTTCATCATCGGCGGTGTCCTGCCGTTCTTGTGGCTCTGCTGGCTAGGGGTTCGCTACCGGGTGGGCGGCTCACGTGATCAGCTGGACGAGATCCTGTTCACCGAGATCACCGAGCGCGAGCCGGTCGAGGTCGGGGACCGGTAGCGGTGGCCCTGCACCCGGAGGCGCTGATCGTCGGTGGCTACGCCGTCATACTGCTGGTCGTCGCTGCCGCCCTGGACTGGCTGGCCCAGCACAGCCAGCAACGGTCCGAGCGGTTCCGCACCGCGGGGTTCAGCTACCTCCCGCAGCACGACGCGTGGACCTGTTCCGAGGACGCGATGCTCTGGCCGATGGAGTATGACGAGTTGCACCACCTGGTGCGCTATCGGGCCAAGGCGTCGGTGTGCAACTCCTGCCTGGTCAAGCCCAGCTGCACGAGCTCGGCGAACGGGCGTGAGGTGACCAGGGCGGTTGCGCCCTGGCCGCACTCGGAGGCGGGCCGGTTCCACCGCGGTATCTCGATGGTGCTCGTCGGCTGTGCCGCGGTGCTGCAACTGGTCGCCGCGGCCCGGCACCTCGAGCCGTCCACGCTGGTGCTCGGCCTGCCGATGCTGTTCACCATCTGGCTCGGGATCCGGTACAGCGCTCACTTCCGGGCTGCGCCGGCCAACTTCCCGGAGCCGACCCCGGCGACCGGTCTACGGGTGACGCAGACCTCGCGCACCCGCTGGGGATCTGACGCCTGGGAGGGCAAATGATGCTGTATGCCGCACTGCTCGTGCTGGTCGTTCTGCTCGGACTCACCGTCGTCAATACCAAGGTGCTGCGGGAGTATGAGCGGGGAGTCCTCTTCCGGCTTGGGCGGCTGAAACCTCTCGCCGGGCCGGGCCTGGTGTTCCTGATTCCTTTTGTTGACAGGCTAGTTCGCGTCGACCTGCGGACGGTCACGCTGACCATCCCGCCGCAGGAGGTCATCACCCGGGACAACGTGCCGGCGCGGGTCAACGCCGTCGCCTACTTCAAGGTCACCGATCCCGCCCGGGCCATCACCGAGGTCGAGGAGTATGCCGTGGCCACCTCGCAGATCGCCCAGACGACGCTGCGGTCTGTGCTCGGCCACGCCGAGCTGGACGACCTCCTGGCCGAGCGCGACCAGCTCAACGACAGCCTGCGGCGGATCATCGACGAGCAGACCGAGCCCTGGGGCATCAAGGTCACCACCGTCGAGATCAAGGACGTGGAGATCCCCGAGGCGATGCAGCGCGCGATGGCGCGTCAGGCCGAGGCCGAGCGTGAGCGACGAGCCAAGATCATCAACTCCGAGGGTGAGTTCCAGGCGGCCCAGAAGGTCTACGAGGCCGCGGAGATCCTCAGCCGCAACCCGGCCGCCATCCAGCTCCGGTACCTGCAGACCCTGCTCGAGCTCGGCGGCGAGAAGTCCACCATCGTCTTCCCGCTGCCGATGGACCTGCTCAAGCCGTTCCAGGGCGCCGGCCAGCACGCAGACGGTGAGCCTGTCGAGTCCGGTCTCGACCTCTCGGCCCAGGCCGATGCCCTGCGCCAGCTCCTGAACGGTTCCGAGGTCGACGGCCTGCACTGACCTTCTTTCGCGTTGGTGTATGGCGCCAGATGGTCTTCCTCAGGTCGCCGCTCCACAAGAGTCTCCTGGTAGGCGCCATGCATGTGCTGGTTCGCGGCAGTAATGGCGTCGACCTCCGCGCGAGCCGCTTCGTCGGCTGCCGTCTTGGCCGCCGCACGCGCGGATTTGAGGGTTTGGCGCCCCCCCGAAGCTTGAGCGCGAGCGGCCACCGCCGGTGCTGGTGTAGAAGCTCACTGGACCTGCGCCACTGGAGATTCTGGTCAGGCCGAGCGGGGTGTCTCCTGGAACTCGCGGCAGACGCGACGCACACGCCATACCTGGGTGGCGAGGGTGAGCCAGATGGCTGCCACGATCGCGAAGAGGACGATCACCAGCACGTTTCCCGCACCGGCGAGAGCCTTGGGGGGCGCTGGGGTGTAAGCCGACCGGGCGACCGTGACGTTGACGGTGGTGCTCGAGGTGAGGGGCTTGGCGCCGGGTGCGGAGTAGGTGGCGATGTACTCCTGTGGTCCGGTTGCGGTGGGGCGGTACTGATGATCAGCGTCACCACCTAGGACCAGCGTGGCGGTCCCGGTCGTGTCGGTGGTGACCGACCCCAGGGAGACGAGTCGGGCCGGGGTCCCGAACTGGGTGGTGGAGAAGAGGAACGCCACCGGCGCGTCGGCCTGTGCACCCTTCGGGCCGGTGAGGGTCGCGGTGAGCTTCATCAGCCCCCCCTCCTCGATGCCCTTGAGCGTGATCGCCGGTGCACTTGGTGACCTGCTCGCCGGCGCGCTCTGTGAGGTGTTCTGCGGGGTTGCAGCCTGGGCGGGGTCAGTCGCGCCCACTGCGAGCATGCTCAGCAGGGCAACCAGCAGCAGGGCGCCGGTGGTGCCAGCGACGCGGTGTGACGGAGCGCGCGCGCCGGTCGGTCCCGCGTTGTCGTCCCGGGTCAACTGGTGCTCGATGGGCGGGGTCGCGGTCACGGGCTTCTCCAGATCGTTGATCTCTTCGATCTCCTCGATGGAGAGCAGAGGCACGACCCGGAAGAGCAGCATCAGCAGCAGCGGGATCGCGGCCGTCGCGGCGAGGGTGATCGCGACGGGGACCCAGGTGAACTGGTACCTGCCGAAGACGCCGGTCATCACGTCGTAGGTTCCCGGGCCGACAACCATGAGGATCCGCTTGAGCCACATCATCGGCACCACCAGGAGGGCTGCGGTGACCATGCCCTTCACGGTCCTGGTCCAGGGGAGTGCGACGAGCAGCAGCGGCAGCAGGCCACCGACGACGGCGAACAGCCAGAACCAGGGTGCCAGGCGGCCGACCAGCAGCTCGGCGAATACGGATGCCGTCCCGTGATCGGCGACGTAGGCGCCGGGCAGGAGGTCGGCAAAGGTCAGGTACACATACGTGGCAGACAGGGTCGCCATGATGAATCCCAGGCGGACGAAATGCCGCGGGGTGATGAGTCCTTCGAGGTGGTAGCCGCGGCGGAAGCCTGCGACCACGAGGATGACCAGGGCGACCCCGGAGTACAGCGCCGCCACCACGAACTGCGGCGCCCAGATGCTCTCGTGCCACCACGGGCGGCTGGTGGTGGCGAAGGCCCAGGCCAGGACCGAGTGCACGGACACGGCCAGCGGGATGATCATGATGGACACCAGGCCGAGGGCGCCGGCCAGGACGGCCTTCTGCCGTGGGGCGCCCACCCAGCCTCGGGAGATCGCCGCGTACAGGCTTGCCCGGCGACGGCCGAGGCGGTCGCAGTGCTGCTGGCCCAGGATGGCCATGTCCGGTACCAGTGGCAGGGAGAAGAAGACGATCGAGGCAGCGGTGTAGGTCATCACCGCGACGAAGTCCCAGAACACCGGTGCGGAGGTGTTGGGCCGGGTCACCAGCTCCCACAACAGGATCGGGTTGCCGATGTGCGGGATGATCAGGGCTGCGCCGATGAGCACGGTGACGACGGCTGTGCCCTCGGCCAGGCGGGTCAGCGGTGCGCGCCAGGTCGCTCCGGTCAGCCGCAGGATCGCCGAGACCACCGCCCCGCCGTAGCTCACGCCGATGAAGGTGACGACGTCGGCGATGTAGATGGACCAGAAGGCGTGGTCGTTGTAGCCAGCCACTCCCATCCCACCGCGGAGCTGGACCACCCAGGCGGCGATCCCGCTCAGCACCAGCAGGCTCAGCGCCAGGACAGTCGTCCACCAGAGGCGGCTTGGCCTGCCGAAGGGGCGTAGTGAGGCCTCGCGCGGATCGGTGGTCAGGTCATCGGTGGACATGGCTCCGGTCGTCATCCCGCCGGTGGTCGCGGGGCCGGTGGCCACAGTGTCTGTGTTCCCATCGTCTGTGGTGACAACGTCTGTGGTGGCAACGTCGGTGGTGGCAACGTCGGTGCTCATCCCTGACCTCCGAGGTTCTGGCCGTGGCCCAGGATGTAGTAGACGCGGGGGTTGGTCCCGAGCTCCTCCTTGTACCGCACGGCGTCGTTCGCCTTCAGGAACTCCGAGAGGACCACGGTCTTGCCGACCCCGTTGACGGCGACGTCGGTGACCAGGTCCCCGATGTACAGCACGCCCATCGCGCAGCCCGAGACGCAGGCGGGCAGCTCCCCCTGAGGCAGCCGGTCGGCGCACAGCACGCACTTGCCGACGGTGCCCTTCTTGGCCACCGGCATCTGCGGCGAGCTGGGCATGGGCATCCGC
>JACMPC010000098.1 GCA_014377705.1 Dermatophilaceae bacterium
GCTCCTGGAACGCTAAGACGTCGCTGAGTCTCAATCGACGGTGCCTGCCCGGGGTCTCGTACGGGATCCGGCCCGACTCCAGGAGCTTGATGAGCGTGGGCCGGCTGACGCCGATCAGGTCGGCCGCCTGTTGCGTGGTCAACTGTTGGCTCATGGGCGCGAACGTCACCGCCTGCCCGCGACGCATCGCCCGGACGACGTCCGCCAGAACGCTGCGCAGCTCCGGCGGCAGGGGGACCGAGCTGTCTCCGACTGTAAGCGTCGCGGGAGCCTGCTCTTGAAGCGCCACGCCGACAGCGTCAAGGAGGGCGCTGTCCTGGCCAGGAAGGACCGTGGTCTCGCGCGTCATGAGTTCCTCCAGGACTTCGGGCGCTCAGTATGGCCGAATTCGCAAGAAACGCAACCCTGCGGCTAACGCCGGCTCGGCTGGTCACGGAAGTGTTCACAGAAGCGCCGGAGATCGGCGGGTTCGGCCGGTCACACTCGGGGTTCCGTCCGGCCGATATGACCGCGATCGCGGGCAAGGCGGGGTCACGCGGCGTCGTCCGAACACCCACCCGTGCGAGTTGTCGTCCCACCACGGTGGGTAACTGGCGCGCCATTGACTTCAGTCACCCAGTCGGGCGGGCCCTGGGCCGAGCTCACGCGGCCGGCAGGGGGCTGCAAGAGTCGCCGACCCGTGCCCACTACGTGCCCAGAACAAGAGCAAACAGCGGTCTCCAGCGGAGCGGAGCGGCAAACCGCCTCGGGGCGAATCTCCCTATGCAAAGGGCAATTTCGACCCCCTACGTAGCCGTTGGTAACCCTTAGAATCTGGCCCCAATCAGATTACGAGACCCGTGCTCATGGCGATGTTCCACCAGGCGTGCTCGTCACCCGTCGCTGCCGGCCATGCGACTCAACGCCTCCGCTAACTGACGGGGCCTGTCCTGGGCGACGCGCTGGTAGGCCAGGGCCATGTTGGGGGTGGCATGCCCCAGCCGGTCCTGCAGCTCGCGCACGGTCGCGCCTGCATGCGCGGCCAGTGTCGCTCCGATCCCCCGGAGATGATGGAACACCAGATCGTCCCGGCCGATCTTGCCCCGAGCGGTCTCGAACGTCTCGCGAAGAACGTCCGCCGACACGTTGTGTTCCGGGTCGCTCGCGGCCGGAAACACCCAGCCCTTCCGGCCAGGTGAGCTCTGGGTCTGCAGGTGCTGCCGCAGAGCCGGAACGATGTGCGGCGGCAGCACGACGTCACGGGTCCCCGCCCGGCTCTTGGGCAGCTTCTCCTCCCGTCCCGCGCGGGTGCGCCCGACCGAGCGGCGCACGTGAATCACTCCGCTCTGATCGTCGGCATCGACCGCGCTCAACGACACGTCCGCTCGCTGCAGGCCGATCACTTCGCCGATACGCAAGCTCGCCCACAGACCCAGGTCAATGGCGCAGCGGTAGCGCTCCGGCATCGCCGCCCGCAGAGCAGACACCTCCCCGAGAGTGGCCATGCCGGGCTCCTTGGCGCGCCGGTACTGACCACCTCCCCTGACCTTGCAGGGGTTGCCTGGGATCAGGTCATCCGCGACCGCGGTCCCGAGGATCGTCTTGAGCAGGCTGTAAGCATTCGCCACCGCGCGTGGCTTGGTCTTGTCCAGCCCTCCGTGCCATTGCCGGACGGCGGGAGACGTGATGGCCACGAGCTCTACCTCGCGCCAGGAGGGAAGGAGGTGCTTGTCCAACAGCGAGCGGTAGAGGTCTCGGGTCCGGGTCGCCAGCGGACGCTGCGACAGCCACGTCTCGGCGTACTCACCGAACATCAGCGGCCCGCGCGCCACCGACGCCTCGACAGCTGCCCGCGCCGCCGGTGACAACCAGGTGCCGGCGTCGATCTCCACCCGGATCCTGGCCAGCGCGCTATGCGCGTATGACTTCGTCGGGAACGTCGCCGAGCCACCCGGTGAGTAGGCGGCGTACTGCTGTCCGTCCGGGCCTGTGTACCGGGCCTGGAACCGGCCGGGACCCCTCTGACGGATACTGCCGAACGACGCCCGACGGCCACGACGGTTACCGCCGCCGGTGTGCTCCACGTCGGCCAACTCCGCCATCGAAACCTCACGACCTTCCCAGCAACCTGTCCGCGGTGGCCAGATTATGGCCAGATCATACGGCAGAACTGGGCCAGTCGCGGAGCCTGTCGGTCAATCAGAATCTCCTAACCCTGCTGGTGGAAGGCATGATTGCACCTCTAACCTGGTCCGTTCCATTGGCCGAGATATTAGGTTCGAATCCTGCCGGGGGCACACACAAAGGCGCAGTTCAGACGGGGTGTGGTCCGGCCAGCTCGGTTCCACAAAGCGTCACTTCCAACAGACTTCCAACACTCGCTGCGAAGGGCGTCGGCCACCCGATGCTCGGCCGAAGCAGCCGCAGTACGCAGTTGAGCGCGGTCACTGGTCGTCGTGGTCGGCGTTTCGTCCGACTTCGTGGGTCCGATCCAAGGCGGTGGCGGCCTTCAGCCGCGTCGCCACTTGTGGTTAACAGTCAGCGAACCATCGGACGTTCTCGGCGGGGAGCGCCTTGTTCAAGCGTGCAGGCGGGGTTAACTAGCGCCCACTCGGCTGTCTAGAGCGGTGCAGGACGGCGGCCGCGAGCCCGTGTGGGGAGGGCTGTGGACGATCCCGCCGGGCCGCTGAGCCCAGCGGGTGACGTCGCAC
>JACMPC010000099.1 GCA_014377705.1 Dermatophilaceae bacterium
ACGAGGAGCACATCCGGATCCTCGCGCAGTATTGATCGCAACCCGTCGGCGAAGGATGCGGTGTCCGAGCCCACCTCCCGTTGATCCACCGCCGAGCGGCGATGGGGGTGCAGGTACTCGATCGGGTCCTCGATCGTGATGATGTGGCAGGCCCTGTCGATGCTGATCTGGTGGATCATCGAGGCGAGGGTCGTCGACTTCCCGGACCCGGTCGGCCCGGTCACCAAGACCAGACCCTGCGGCTGGTGGATGAATGCCTCCATCGCCGGTGGGAGGTCGAGCTCAGCCATGGTCGGGACCTTGAGGGGGATGATGCGAAGCGCCACGGCGGTGGATCCGCGCTGGGTGTAGGCGTTGCCGCGAACGCGGGCTGTTTGTTTCCAGCTGAACGCGAAGTCGAACTCATGCTGATCGATCCAGGAGGCGGCCTGCTCCCCGCTCAGAAGCTCGGCCAGCAAGTCGTCGACCTGTGTCGGGGTGAGTTTCGGATAGTCGGGGACCCCGCTCAGGTGGCCGTCCACCCGAATCTGGGGAGCCATTCCGGCGGTGAGCAGCAGGTCGGTGCCGTGGGCTTCCCAGAGCACGCCCAAAAGCGCGTCGATACCGACACCGATCGGGTGGGTCTTGATCGCGCGACTGTGCACTGCAACCTCCTAGGCATGGATCGCGACGAATGCTGTTTGGGAGTGCCCGTGCGGGCACTCCCAAACAACGAGAGCTTTGTTAGGGAGTAGTACAGCTTGTGCCGCCCGTTACAACAGGCGCTCCAGCAGTGAGGGCGTAGGACACACCCTGCTTCGCGTCGGCGCCGGCCCCCGTCAAAGGCGTGGGCGTGGTGGCGATATATTTCGGCACCATGTTGCTCATGGCGGCGGGGTAGGCGCCGGACTGTGCGTAGAAGGCCTCAGCGGCCACTCGAACCGTCTTCTGATTCGCGTCGCAGGCGGCCTTGGCTCCGCGGTCGGTGATGCCGGCGACGGAAAATACGACGATCCCGGCGAGCACGCCGAGGATGACGATGACGATCAGGAGCTCGATGAGCGTGAAACCCGACTCATTCTCCCTCGCGGCCTGAATTCGAGCGTGCATTGCCCTTCTCCTTCTCGTTGTCCCGCTGTGGTGTGAAGAGGTATTGTCTTCCCGGGATCAAACATCCCCTGAGCGCACCCGGCGTCTGGTTCAAACGAATTCTTTTCATGACACTCCGCGTCTAATTTGTGTTGTTTCGTCATCGACACCCTGAGGCGTCAACTGAGCGGGCTATGACGCCGACCGAGACCTCAGCCAGTCCTCGAGAGCCCACGGCTGAGGTCCTTCAGCGGACGCGCCACCCCTTGAGCGGTGGGGGAGGCGGGGACTGTCCGCTGTCCGCCATGCTGAACGCCGCCGATCCGGCGAACTGCCGGGCCAGCTGTACGCCGTCCCGCAGCCCCGTCGGAAATGGCATCCTGGCGACCTGTCGCCGCAGGGCTACGATGTCGAGCGGGCTGTCTGAGGCAATGGCGACACAGTTGCCGAAACGCCTGCCCTTGAGGATCTCGTGGGTGCCGATCAGGGCGACCTGCCCGAAGACGGTGACCAGTCCGGCATACACGCGCCGCAGATAGGCCTTGCTAGGTTCGTCCGCGATGTTGAGCAACATCGTCCCGCCCGGCCGCAGGACTCTGGCGACATCGGTGAAGAACTCCACGGTGGTGAGCTCGGCAGGGACCCGGCCGCCGGCATACGCATCGAGCACCACCACGTCGGCGCTCGCGTCGGCGAGCTGGGCGACCCCGGTGAGGCCGTCCGCCGGGCGCACCCGGATCCGGTGCTGGCGTGGCAGCGGGAGCTCGCGGCGTACCCGCTCGGTGAGCTCGGCGTTCGGCTCGAGCACGATCTGCGGCGACCCGGGGCGCCCGGCGTTGACGTACCGGGCCAGGGTCAGCCCGGCGCCGCCGATGTGGGTGATCCCGAGCGGGCCGGCCGGCAGCGTGTCGATGACCGCGGCGAAGTCGGCGATGTACTCGAAGCCCAGGCTGCCGGGGTCGGCGAGGTTGACGTGCGACTGGGGGCTACCGTCCATCATCACGGTCACCCCGCCGCGGCCGTCGTCGTCGGGCAGGAACTCGATCCCGGCGACCTGTTCCTGTGACACGCCCGTCAGCCTATGCGCCACGGGGGCGTGGTGAGGTTGGGCGCCATGCCTTCGCCTCGGTGTTGCTGGCCTGACCGACGATGCTGGTGCGCGTGAACACGCAGACTGAGCCAGGTCGCCTCATGGTCCACGAGCTCGGCCGCGCTGAGGGTCCGACCCTGGTGCTGCTGCACGGGTTCACCGACTCGGGGCTGTGCTGGCCCGACGCGGTACGCCGCTGGCGCGACGACTACCGGATCGTCGCTCCGGACGCCCGTGGGCACGGCGAGTCCGCTCGCTTCGACCCCGCGACCAGGGGCAGCAACCTGTTCGGCCAGATGGTCGAAGATGCGGTGTCAGTTCTGGAAGCAGTCAGCAACGGCGTGGACCCCTGGATCAGGGCGCGGTTCAGGGACGGAGCATCGTCTTGATGGCGCGGCGCTCGTCCATCGCCGCGTACCCCTCGGCGACCTGTTCCAGAGGCAGGTCGAGGTCGAAGACCAGGCCGGGGTTGATCGCCCCGGACAGCACCTGGTCGCGCAGGGCCGGGAGGTACTGCCGCACCGGTGCCACGCCACCGGCAACCCCGATGTTGCGGGAGAACATCTTGCGCACTGGCAGCACGACTCCGTGCGGCACCCCGACGTAGCCGACGGTCGCGCCAGGGCGGGCAACGGCAATGGCGGTGGCCATCGACTGACCGGTGCCCACGCACTCCAGCACGGCGTCGGCGCCCACTCCGCTGGTGAGCTCAAGGACAGCTGCCTCGCCGGTCTCACCACGCGCCTCGATGACGTCGGTGGCGCCGAAAGCGCGGGCGATCTGCTGACGTGCCTGATGCCGGGACATCGCGACGACTCGTTCGGCGCCCATCTGTGCGGCGGCGAGAATACCCGACAGGCCGACGGCGCCGTCGCCCACCACTGCGACCGTGTCGCCCTCCTGGATGCCGGCGGCCATCGCGGCGTGCCAGCCGGTGCCCATCACGTCGGACAGGGCCAGCAGCGACGGGACCATTGCATCGTCAGGGGTCTCGCGGGTCGCGACGAGGGTGCCGTCGGCCAGGGGGACCCGGACGTACTCACCCTGACCGCCGTCGGCCATCAGACCGTCGCGATCCGGCCCGCCCCAGAAACCGCCTGCCGAGCATGCCGACTGGATCCCAACCCGGCAGTGCGGGCAGGTGTTGTCGGAGTACATGAAAGGCGCGATGACGAAGTCGCCCCGGCGCAGCGACCGGACGTCTGAGCCGACCTCCTGCACGATGCCGACGAACTCGTGTCCGATCCGCATCGGCACCTCGACCGGGCTGTCCCCGCGGTAGTACCAGAGGTCCGACCCGCAGACGCACGCGGCAACGACCTTCACGATCGCGTCGGTGGACTTCTGGATGGCCGGGTCCGGCTGGTCCTCGAGCCGGACGTCGCGGGGGGCATAGATCGTGGTGGCCTTCATGGGTCAAGCCTAGGTCGAGCCGCAGGGTCCGCATGCCAGCAGGGCCCGGGATGCGACCATGGAGCCCATGCCGAGCCGCCGTCGTATTCCGCCCGCCGCGGGCCGGCAAGCCCTGGAGGTATGGCGGGCCGACCCGTCCGCTGCTCCGAAGGTCACTGTTGCGATGGCGGTTCGCTACGCGCTCGAGGAGCTGGGGGCGCGCGCGCCGGGACGGACGCTGGAGGTCCGCGTCCCGCCATACGGCGCGGTGCAGTGTGTGCAGGGGCCGCGGCACACCAGAGGCACCCCGCCGAACGTGATCGAGATGGATGCCCGGACCTGGCTGGATCTCGTGACCGGCCAGTCGGACTGGGCAGGTGCCCTGGCGGGCGGCACCGTCCACGCGAGCGGACAGCGGGCCACCCTGACCGACCACCTGCCGCTTCTGCCGGGTTAGCCTGCGAAGATGCGATTCGGACTGACGATCCTGCCCGAGCACCGCTGGTCCGACGCCGCCCCGAGGTGGCGCCGGGCGCAGGAGCTCGGCTTCGACCATGCGTGGACCTATGACCATCTCGTCTGGGGCGGGCTGCCGGACTCGCCGTGGTTCGGCACCATCCCGACCCTGACGGCTGCCGCGATGGTCACCTCGACGATCCGGCTGGGCACGTTCGTCACCTCGCCGAACTACCGGCACCCGGTGACGTTCACGCGCGACCTGCTCGCTCTGGACGACATCTCTGGCGGCCGCTTCATCTGCGGCATCGGCGCCGGTGGTGACATCGACAGCCGAATCCTGGGCGAGCCGCTGCTGACACCCAGGGAGCGTTTCGAACGGCTCGCTGAGTTCACCGGGCTGCTCGACCGGCTGCTGACCGAGGACCACGTCTCCCATCGAGGCACGCACTTCTGCGCGGTCGACGCGCGCACGCTGCCCGGCCCGGTCCAGCGGCCGAGGATCCCGTTCGTCATGGCTGCCAACGGCCCTCGCTCGATTCGCCTCGCCGTGGAGTACGGCACGGGCTGGGTCACCACCGGCCCCAAGGTCGAGACGCCGGACCAGTGGTGGGCCGCGCTGGCCAGGCTGGGCGGGCGCCTGGACGAGGCGCTGGCCAGCGCGGGCCGTGACCCGGCGACCCTGGAACGCCACCTCAACCTCGACTCGTCACCGCAGTTCGCCCTCTCGAGCGTGGGTGCGTTCGAGGAGATGGTGGATCGCGCGCAGGATCTCGGCTTCACCGACGTGATCACCCACTGGCCCCGCCCCGACGGCCCCTATGCCGGCGACGAACGTGTCTTGGAGTCCGTGGCGTCCGAGGTGATCCCCCGATACCGCCGGCGAGCCTAAACAGGCTGCGGGTCCGCCCCCCCAAGCCCAGGCAGGGTGTGGCTCGCATCACCCACGGCCTCCCCGCTGTCCCGTGGCACGCCGTGGCGCTGCCACGGGGGCGAACGTACCGCTGATACGCTCCGCAGGGCGTGATGGGTGCTCAGCGCTCACGTCCGCTCCCCATCAGGAGGTATCTCGGTGACCATCGCGGTCGTGGAACGCGGCAAGGTTGCCCCGTCGTCTGCCACCCGGTCCGCGCTCAGCGGCACCGCGTGAGCGTCCGGACGTCCCGACTCGTCGATCGCTGGGCGCGAGCACGCTCGGACGTGCTTCTGGCAACCGTGGTCGTGAGCACCTTCATCGCCACCTACTCGTCGGTTGTCAGGTTCAGGCCGCTCTTCGCCCCGGACACCTCGTACTACGGCGCCATGGCCCTGTGGTTCGGGGGGGAGAGCCAGCAGGGAGCAGTCCGGCAGGTCATCGAGAGACGGCTGCAGTCGGGGTGGTCGACCCCTCCCCTGCTCATCGAGAGGCTGTTCGGCTGGGGTCTGGTGCAGCCCCGGGTGGTTCTGCCCGCCTTGTCCGTGCCCTTTGTCAAGATCTGGGGAATCGACGGCCTGGTCGTCGTCCCCGCGCTGGCGCTCGCGGCCCTCATCGGTGTCCTCACCTGGATGCTGGCCCGCAGGTGGGGTCGCCTGCCGGCGGTGGCCACGGTCGTTCTGGTGATGTGCAGCTGGAGGATCATGTTCTACGGGGGGGCGATGCTCACCGAGTCGCTGTCCGCCCTGTGGGGGGCCCTGATCCTCGTGGCTGCCTGGCAGTACCAGCGCCGCGGCGGCTGGCCCCCGGTGGCGGGGATGGTCCTGCTGACGATCCTCTCCGGCTTCACCCGGCAGGCATCACTGATCCCTGCGGCGGCTTTCCTGGCCGCCTGGCTGGTGGCGATTCTGCTACGGAGCCGGCCGAACGGGTGGGGAGTGCCCGCTCTCGCAGTCACCGTCACGTCTTTGACGGTGCAGCTGCTGCAGAACCGGCTCTTTCCGACGTTCTCCCAGCTCCAGCAGGTGAACCAGTTCCAGGCCAACACCAAGACAGGCTCTCTCGGTGGGGCACTGGGTGGCGCTCCGAAGCTCGCCGCGCACATCCTGAAGCACGATCTGCACACCACCGCGCAGTCGGATCCCGCCCTCCTCATCCTGATCACGCTCGCCACCGTGTCGGTGGTCGTGTTCTGGCGACGGTCCGAGTCGCACCTGCTTCTGGGCGCTCTCGCGGGGATCGCGGTGTACAACGTCGCTACCGGGACACCCGTGGCCTTTCGTTATGCGATGCCTGGGCTGGTCTTCTTCGCCACCTCTGTGGCATTGCTCATCGCCCGGACTGACCTCCGTCACGGACGCCCGGGGGAGGATCGGTCGCCGGCTGGGTACTCCGAGGCTGGAGGACGGGAGATACCTGTGACCGAAGTACGAGACTGGCTCCCGACCCCCGCTGATGACAAAATTCTGGTCCCCTAACGCCTGAGACCTGGGCCTGGGTCCCGCAATCTCTGCCAGGGTGGGGGAGCCCGACGGGCACAGTCCCCCGGCCGCTGGTCAGGTGAGACTGATCACCGCGACCGGAGGCAAGGTAGGCGTGTCCGACCCGCCTGCGGGCTCGATCGTGATGCCCACAGCCTGCGCGCTTGAGGCATCACCCTCCAGGAGCACCGTGTTAGCCCGACCGGCCGGGACCAGGCCGGCCTTGACCATCCTGGTGCCTCGCTGGAACCAGAGCCCGTAGACCTTCCCTTCGGGTGCAGCCGGCATGTCGGCGGTGACCATCACGGCCTTCTTGAGCCCGGGCGACCGCACGATGGTCGCGGTGGCCGCGCCGACCTTCTCCTCGAACCTCTGGGCGTCCTTGGCCTGCAGCACCTGTTGCGATGCAGTCAGCTGCACGGTGCCCGAGTCGGGGGACCAGGGGTGCCAGACCAGGCCGCCGGTCGCCACGACCGCGGCCGCGGCAGCGCCGGCCAGCCACTGGCGAGCGGGCGTCCGACGGCTGCGCTCGGCCCGTTTGGAGTCCAGGCTCGAGGGTACGGGGGGATCCGCTGACAGATCGGTGGGAGTCGCTGAGAGATCGACGGGGGCGCAGGGAGCCGGGGCGCGGTCCGGCTGGGGTGCCGGCGCCTCATCGGACGTCATGTCGGGCGGCAGCGGACGCACGGAGCTGATACTGCGCAGTACCGACGTGCGCAGCGAGGGCGGGGGGGAGGTGACGGTGACAGATGGCAGCTCACCGGCTGCCGAGCGAAGGCTCGCCACCTCGAACTGGCAGGCGGAGCAGGTGGCCAGGTGGGCCTCGATCCGGGTCCGTTCGACATCGTCGACGGCGTCGACGGCGTAGGCCCCCGAGAGGCTGTTGATGTCGTAGCTGTTCATGGCTCAAGTCCTAGGGTGTCGCGCAGTCTGATCAGTCCGTCACGGATGCGAGTCTTGGCCGTGCCGAGCGGGAGGTCGAGCATCGCAGCCACCTCACGATGGGTGTACCCACCGAAATAAGCGAGCTCGAGGGCGCTGCGCTGGGTTTCGGTGAGAGTGTCAAGGGCGCGGCGAACCCTTTGTCCGTCCAGGTTGCGATGGGCCTCTTCGGCGGTCTGGTCAAAAGGGATGGCCTGTTCACGAGCCTGGTAGGCCGTGTCCCTGTGTCGCGTTGCTTCTGCAGAGCGCACCCTGTCCACCGCCTTCCGGTGTCCGATAGTCATCAGCCAGCTCATCGCGCTGCCACGATCGGCGTCGAACCTGGCGCTGTTGCGCCAGATATCCAGGTACGCATCCTGGGTGACTTCCTCGGCCTGGGCCGAGTCTCGCACGGTGCGAAGGACCAGGCCGAAGAGCCGGGCTGCCGTGGCGTCATACAGCTTCGCGAAGGCGGCCTCGTCTCCGAGGGAGCAAGCCCCCAGAAGCCGAGCCAGCTCCTCGCTGAGCGGAGACGTGCTGGTCCCCGAGGTGGAGATGGACTTACCCTCGGGGACCAGACTCATGCGAACCATCATGCTCTACAAGTGGGTTCTCGGTGTCGGGAATCAGGAGGGGAGAAGGACACCGTCGACGATGTAGACCGTGGCATTCGCGGTCGCCACGTTGCCGCAGATGATGTTGTTGCTGCCGTTGACCTTGAAGGCGCTACCCGATCCGGTGACCTTGAGGGTGCCGCCTGCCAGGGTCTTGTGGTCACCGGCGAGCTTGTCCGGGCTGATCTTGCCCTTGACCACGTGGTTGGTCAGGATCTTGGTCAGCTGGCCCTTGGGGTCGGCCAGGGCGGCTTTGAGGGCTGCCGGCGGCAGCTTGGCGAACGCGGAGTCGACCGGAGCGAAGACGGTGATGTCCGGGGTCGTGTTCAGGGTGTCGCCCAGACCGGCGGCACCAACCGCGGTAACGAGAGTCTTCAACAGAGGGTTGTTGCTGGCAGCGGTGGCGACCGGGTCGGGGGCCATACCGTTGAAGCTGCCCTTGCCGTCTTTTGGCACGGCCGCGCAACCGGGGCCGAAGACAGCGGTCGAGGCGTTGGCCGAGGGTGCCGCGGTGGCCTTTGGAGCGGCCTGGCCGGCGGGCTGCATGGGGGCGTTGGATGCCTTGGTGTCCGAGCTGCCACAGGCGGCGAGGCTCAGCGGGAGGGTGAGAACGACGGCTGCGAGGAGGCCGCGGCGGCGGAAGTTCATGATGTGCTCCTTATGGTGTGGGTCAGACTGTGTGGGTCAGGCTGAGGCTCTGGCTAGTCGTCCTGTGACCGGTGTTCTTATGCTGGTTATTCGGTGCTGTTGCTGAAGCGGATTGCCTGCGGTGGCTCTGTTCTCAGGGATTGCCGATCGATGTCTCATTCGACGAAGACGACAACCTCCTGGATGCCGCTGGATCCGCTGGGAAACGGCTTGGCGCGTCGGGAGAGCTGCCGGGCGTCCTTGCGGTCGGTAGCCCGCACCGCGATGGCATGTCGTCCGGGGGTGGCTTTCCAGGGCAGGTACCACTGGCGCCAGTAGTCGAGGCCGACGTCGGGGCCGAGCCTGGTCTTCTGCCACGGTCCGCCGTCGATGCTGACCTCGACCACCGCGATACCGATCCGCTGGGCCCAGGCGACGCCGCCGATCGCCGTCATACCCGCCTTGATGGTCGACAGAGGTCTGGGGGTGTCGACGCGTGCGGACATCTTGATGGGCGCGTCGGTGGCCCAGTCGCGTTCGGTCCAGTAGGAGACGTCCTTGGCGTAGGTCGTCGCGGTCAGCCTGGCCAGCCACTTGGTCGCGCTGACGAAGCCGTAGAGGCCCGGGGTGACGAGGCGCGCGGGAAACCCGTGACTGGCCGGCAGAGGCTGGCCGTTCATGCCCACCGCCATCATCGCGTCGCGGCCGTCTCGCACCACGTCCATGGGCGTGCCGATCGTGAAACCGTCCACGGCGGTGCTGAGAAGCTGGTCGGAGCCTGCCTGCACACCGACCCGGTCAAGCAGGTCGGCCAAGCGTATGCCCTGCCAGCGCGCGCCGCCGACGTAGCCCCCGCCGACCTCGTTGCTGACACAGGTCAGGGTGATGTCGCGCTCGATCATCGGCAGGGCCATGAGCTCCGGATACGTGAGGGTCATCGGCCTGTCGACGAGGCCGTCGACCTCGAGCCGCCAGCCATCGGCCCTGACCCGCGGGATGGTCAGGTTGGTGTCCACCCGGTAGAACGCGGTATTGCTGGTGCGTAGTGGGGTGATCCCCGGAACCTCGCGCTCGATCCCTGGGGGGAAGGCCGCGGCGGTGTCGGCTGGTGCGGGCAGAACGACCTGCGGGACGGAGTCCGACGACGAGAGCTTCTGCCCGAAGGCGGCCGCGCCCGCCGCCCCGACGGTGACTGCCGCGGCCCCGATCAGGAACTGCCGCCGGCCGTCGTGGGAGGTGGGGTATGCCGTCGCCGGCAGCTCGTGGCCGTCCTCGCCTGATGTTGTGACGGGCTCACGGCGGGTGAGAATGTGGCGCAGCCCCAGCAGGATCGCGAGGCCGACGGCAGCGGAGACGATGCCGGGTATGGCGTCCGAAAGTGTGGCCACGGGCCGCATGACGGCTGCGACCGTGGCCAGGGCGGTCAGCAGCGCGATGAACCCGACGCCGAGCCAGATCCGCCGCCGGGACAGGGCTCCGGCCACCGCGGCGGCAAGGAGCGTGACCAAGGTGACGGTGGCCAGCAGGATCGGCTTGTCCGCGGTGCCGAACCGGGCGACGGCGTACTCCTTGACCGGGGTAGGGGTGGCGTCGATGACCACCGAGCCAACCGCAAGCACCGGCGACGCCGCAGGGTTGATCAGCCCGGCGACCAAATGAGCGGCCGCGATACCGCCGATGGCGGCCAGCACGCCTGTCAAGGCATAAGCCAGCGTTCGTGTCTTCGGCAGCAGTGCAGTGAGTCGACCCATGGCCAGCATTCGGAGTGGAGGCCCTCCGCGGATGGTGCACGGTCCCGAGGTTCGCGGGCCGGCCGGGGTGCACGGTCCCGAGGTTTGCGGTCGTTCTGAACGCACGGTCCCTGGGCCTGGCAGGTAGTTTGTAGGGGTGAGTCAGCCACCGCAGAAGATGCGCAGGACGCCCAACTTCACCGCTTTCCTGCTCACCGGGGGGCTCCTGGGACTCCTCACAGGGTTCTTCGTCAGCATGTTTGGCCCTGGTGACTCCACCTACGACGGATCCTCCGCACTGGGCTTCCTCGGGCTGATCGGCGCGGTACTCGGCGTGCTGGTCGGTGGCCTGGCAGCGGTCCTTCTGGACCGGCGGGCGTGAGCGTGGAAGGCCAACCGGCCCGTCTGCGGTGCGGCCCGTCGGGGCATCAGGCTGTGCAAGACTAGGGCACGTGGCACGCGGCGATGGGCGACTGACGCACGACCTCCTTCCCGGCGAGAAAGCCGCCCAGGACGCCTGCGGGGTGTTCGGAGTCTGGGCACCCGGCGAGGACGTCGCCAAGCTCACCTTCTTCGGGCTCTACGCCCTGCAGCATCGCGGCCAGGAGTCTGCGGGCATCGCAACCAGTGACGGTCACCGGCTGCTGGTGTACAAGGACATGGGCCTGGTCTCCCAGGTCTTCGACGAGGCCAGCCTCGGCTCGCTGAAGGGCCACCTGGCCATCGGCCACTGCCGATACTCCACCACGGGCGGCAGCACCTGGGAGAACGCGCAGCCGACCCTCGGTGGCACCGGCGACGCGACCGTGGCGCTGGCCCACAACGGCAACCTCACCAACGGGTCCGAGCTGCGTGACGTGCTACTGGAGCGTCACGGCGACTCCTTCGCCCGCCAGCTCGGAGGCGAGCTGCATCGGGGCAACACGACGGACACCGCCCTGGTCACGGCGCTGCTCTCCGGCAACCCCGACCTCAGCCTGGAAGCCTCAGCCATGGACGTCCTGCCCAGGCTCAACGGCGCCTTCAGCTTCGTCTTCATGGACGAGCACACGCTGTACGCCGCCCGCGACCGGCACGGCATCCGCCCCCTGGTCCTGGGGCGTCTGGAGCGTGGCTGGGTCGTGGCCAGTGAGTCGGCGGCGCTCGCCACCGTCGGTGCCAGCGTGATCCGTGAGATTGCGCCGGGTGAGCTCATCGCCATCGATCAGGATGGACTGCGTTCCCATCGGTTCGCCGAGGCAGACCCCAAGGGTTGCGTCTTCGAGTACGTCTACCTTGCCCGGCCCGATGCGACCATCTCCGGCCGGTCGGTGCACGAGGCCCGGGTCGAGATGGGGCGGCGCCTGGCCATGGAGCACCCGGTCGAGGCAGACCTGGTCATCCCGGTGCCCGAGTCCGGGACGCCGGCCGCGATCGGCTACGCCGAGGCCAGCGGGATCCCCTACGGGCAGGGCTTCGTCAAGAACTCCTATGTCGGGCGGACCTTCATCCAGCCCAGCCAGACGCTGCGCCAGCTCGGCATCCGCCTGAAGCTGAACGCGCTCGAGACGGTCATCCGGGGCAAGCGCCTGGTCGTTGTCGACGACTCGATCGTGCGGGGCAACACTCAGCGCGCCCAGATCCGGATGCTGCGTGAGGCGGGAGCCGCCGAGATCCACGTACGGATATCCAGCCCGCCGGTGAAGTGGCCTTGTTTCTACGGCATCGACTTCCCCACCCGCGCTGAGCTGATCGCCACGGGTCTGAAGGTCGAGGAGATCCGCGCCAGCATCGGTGCCGACAGCCTGGGCTACATCAGCCAGGATGCGATGTTCGAGGCGACCGGACAACCGCGGGAGCGGGTGTGCGCGGCCTGCTTCACCGGTGAGTATCCCCTGGCAGTGCCCGACTCGAGTTTGCTGGACGAGCAGTTCCTTGACGTCCTGCCGGGCCTGGAGTCTGCCACCCCCGGAGGTCTCGACATCGAGGGCGTCGGCACCGGCGTCTCCGGCGGAGCCGCCCACGCCCTCCTCCACCCCTAGATGCCCGCAAGCCAGATCTCCGCAAACCTAGGGATGGTGTGGGCATAGTGGCCGCAAACCTAGGGATGGTGCGGGCATAGTGGCCGCAAACCTAGGGATGGTGCAGTTCCCCAGACAGATCGCTGTACCGGAAATCCACGGAGAGTGAGCGAGTGAGCCATGCCTGCTGAACCCCACCCCAACCCCATCACCTACGCCGGAGCCGGCGTCGATGTCGAGGCCGGCGATCGGGCCGTGGCGTTGATGAAGGCGTCGGTCAAGGCAGCTCAGCGGCCCGAGGTGCTGGGCGGGCTGGGCGGTTTCGCGGGCATGTTCGACGCGAGCGTGCTGGCCCGGATGACCCGTCCGGTCCTGGCCACCAGCACTGATGGCGTAGGCACCAAGGTCGCCATCGCGCAGGCGATGGACAAGCACGACACGATCGGGTTCGATCTGGTGGGCATGGTTGTCGACGACATCGTTGTCTGTGGCGCCGAGCCGCTGTTCATGACCGACTACATCGCCACCGGCAAGGTCGTGCCCGAGCGGATCGCCGCCATCGTTTCTGGTATCGCGGCCGGTTGCAAGGAGGCCGGGGTGGCCCTGATCGGCGGGGAGACCGCCGAGCACCCCGGCCTGCTGGATCCTGACGAGTACGACTGTGCGGGCGCCGCGACGGGGGTGGTGGAGTACGCCGATATCCTGGGCCCGCACCGGGTGGTGGCCGGTGACGTGGTGGTTGCCCTGGCCTCGTCAGGACTGCACTCCAACGGCTATTCGCTGGTGCGCAAGGTCTTCGCCTCGGCCGGCTGGGCGTTCGACCGGCAGGTGCCGGAGTTCGGCCGGACCCTGGGCGAGGAGCTGCTGGAGCCGACCCGGGTCTATGCACGGGACCTGCTTGCCTTGAGCCGCACCGACGGCGTCGACCTTCATGCCCTGAGCCACGTCACCGGCGGGGGTTTGGCGGCGAACCTCGCCCGGGTGCTGCCGCAGGACGCCTTCGCCAGGATCGACAGGTCGACCTGGACCCCGCCCGCGGTGTTCGAGGTGGTCCGCGAGGTTGGTCGGGTGCCGGGCGCGGATCTGGAGCGCACGCTCAACATGGGCGTGGGATTCGTGGCGGTCCTGCCGGAAGCACAGTGCGATCTGGCGATCGAGATGCTGAGGACCCGTGGGATCAGCGCCTGGCTGCTAGGACAGGTCAGCCACCTGGCCACGGCGTCCATCCAGGATGGCGCCGAGGTCATCAGGGGCACCAAGGGTGTTGAGGGCGGCTCAGTGCAGGTAGTCGGCACCTCCCCGCGCTGAGTCTCAGCCCTCGCCCGAAGCAGACTGGCCGTATTCCTCGTAACCGTCATCATCGTCAACCGGCCGAGCGGTGTCTGAGACACGTTTCGGCTGGGTATCGAAGGCTGATGGTCCATGCAGTTCTCGCTCAAGCGCGTTCAGGTCTGTACTCGGGCTGTAGTACTTCAGCTCACGAGCAACCTTGGTCTGCTTGGCTTTAGCTCGGCCGCGCCCCATGACGTCGACCCCCTTGCGCGTCTGCCGGGGCGGCATCGCCTGATCGAACCACACCTGGCAGTTCGAGTCATCACGGAGCGGCCCCGGGAATCTTCTGTTTCGTAACGCCAAGGTTACACGGTCTCAGCACCTTCTGCCTCCCTCGGGTGCTTCAACTCACCGGATCAGCGCCTTCTGCGTCTGTCCGGTGCTCCAAGTCACAGGGTCAGCGGCCCTCGCGTCCCTTCGGCGCTCCGAATCGCGGATCAGCCTGTCGGGAGCCAGATCCGGTTGCTGCCGACCGTGGCCATCCGCTCCTCGGCGAGGTGATCTGCGGCCTCGGCCGGCGAGGTCCCCTTCTCGGCAGAAAGGCGCAGCACCGATGCCGTCGCCTCGAAGATGCCCTCGGTGCGGTGCTTGGCCCGTGCGAAGCTGAAGCCGTGCAGCTCGTCGCTGACCTGGATCACGCCGCCGGCGTTGACCAGGAAGTCCGGCGCGTACGTGATGCCGCGGTTCATCAGGGCCTGGGCGGTGCCGCCGGCGCCTTCGACCACGAGCTGGTTGTTGGCGGCCCCGCAGACCACCTTGGCCGTCAGCGCCTGAACAGTGGCGTCATCGAGCGCGCCGCCGAGGGCGCACGGGGCGAACACGTCCAGGTCGGACCGGACCAGCTCGAAGACGTCGGCCACGACGTTGATCTCGCGGTGCTTCTCGCACAGCGCCACGACGGCGGAGCTGTTGACGTCGGCGACCACCACGCGGGCGCCGTCCTTCAGCAGGAGCGCGGTCAGGTGACTGCCCACCTTGCCGACACCCGCAATACCAACGGTCTTGCCGGCCAGGCTCGGGTTCCCCCAGACGTGGGCCGCGCTGGCGCACATTCCCTGGAAGACGCCGAACGCCGTGAGCACGGACGAGTCCCCGGCGCCGCCGTTCACCTCGCTGCGGCCCGTGGCAAATCGGGTCTCCTTGGCGATGACGTCCATGTCGCTGACGGAGGTCCCCACGTCGGCGGCCGTGACATAGCGGCCACCCAGGCTCTGCACGAACCGGCCATAGGCGCGCAGCATCGCCTCGTTCTTGTCTGTGGCCGGGTCGCCGATGATGATTGCCTTGCCGCCCCCGTGGTCGAGCCCGGAGAGGGCGTTCTTGTAGGCCATGCTGCGGGAGAGGCGAAGGGCGTCCTGCAGCGCGGCCTCATCCGACTCGTACGGGTAGAAGCGTGTGCCACCGAGGGCCGGCCCCAGAGCCGTGGAATAGATGCTGATGATGGCCCGCAGGCCAGTGGCCTGGTCGTGGCAGAACACGACCTGTTCGTGCCCCAGCGGGGGCAGGAGCGGCGCCGCGGCTGACACCTGCGAGGGTGATGGCGAGGTCGCTGACGATGACATAGCCACGGTGGCTCCTTGGTCTGAACCTTGGGTGCGAGGTTCTAGCGCACAGCCAGCCTATGCCGGGGCGGGAACGGGGCGATGTGCACGGTGCGTGCGGGATCGACCGGACTGACTAGTCACTCTGGGGGGTGGATATGGCCCGAATGCAGCGTTTTCTTTCGCCTGCAGATGCCCCAAAATGGACATATCAGGTTCGTGTACCACTCGGAGGACTCATGACCAACCATCCAGTTGAGGGCGACGCGCTCTTAACCCCGGCGGAGGTAGCAGCACTTTTCCGCGTCGACCCCAAGACCGTTACGCGTTGGGCCAGGGCCGGCAAGCTCACCTCTTTGCGAACGCTCGGTGGTCACCGCCGCTACCGCGAGTCGGAGGTCCGCGCACTTCTGGGTTGAGGAGGCACAGCGTCCTGACGTGTCACCATGGTCACCTGCACTCACGAGGGAGACCTGATCCATGATCCAACCAAGCAGCGGCGGCCGGGCCAGTAGACGGATGAGCTCACGGGACCTTGCCTTGGTGGCGTCCTTCGCCGCCCTGATCGCCGTGCTGGGACTTCCCGGGAGCATCACCGTCTTCGGCAGCGCGGCGCCGATAACCTTGCAGTCCATGGGTGTCATGCTCGCGGGCTCGATCCTCGGCTGGAAGCGCGGAGCGTTGTCAGTGGTGGTTCTGCTGGTCCTCGTGGCGGCGGGTCTGCCCCTTCTTGCTGGTGGACGCGGCGGTCTGGCGGTCTTCTTCGGCCCCACCGCCGGGTACCTGATCGGCTTCGTCCTGGGAGCCGCGGTCATCGGTTGGCTGGTCCAGCAGCGGCTGCCCGCCTACCCGTTGTGGTGGGGTGGGCTCGCCAATGTCGTCGGCGGCATAGGTGTGGTCTACCTGGTCGGCATACCCGTCCTGGCCGCCGCGACCAGCACCTCGCTCTGGCTTGCCGCCACGGGATCGCTGGTGTTCCTGCCAGGTGATGCGCTCAAGGTCGTCATCGCCACGGCAGTGGCCTCCGCGGTCCATCGCGGCTACCCGGGCATCACCGCGCCGACCGCTGCCGTCAAGAGTGACCGGGCGGGCGAGCAGGCCAGCGCGCGGTGACCTGCACGGTTGTCCGGGAGAGGAACCAACTGCGGTTGTATGACGCCGTGCATCGCGCCTCGCGCTCCGGCGAAGCCGTTGCGGTGCTCGATCCGACCTGGCCGGAACCGTTCCTGGGCGCAGCGATCGATCAGGTCGAGGCAGCGGTCGCCGTCGGCCATGTCGGCCAGGGCGACCTGGTGGTCTTCAGCTCGGGGTCGACCGGCCAGCCGCGAGGAGTCGTCCGGACAGTCGACTCCTGGCAGGCAAGCGTCGGCGCATTCGGCGACGTCGCCGGGATCAGCGCGCAGGACACCGTGTGGCTGACCGGGCCGCTGTGGTCCTCCCTGTTCCTGTATGGCGCGTTCCACGCCGGGGCGGTGGGTGCGCGGATGCTCTTTCGGGACGACGACCCGGCCACCGCGACGGCCCTGCACTGCGTGCCCTCCCAGCTTCCGGCGCTGCTGCGTCGTGCGGACGACGGCGGGTTGCCCCTGCTGCGCCGCGTGGTGGTCGCGGGTGACCACTGCCCGGCTTCCCTGACGGCGCAGGGTGAGGCGGCCGGCTGGCGCGTCGTGGAGTACTACGGGGCCGCGGAGCTGTCGTTCGTGGCTTGGCGTGAGGGTGGCGGACCGCTGCAGGCATTTCCCGGCGTGCAGGCCGAGGTGCGGCAAGGGCTGCTGTGGGCGCGCTCGCGTTACCTGGCCCGGGGCTATCTGACGGACGACCCGACGATCCACGAGGCCACCATTGAAGGGACTCGTGAGGCGGCCCTGGGGGGACTTCACTTGGCGACCGATGATGGAATCCACGAGGCGACCGGCCGAGGGGGGCCTCTGCGGTTCGACCGCCAGGGCTGGGCCACTGTCTCGGATCTGGCCCGGGAAGTCCCCGGCGGGCTGGAGGTCCTGGGCCGTGGCAACAGCGCGGTCACCTCAGCGGGGCACACCGTCGTGGTGGAGGAGGTCGAACGACTGCTCCAAGGACTTCCGGACGTGGATGAGGTCGCGGTGCTCGGCATGCCGGACCCGCGGTGGGGCCAGCTGCTGACCGCCGTCGTGGTGGGGCCGGCAGCCGATGGAACCCTGCGCGCGGCGGTGGCCGGGATGCCGGCGCCCTCCCGCCCGCGGCGATGGCTGCATACGCAGGCCCTTCCGCGCACCTCCGGTGGCAAGCTTCGCCGTGACGCGCTGCCGGGGCTCGTCACGATCCTGAGCCAGCGATGACCGGCTCCGCTAATTCCCCTCGCCGCGCTGGCACTGCCGATCGCACCCCGGTGGTGATTGCGGCGCGGCGCACCCCGATCGGCACTGCCGGGCACGCACTCGCCGGAGTCGATCTGGTGGGTCTTCTGGCCCCGGTGCTGCGCGCCCTGACGGATGACCTCGGCCCCCACGCTCCGGGCGTGGACGACGTGATCATCGGCAACTGCAGGGGCCCCGGTGGCAATCCTGCCCGGGTGGCCGCGCTGGCCGCGGGGCTGGGCATGGGCGTGCCCGGGGTGACCATAGACCGACAGTGCGGAAGCGGCCAGGAGGCAGTCCACCTGGGGGCGACCGCGGTGCTCGCCGGAGTCGCCGACGTCGTGCTTGCCGGGGGAGCCGAGAGCGCGAGTACCGCGCCATGGCGCCTGTCCCGTCCGGCAACGTCAACCGGCATGCCCACGCCTTATGAGCGCGCGCCCTTTGCTCCCAGCGAGATCGGCGACCCTGACATGGGACCCGCCGCCGAGACGGTCGCCGCCAGGTGCGGGGTGACCCGCGAGCGCCAGGATGCCTATGCCGCCCGATCCCACACGCTGACCCTGGCCGCGGCCAGGGCTGGCTCCTTTGACGCGGAGATCGTGCCGGTTGCCGGAGTCGCCTCCGATGAGCGGCCACGCCGGCTGACCGCGGACGTGCTGTCGCGGCTGCGGGCGGCCTTCGTCCCCGGGGGCACGGTGACGGCCGGCAACTGTTGCGGGGTCAGTGACGGCGCGGCTGTGGTCGCCCTGGTCCCTGAGCACCTCCGCGCTGCGCTGGGTGTTCCCGGACTGGCACTGCGCGGTTGGGTCTGCGTGGGGCTGGACCCCAACACCCCTGGCCTCGGGCCGGTCCCGGCGGTGGCCAGGCTGCTGAAGGACCTGGGCGTGGACCTTGCCGGCGTGGGGGTGGTTGAGATGACCGAGGCGTTCGCCGCTCAGGTGCTGGCCTGCACCGATGCGCTCGGCCTTGACCCTCTTGACCCTCTTGACCCTCTTGACTCGCTGGACCGCGACGCCCCACGGGTGTGTCCTCAGGGCGGTGCGATCGCCATGGGCCATCCCTGGGGCGCGTCAGGGGCAATGCTGCTGGTGCGGCTGTTCGCCCAGATGGTCCGGGTGGACGGCCCCCGGCTGGGGATCGCCACCTGCGCCATCGGCGGCGGTCAAGGCCTTGCGCTGCTCGCTGAGCGGGTGGGCTAGGTGATCCAGATCCAGGGCGTGAGCCACCGGTATGGCGACCGCGAGGTCCTGTCCGGTGTCGACCTGTCCCTGGGCGAGGACCGGATCGGCGTGGTCGGGGCGAACGGGTCCGGCAAGTCGACGCTGGCCAGGCTGCTCAACGGCCTGGTGGTTCCCACGACGGGGCGGGTGCTCGTCGACGGGATGGACACCGCCAGGGACGGGGCGGGTGTTCGTCGCAAGGTCGGGTTCGTGTTCTCCGACCCGGACGCGCAGATCGTGATGCCGACCGTTGCCGAGGATGTCGCGTTCTCACTGCGGCGCCACGGGCTGGGCAAGGCGGAGGTGGCGGACCGGGTGGGCGGCATACTCGCTCGCTTCGGGCTGGGCGGCCACCTGGACCACCCGGCACACCTTCTCTCCAGCGGTCAGAAGCAGCTCCTGGCTCTGGCCTCGGTCCTGGTCACCGAGCCGGAGATCCTGGTCTGTGACGAGCCGACAACGCTGCTGGACCTGCGCAACAGCCGTCAGGTGGCGGATCTGCTCGAGGGCCTGACCCAGCAGGTCATCATGGTCACCCACGACCTTGACCTGCTTGCCGGGTGGGCGCGCGTCCTGGTCGTCAACGAGGGTCAGGTCGTCCAGGACGGTCCCGCGGAGCAGTCCATCGGGCGCTACAAGGCGCTGATGGGGGCCGGCCGGCCATGTTGACCAGCACCTTCCGGCCGGGCGCCTCCCTGCTGCACCGATCTGGGGCGGGCGCGAAGCTGCTGGGGTTGCTCGTGTTCTCCACCGTGCTGGTGGCGTTCCAGTCGCCGCTGGCCGTCCTGGCCGGGTTTGCCCTGGTGGCCGGGTTGTACGGCCTTGGCGGGTTCGGCCCCCGGACCCTGGTGGCCCAGGTATGGCCGTTGCGCTGGTTCGTGCTGTGCCTGTTGCCGTTCCAGTGGTGGACCGCCGGCTGGCAGGTGGCCGTCGCTGTCGTGGGCACCCTGGTGGTGGCCGTGGCAGGTGCCGCCCTGGTCACCCTGGCCACCCGGGTCACCGATCTGCTCGACGTGATCGCCAGGGTGCTCGAGCCGGCCCGAGCCGTCGGGGTCGACCCGGAGCGCGTCGCCCTCCTGCTCGCCCTCACCATCCGCGCGGTCCCCGTGATTGCCGGAACGCTGCACGAGGCTCGCGACGCCCGCCGCGCCCGGGGACTCGAGCGCAGCACCCGGGCGCTGGTCACACCCATCGTGGTGCGCACCATCCGGCACGCCGACCGGGTCGGCGAAGCCCTGGCAGCGCGCGGCATCGACGACTGAGTCCGTCTGCGGGGATGATCGAGCAGGCCCGCCGCGGGCAGCCCCGGCCTCATTCAGCACGGATGATGCGGCGGCACCCCGGGTCGGCGACGCTGGCGCTTTGATCGAGGCCCGGGTCCTGCTGCGAACCACGCGGTCTGCCGCGGCCTCAGGGGGAGGCAGCAATGTCGGACGAGGCTGTGACCGGCCCAGGCGTCTCAGCGCACGAGCGATGACTTCGCCGGTGGTGACGGTGTGACAAGGTTCATGCTACTTTGCAGCAGATAGCAATACTTCATGCTAAGTCGGCATAGAGGTATAATTGTTTCATGAACACAGTGACGTCCCAGGCAATCGAGGACGCCGTTGCCATCCTGGCAAGTTCCCCGTCCATGCTCGCGAAGATCGCTGGCTTCGTTCACGAAGGCCGGGATGGCCCGGTGGTGGAGTGGGCCAAGGTGGCTGAGCTGGCGCATCAGCAGGCTCTTCCCCGCACCGACCGGGCCTTCCTCGGGATCTGCGCCGAGATCGCCGGTTTTGTCACCAGCAGCGGCGACCTCGAAGAGACCTTCGGAGCGAGGTGGATCACGCTCGACGGGCAGCACCAGGCCATCATCGCCAGTGTGCTGACCGCCTCCGCCCAGACGAAGAAGGCCGAGGAGCTCGCGGTCTACCAGCGGCTCGGTGTCGCCTCCCAAGACCCGCTGGCGGCAGGCACCCGTGCCGTTCGGGTGCGGCTCGGTCCCGATATTCCGGCGGTCGTCAACGACGCTCTCGGGCGCGAACGGGTCGGGTTCCGCGAACGCCTCTCCACCCATGAAGTGTGGCTGCGGGGCCGTGGCGTATGGCGGATGCAGCCCGATCGCGTCCTCACCTCGCAGCTGCTGATCATTGCCAACTCCGGCCTGGTCCGGATGGTGGGGACGATCGACGGGGTGACGATCCACGGGGACCGGGTGGCGATCATCGGCCGTCCCCTTCCGAACCACCCTCTGATCGGCCGGCCCGATCCGCTGGACAACACCAGCCAGAACCCGGTTTCCTATGGGGACCTGACCGAGCTGACTGACCTGACCAAGCTGAGCGAGCTGACCTGATCTGACCGAACTGACCGAACTGACCGAACTGAGCTGACCGAGCTGAGCTGACCTGGCCCGTCAGGTCGACGAGACCCGGCAGCCGGGAGTCACCGGCGTCCTGGACGACTCCCGGCAACGGACGTCCCCGGTTCCGGGGACTGTACGAGAGAGGCACCACATGGCCGAGTCGCGAACCATCGTCGGCCTCCTGCTCGCCGCCGGTGCCGGCACCCGGATGGGCGGGCCCAAGGCTCTCGTCGGACCTCTCGCCGGCGCAGAGTCGCCGGTCTCGCGGGTGGCGGGCTGGATGCACTCGGGGGGGTGCGAGCAAATCGTCGTGGTCATCGGCGCCCGGGCCGGCGACGTGCGGGCCAGCCTCCCGATCCGCCCCTGGCTCAGCATCGCCGAGGCGACTGACTGGTCGCACGGACTGGGGGCCTCCTTGCGGGCGGGGCTGGCCCACGTCGCAGCCGGCGACGCTAGCGCGGCCCTTGTCACGCTGGTGGACCTGCCAGACGTGGGTGCTTCTGTCTTCGAGAGGCTGCTTGCCACGGCACCGCCGGGCAGCGCGGACGATTCGGTTCTTGCCCGGGCGGCGTACCAGGGCAGGCCCGGACATCCTGTCCTGATCGGCCGGAGATGGTGGGCGGCGGCCGCCGATCTAGCCCGTGGCGACACGGGGGCGCGAGAGCTGTTCGCGACCCGGCCCCACCGCCTCGTAGAGTGCGGTGACCTAGCCTCCGGTGAGGATGCCGACCTGCCACCCGCCTGTCAAGATGCCGATCCACCGCCCGCCTGTGAAGGGGTCGAGCTCCCGCCGGCGGCGACCACCTCCCAACCCGACGTGTGAGAACTCCTGGAGGCGCAGCACATGGAAGACCCGAAGCGTCAGCTTGCCGACTGGTGGAGCGCCGGGCACACCGTCGCCATGGCAACCGTGTGCGACACCTGGCAGTCCGCGCCACGGAGCCGGGGTTCGATCATGGTGGTCGGACCGGACCGGGAGGTGACCGGCAGCGTCTCCGGGGGGTGCGTCGACGGCGCCGTCTACGAGAGCTGCGTGGACGCCCTGGCCACGGGTCGGCCCAGGCTCGAGCACTACGGGGTGAGCGATGACGAGGCGTTCGCCGTGGGCCTGACCTGCGGGGGAGAGGTCGACGTCTTCGTCGAACCCGTTTCCCTGCAGACCTTCCCGGAGCTGGGTGAGGCGCTGGGCGCCGGCCATCGGCCGGTGGCGGTGGCGACCGTGATCGCGCACGAGGTCGCTGCCCGGGTGGGGAGCCACCTGGTCGTTCATGACTCCGGCGTACTGGGATCGCTTGGTTCGCGCGCCCTCGACGACGCCGTAGCCCGCGAGGCCCGGGCTCGCACCGGCGAGGACGAGAGCGCGGTGGTGGCCTATGAGCGCGATGAGGTTGCCGGGGAGCGGGCCGTGCGGGTCTTCATCTCAGTGCCGGCCGTCCCAGCCCGGCTCCTCGTGTTCGGCGCCACCGACCTGACGGCTGCGGTGGCCTCCCTGGGCACCTTCGCCGGGTTTCACGTCACGGTGTGCGATGCGCGGTCGGTCTTCGCAACCCGGGCCCGGTTCCGCGACGCTGCCGAGGTGATCAACGAGTGGCCCCACCGCTACCTCGCGAGGGAGGCGGCTCAGGGACGGATCGACGAACGGACCGCCCTCGCCGTGCTGACCCACGATCCCAAGTTCGACACCCCTGTGCTGCAGGCGGCCCTGGCCCTCCCCGTCGGCTACATCGGCCTGCTGGGTTCGCGCCGCACGTGCGAGGACCGCCGGCGGCGACTCGTCGAGGCCGGAGTGCCGGCGGCCCAGCTCGACCGCCTGCACTCGCCGATCGGGCTCGACATCGGCGGCCACTCCGTGCAGGAGACCGCCATCAGCATTCTGGCGGAGATCATCGCCACCCGCTCCGGGGGCAGCGGTGCTCCCTTGTCGTCCGTGGCGAGTCCCATCCACCGATAGTCCGTCCAGCGGGTCCGACCATTGTTGGTCCGTCCAGCGGTAGTCCGGACGCCCAGGCGGGCAATGATCCACCGGGCGCGCGGACGCGCGACGGGCTCGGGTTCACCGGTCGCGCGGACATGCAGGGGGCTGCGCCGCTGTCGCGGTTCAGCCCTCCTGCGCTGCCTGACCTGTGTTGTCTGACCCGTGTTGCCCGACCTGCCCGGTCAGCCGTCGGTGCCGATGATCTCCCGGTAGGCGACCGGGTCGGTGATCCCCTCAGTGACCAGGATGATGAGGTCGTCCTGAGAGCCGAGGCCCAGACCCTGCGCGTGGGCGAGCAGCCCGGCCAGCCCGGCGGCGCCGCTCTCGCCGGCTGCGATCCCGTCGTCGTGCAGGAGCCGCATGGCGTCCCGCGCGTCGTCGTCGGTGACCGTGACGAAGACGTCATACCCGTGAAAGACGTCGTCCCACGCGATGATGGACGGGGTGCCACAGTTCAGGCCCGCCATGATCGAGTCCTGTGTCCCGGGGATCGTCAGGATCCTGCCCGCCTCCGCGCTCGTGATGATGCAGTCGGCGCTGACCGGCTCGACACCGACGAGCATCCGTGCCGGGCGCGTGGCGAACTCGCGTGTCACCGCCGCCGCGAAGGCCCCGACCCCCATCTGGGCAACGACGACCGTCGGCTCGGCAACGCGGCCGGCCCCGATCTCGTCGGTGATCTCTTTGAGCATCGTGGAGTAGCCGTCGATCACCCAGCCGGGAGTGTCGGTGTAGCCCTCCCAGGACGTGTCCGAGATGACGACGTGCCTGTCGTCGCTCAGCGCCGCGCTTGCCGCGATCGCCTCGTCATACCCGCCCTTCACGACGCGGACGTCGGCTCCTTCGCCCCTGATCGCCTCGATCCGGCTGTCGACCGTCCCGCCAGGAACCATGATGATCCCGGGCAGGCCGAGCAGCTTGGCCATCCGGGCCACTGCCCGGCCGTGGTTGCCGTCGGTCGCCGCCACCAGGGTGAGGTCGGAACCCTGGGCCGCCACCGCCTCGCGCAGGCTGGCAAGGGTCGGCTGAGCGCCGACGGCGAGGCCGAGGTGCGCCATGATCGTGCGGTAGGCCGCCCAGGAAGCTCCGAGGATCTTGAAGGACGGCATACCCAGGCGCTGCGACTCGTCCTTGACGAGAACCGAGCGGACCCCGAGACGCTGCGCGGACTTCGGGGCCGGCCGCAGGGGGGTGGTCGCGAAGTCCGGCAGCGACGGGTGGAAGGCCGGGTCGGCGATGCCCGCCTTGGAGACGCTCGCGCGGTCGACGTGGGCATTGTGGGTCAGGCGTGGGGTGCTCATTCAGATCAGCCAATCATTGATTCGGTTTCCAGTGTGATCTCCCGCGGGGCGTCAGCCTTTCGGGGGGCGGGCCTGCCGGTAGTACGTGTCTTCCAGGGGCAGGCTGTAGCGCCGCTTCCCGTCCCGGTTGTAGTACGCCTGGGCGCAGGCCGGAGCGGTCGGAATCAGGCAGATCTCACCAATTCCCTTGGCGCCGTAGGCATAGGGGACCAGACCGGGTGACCTGACGAACCGGACCTCGATCTCGGGGATCTTGTTCGACCGGATGAGCCCGAGCTGGCCGTAGCGGGTCTTCGGGTAGCCGCCCTCGACCTTGAACTCCTCCGTGAGCGCGTAGCCGAGGCCCATCACGACGCCGCCCTCGATCTGGCCCTCGGCAGCCTGCTGGTTGACGACGGTGCCGACGTCAAAGGCCGTGATGACCTTGTCGACCTCGCCCCTGTCGTCCAGGACCACGAGCTGCGCGCCGAAGCTGTATGCCACGTGGCTGACCGGGTTCGGCTTGCCGCTGTTCATCGGGTCGGTGGGCGGCGAGAACTCGCCGAAGAACTCACGGCCCTCCAGCCGGTCCAGGCTGTCGACCTCGGCGAGCGCGTCCCGCAGCTTCTCGGCTGCGCGCCGTACCGCCTCGCCGGTGAGCAGGGTCTGCCGGGAGCCGGTCGAGGTCCCGGAGTCCGGGGTGCGCGCGGTGTCGGGCGTCTCGAAGACGATCCGGTCAGGGGTGAGGTCGACCGTCTCGCTGAGCATGTGCTCGGCCACCGAGCCGATGCCCTGGCCCATGCAGGCCGCTGAGGTACGGATGTGGACCTTGCCATCCTCGACGGACAGCGTGCACCGTGCGGTGTCGACGAGGCCGACGCCGAGACCGGTGTTCTTGATCCCGACGGCCAGGCCCGCCCCCGGGTACCTGTAGAAGTCGCCCTTCAGCGACTCCAAACACTCGGCGATGCCGACTGCGTCGTCGACGATCTGGCCGTTCGGCAGCTCGTCCCCCGGGCGGACCACGTTGAGGTAGCGGAACTCCCAGGGGTCGAGCCCGCACATCTCGGCGAGCTCGTTGACGCAGCCCTCCATGGCGAACAGGCTCTGGGCGACGCCGAACCCGCGGAACGCGCCGGAGACCGGGTTGTTCGTGTGCATCGCCATACCCAGGATGTCGACGTTCTGGAAGTTGTACGGCCCGCCGGCGTGCGTGCAGGCACGCTGGAGGACGGGCCCGCCCAGGGAGGCGTAGGCCCCGGTGTCGGAGATGAGCATGGCGCGCAGCGCGGTGAGGCGCCCGCTCTGGTCGCAGCCGACCGTGAACTCCATGTCCATCGGGTGCCGCTTGACGTGGTAATCCAGGCTCTCCTGACGGGAGAACTTCACCTTCACTGGCTGCTTGGTATGCCAGGCCATCAGGGCCGCGTGGTGCTGGACCGTCATGTCCTCCTTGCCGCCGAACCCGCCGCCGACCAGCGTCGCGGTCGAGCGCACCTTCTCGGGGGGCAGCTTGAGCATCCGTGAGATCTCGCGCTGCTCGTCATAGACAGACTGGGAGCTCGTGTACATCCTCAGCCCGCCGGGCACCGGCTCGGCGACGGCGCACTCGGGCTCGAGGAAACCGTGCTCCTGCCACGGGACCCTGAACTTGCGGGTCACCACGTGGGCCGACCCGGCGAGGGCGCCCCGGACGTCGCCGCGGTTGACGTGCTCCACGGCGCAGACGTTCCCTCGCTCGTGGATGAGCGGCGCGTCCGCCCGCATGGCGTCCTGGGGTGTCGTCACGGGTTCGAGCTCGGTGCAGTCCACCTCGATCAGTGCCAGGATCTCGTCGAGCTTGTCCTCGACCGCCGTCGCCACCAGGGCGAGGGCGTCACCCACGTATCGCGTGGTGTCCCCGACCCGGATCATCACGTCCCAGTCGTTGACGATGTGGCCGATCTTGTTCTCCGGGACGTCCTCGGCGGTGAGGACGGCGACGCAGTCCGGGTGAGCCCTGGCCTTGCTCGTGTCGATCGCGTTGATGAGGGCGCGGGGATACCTCGTGCGCAGCGCCTTGGCGTGGAGCATCCCCTCGAGCCGGACGTCGTCGGCGAAGAGCCCGGTGCCAAGGGTCTTCTCGGCGGCGTCCGCCCGGTGTGCCCGGTCGGACATCCGGATGCGTTCGTTCGAGCCGGCGACCTCCTGGTCGTCCCGGAGCATCTGGCCGGTGAGAAGGATCGCGTCCTCCACCTTCTTGTAGCCGGTGCAACGGCAGACGTCCAGGCGGATGCCCTTGCGGATGTCGCCGCGGGTGGCGTCGGGCTTCTTGTCCAGGAGGGTCTTGCCCGCCATGACCATGCCGGGGATGCAGAAGCCGCACTGCACGGCTCCGGTCTCGCCGAACGCCTCGACGTACACCTCCTTCTCGCGCTCGCTGAGCCCCTCGGTGGTGGTGATCTCCTGGTTCTCGAAGGTCGACACCTTGCGCGAGCAGGACTTCACCAGCTTGCCGTTCGCGATGACGACGCACGAGCCGCACGTCCCGTCGTCGCAGCCCTCCTTGACCGACAGCGTCCCGATCTCGTCGCGCAGGACGGAGAGCAGGACCTTGTCGCCGGCGACCGGGTACTCCTGGCCGTTCACGGTGATCTTCATGACGGTGATGCTCCCTGTCCTGATCGGTGCTCCGGCGGCGGCCGGGCTGGTATGTCGATACGCGCGCTCTGATGTGGCTGTCTGATGTGGCTGTCTGATGTGGCTGCCTAGGTGATGTCGCTGTCTAGCTGATGTCGCTGTCGGGTGGGCCGCAGGCCAGGAACTGCCCCGGGGCGAGGTCGCCGGCGAGCACCCCGTCGGCCACGACACGGTGGCCTCGCAGGAACACGTCGCGCACCCGGCCCCGGATCGTGAAGCCCTCGTATGGCGTGTGGTCCACGTTGTCGTGCAGCCGGTCGTGGGAGACCGTCCAGGCTGGCCCGGGGTCATAGACGACGATGTCGGCGTCACTGCCCGGCAGCAGTGTGCCCTTGCGGGGGTAGAGGCCGAAGTACCGTGCCGCGTTCTCCGCGGTGACCGCGACGAAACGCTCTGGTGAGATCCGCCCGCCCGCCACGCCGTAGGTGTAGAGCAGAGCGAGCCTGAGCTCGACTCCCGGGGCGCCGTTGGGGATCGAGGCGAAGTCCGTTGCCTGGTCCTTCTGGCCGTGCAGGTTGAACGAGCAGTGGTCCGTGCCGACGAACTGGATGCCGCCGTCGGCCAGCCCGGCCCACAGCGCGTCGAGGTTCTCGGCCGACCGCAGCGGGGGGCTCATGACGAACGCCCGGACCCCGAGCTCGTCGCTGTCGTTCCTGTCGTCGATGCCGTCCCGTTTGTCGCTGCCACCACTGTCCGGGGTTCCGTACCGGCTGTCGTCGAGCAGGAGGTACTGGGGACAGGTCTCGGCCACGACCTTGCTGCCACCCCGGCGCGCCCGTCGTACCTCCTCGAGGGTCTCCCCGGCGCTGAGGTGGACGATGTAGTGCTGGGCGTCCAGCAGCCTCGCGATCGTGGTCACCCGGCCGGCGGCCTCCCGCTCCAGGTCTGGCGGCCTGGTGTACTGGTGGTAGAAGGCCCCGGTATGGCCGCGAGCCAGCTCCTGGCGGGCGAGGGCATCGATCACCAGCCCGTTCTCGCAGTGGAAGCCGATGGTCGCACCGAGACGGGAGCTTGCCGAGAGCGCGGCGTAGATCTCGTCGTCCTGGACCATCATTGAACCCCGGTAGGCCATGTACAGCTTGAACGAGGTCACCCCGGCCTCGACGACCTCGGCCATCTCGCCGGCGAACTCCGGGCGCCACTGGGTCATCGCCAGATGGAAGCCATAGTCGGTGACCGCCTGGCCCCCGGCCTTCTTGTGCCACCTGCGCAGGCCGTCCATAAGGCTCTCACCGTGGAACTGGGTCGCGAAGTCCAGGACCGTCGTGGTTCCACCGGCCAGGGCCGACCGGGTGCCGCTGGCGAAGTCATCGGCGGTGACGGTGCCCATCGCCTCGAGGTCGAGATGGGTGTGCGTCTCGATGCCCCCGGGCAGGATGAGGCACCCGTGGCAGCCGAGGACCGCTTCCCCCGGCCGGGGCGTCAGGTCACCGATCTCGGTGATGCGCCCGCCGGCAAGCCGCACCGCGGCCAGCCGCGACCGGGACGCGGTCGTGACCATCCCGCCGCTCAGCAGGACCGAACCGCTCTGCACGACCGACATGAGTCCCCCCGCCTACATCTGGGCCCAGATATGCGGTGCCCGCTGCGTCGACCGCGCGAAGATGGCCGCCTCGTCGACGGTGAGGATCTGGCGGTCGCGCATCACCCAGGCCCCGTTCACCATGGTGTCGTTGACCTGGGAGCCGTTCATCCCGAACAGGATGTGGCCGCCCGCGGACTCCGCGTCCAGCGGCGTGTTGGGGCGGTAGGCCACGGTGATCAGGTCGGCATACGTGCCGGCCCTCAGGACCCCGAGGTCCTTGCGGAAGAACGTCGAGCAGATCTTCGGGTTGTTGACGAAGGCCAGCTGCAGCGCCTCCCCGAACCCGGCGGTCGGGTCCGCAAGGTGGTCGCTGGCCAGGATCTTGGCGACCTGGGCGGAGGCGAGGATGTCGGGGGTGTAGGCGTCGGTTCCCAGGCCGACCCGCAGCCCGCGGGCGAGCATGTCGACCACGGAGGCGACCCCGACCGCGTTGCTCATGTTGGAGTGCGGGTTGTGCACGACGCTGGTGTCCCTGCCCCTGAGCAGGTCGAGCTCGTCGGGGCTGGCGTGAACGCCGTGCGCCGCGATCGTCTCGGGCCCGAGCATCCCGTGGTCGTCGAAGCGCTGGACCACTCGCCTGCCGTACTTCGCCTGCGAGTCGGCCTCGTCGCCCGCGGCTTCGGCGACGTGGACGTGGAACCCGCCCGCGATGCCCTCCTTGGCTGCGCAGACGGCGTCCAGGCTCGCCTCGGACAGGGTGAAGGACGCGTGCAGCCCGAACAGGCCCTTGACCATGTCCTGCTCGTCGGTGTTCACCTGTTTCATGAACAGGGCGTTCTCGGCGATGGCAGCGGCCAGGACGCCGGCACCGTCCCGGTCCGAGGTCTCGTAGCAGAGGCTGGTGCGGATGCCGATGAGCCCGGCGACGTCCGCCATCCTCTGCAGCGACCCCGAGACGGCGTTGGGGCTGGAGTGGTGGTCGAAGACCGTCGTCACGCCGTTGCGGATGCTCTCGATGAACGTGGTGCCCGCGTTCAGCTCCACGTCCTGCAGGGTGAGCAGCCGGTCCAGGCGCCACCAGAGGTTCTCGAGGATCTCGGTGAAGCTCCGGGTCGGCTGGTGGATCGCCATCCCGCGCGCGTAGGCGCTGTAGGCGTGGGTGTGGGCGTTGATCAGGCCAGCCATGATGACCCGGCCGCCGACGTCCAGCATCTGCTCGCCGGGATGGGCGGCCCGGATCTCGGCCACCGGGCCGACCGCGACGATGCTGTCGCCCTTCACCACGACCGCCCCGTCGTGGACGAAGGGGTTCGCCGGGTCGTTGGTGATGACGGGTCCGTTGCCGATGATCATAACTGGGCTCCCAGGGGTGCGACGAGCATGAATGAGTAGTCCTTCTCCAGGGCAGCCAGCACCTGGCTCATCCCTGCGGGGAGGTCTTCCTGGTCGCGGCGGTGCTCCCGGACCGAGCCGTCCGGCATACGGGTGAGGTAGGCGCCGCCGGCGAGCGGGAGGAACCCGGTGTTCGCGGAGCCGTCGAAGTCCGCCCGGGACCAGAAGACGGTGATCTTGTCCTTGTAAGGCCGGCCGGCGTGCGGGCAGAAGGTGCCGCAGTTGCCGCACTCGTTGCACAGGCCGTCGAGGTGGACGATCTGACGCGGGTCGGCGAACCCGCCCGCGGTGATCGCCACGTTGGCGCGGTTAGGGCAGACCTCGGTGCACACCTCGCAGACGACGTCGCAGGTCAGGCAGCGGTCTCCCTCGGCCTTGCCGTTGATCGCCGCGATCAGCAGCCCCCGGCGCCCGTGCACCTCGGACTCGTTCCGTTCGACCCTGGCCGGCCTGACGTCGTAGTCGACGCCGAGGTGCTCCTTGCGCAGGACCGCCCGGACGGCGGTCTACGCGCCGGCGATGGCCCGCACGATGCTGCTGGGACCGGCGCGCCCGTCGCCGATGACGTAGACGTGGTCGATCGAGCTCTGGAAGCACGCGTCGACCTCGGCCAGCCCACTGG
>JACMPC010000100.1 GCA_014377705.1 Dermatophilaceae bacterium
CACGGCGACGGCTCCGGGGATCGTTACGGATGTAGAGAACCCTTGATGATCACCAGTCGCGCCGTGTCCGCGTTGCTTTTACCCCATCACCAGCGTGTCGTCGTGCGACGCGCCGTCAACTACGACTTTGCCGGGGCCCTGATGGGGACCTGACCCTCAGTCCTTCTTGAAGGTGTCCTTGACTTTCTCGCCAGCCTGCTTGAGGTTGCTCACGCTCTGGTCGCTGTGGCCTTCACGTTGCATCTGCTCGTCGCCGGTTGCTTTGCCGAGGTTCTCCTTGGCAGCGCCCTTGGTCTCGTCTTTCTTGTTCTTCAGCTTGTCGTTCCAGCCCATGATCGGGTCCTTTCTTGTTGGGTGGGTTCATAACGTTTTGGGCGAATTGCACCTATTGTGCCCGCTCGCCGGGAGAGATCTGTTCAGTAGTAGTGCTTGCGTCCGCCTACGGCGCGGCCCATGGCGCCGAGGATCCACAAGATCACGCCAACGACCACCAACAGGAAGCCGATTGTCTCCAGGATGGGGATGCCGGCCACCAGTCCCACGACAACAAGCACAATTCCGAGAATGATCAACTGAGGTCCCTTCCACCGTGCATGGACAACCCTGTACGGGCTTGGCCAGCGATGATGCCATGAATCCAGCGGCGCAACTAATCCCGCCGACACGCTCCGCTTCAGCTGGCAACTGACGGGAATGGCGGTTGGCCTGCGGCGGCACGGGTAGCCTGACTTGGGTAACCGCGAGGTCCGCACGAACCTGAATCAAGGAGTCGGCTGATGAGAATCGGTTCTAGTTTGGTATTAATCGCGGTCGGCGCGATCTTGAAGTTCGCGGTGACGGCATCGGTCAGTGGAGTCAGCCTGCCGGTGGTGGGTGTGGTTCTGATGGTGGTAGGGATCGCCGGTGTGGTCCTCTCACTCATCATGGCCAGCACCGCCCGCCGCACCCAGGTTGTGCATCAAACAGCGCGTGTGGACCAGGTGGAGCCACAACGGGTTGACGACCCACGCATCTGACCAGGTCGGCCAACTCTTGGCCGGGCCGTCCACCCCATGGAAGAAGGATTTCACGTGATCATTTTCGGAATCGTGCTCTTGGTCATCGGGGTTGTGGCGGGCATCCCTGTGCTGGTGACCATCGGCGGCATCCTCGTGGTGGTCGGCGTGATCCTGTGGATTCTGGGCAGCATGGGACGGGCCGTCGGCGGACGCAAGCACTACTACTGACGGAGCAGGTTCCTGCAGGCGGAACTGGTCATCCGGCCACCGCCACGTTGTGGATCGATCGTCGCAGAGGGCACAGAGATGGGCTCGCTGAACGAGTTTGAAGAGCACACAGAAGAAACCAACCTCTGGGAGAAGACACCATGAGTACGACCCTGTGGATCGGGCTAGTTGTTGCCATCGTCGTTGCGCTGATGGTGGTCGGGCTCCTTGTGAGGGCGGGACAGAGACGCAAGATGGAGGCCGACCGTGCCAGGGCCAGCGAGCTGCATGAGGAAGGCGACCGCACCCAGCTGGAGGCGAGCGAGCAAGCGGCAAACGCAGCCAGCGCCGACGCCGAGGCGGGTCAGGCACGTGTGGAGGCCGACAGACTCGATGCCGAAGCGGTAGCGAAGTCCCAGGACGCGGAAGTGTCACGAGAGCGCGCTCAGCAGCACCACGAGCGGGCCGCAGAGCTGGACCCCGACACCGACGGCCACGGTGAGGGTGGACCACCAAAGGCGGGCCAGCGAGGATAGGAAATCAGCCGAGCTAGGACCACGCGAGGCCCACCTCTCGCCGTAGCCAGCTGGGGCGTTGCACTTTCAGACCAGCCGCCCCGTGCAAAGTGGGTCCTGAGCCCGGGTGCCATGCTTGCCCGACGCCTGCTGGCCCTGGTCCTGGATCCTAAGCAGAGACGTGCCTGGATGCCCTATGGCCCCACAAGGTGTGCGCGATCCTGTGCTGACCGGCCCGTTCAGCGGGCCCGATCCCTCTGCGAACAACGAACTGAGCGCCTATATGGAGGCCCCGACGATGCTCAACACCGCCAGCAGCAAGGCCGAACAGGCCGGCGACAGCACGTCGCTGGTGTGGCTCGCCCGCGCCGGGCTTATCACCTACGGTGTGGTGCACCTGCTCATCGGCTGGTTGGCTGAGCGGATCGCGTGGAGCGCGCCGGCCGGTAAGAGTGCCGACACCTCCGGGGCGCTGAAGACCCTGGCCAGGGAGCCCTTTGGCGGCTTCCTGCTGGCACTGGTCGCGTTCGGTCTGCTGGCGCTCGCGCTATGGCAGGTCAGCGAAACCTTCTGGGGCTACAAGAATCGTGAACCTGCCGAACGAGCCCGGAAGCGGCTCACATGCGGGGCAAAAGCGGTGCTCTACGCCGCGCTGGGCGCCAGCGCCGCTTCGTTCGCGCTCGGCTCAGGATCATCGAGCTCGCAGTCCCAGAAGCAGGCCACCTCGGGTGTGCTGGCCTGGCCAGGGGGACGGGAAATCGTGGAGGTCGCGGCGGTAGTCATCGTCGGCGTCGGAATAGCTCTGGTAGTCAAGGGCGTGAAGAAATCCTTCGCCGACGAGATCGATACTTCCTCGATGTCCCCCTTCGCCCAAAAGGGCGTGGCGATACTGGGCCAAGTCGGATACATAGCCAAAGGAGTTGCCCTGGTCCTGGTGGGCGGTCTGCTCGGCTATGCGACGTTGAACTTCGACCCTCAGAAAGCCCAGGGCTTGGACGGCGCGATGCAGACGATCCTGGCTCAGCCCTTCGGCAGGTTTCTGCTCACGCCAATGGCGCTGGGATTCGTAGCCTTCGGTGTATTCGCTATCATTCAGTCGCGATACCGCAAAATGTGAACGGCGCCAACTGTCGGAGCTGCTTCTCGGGCTCGGCTTTGGGGGTGCGGATCCTGCTGCTTTACGAACGGGGCGGCCGCGGTTCGGTGGTCTCGCTCTGATCGTCCTTGTCAGCCATAGCGGCCAGCATGCGGCTTGCGCGGTCGTGTTGGCAAACGGTCGACAGCACACCAGGACACCCAACAGAGGCCACGCATTTCACGGCGCAGCCCAGGCCGGTCGGCCGACAGCATCGACACCGCCTTCGCCGTGTCGAGTTCAGTGCGCGGACTTCACCGCGGGCGGCCGGGGCGGCCGCCGTCGCCGCGACCTCAAGATCGCGCCGACCAAGATCATTGTCACGCTAGGCCGATTCTCGTCAGCCGGACTCGTTCATTCAGGTTCATGCACACCTCGCGGCTTCCCAGGTAAGGGTACCCGTGCCGCCGCAGGCCAACCCCCCATCCCGTCAGTTGACATATCAGGCTGAGTCTCGCGGCGGAGATTAGTTGTGCCGCCGGATTGATGGCATCATCGCTGGCCAAGCCCGTACAGGGTTGTCCATGCACGGCGACCAGGCGCGTGACGTCGTGCCCGCGTTGCTGCATGTTGAAGACCTCTACCAGGGTGCCGATGAGCTCCTGTGGGCCCACCGCCCTGCTCGCCATCCGCTGTCGGAAGTAGAGCACCGCCGAGTAGCCGTGGATCAGTGTGCCGTCGAAGTCGAAGAACTCGCCGACGTCGGGGCCTTGCGGTCCCGCCGAGACGGCCGCGAGGAGGTCGTCGATGTCGGCCATGATCAGTCCTTCAGAGCCAAGGAGCGGACGACGGCGATGGCGGCGACAGTCCCAGCCAGCTCATCGGCGAAGTGTTGGCGCGACTGGAGGAGCTCGTTACCCCCGGGGCCCAACAGCGCGCGGTTGCCGGCGAGCTTGAGCGCGCCGCCCATGAGGTCCTTGGAGATCGACTCCGGTGAGTGGAGGTCCTGCTGCAACCAGCGCTGATGGGCCACCCCGAGGCTCTCGGCGATCAGCCCGTCGCTGTCCAGGGGCGCGGCAGGCTCGCGGGTGACCAACCGGTCGGCCACCACGGAGTAGGCCTCCAAGAACGGTCCGATCACTCGGTGCGCCAGGAGCAGGTGGGAGTCGGCAAGCACCTCGTTGACCTCGCGCCCAGTGGCACTTTCCTCGGCCCAGCCGGGACGCACCAGGTCGGTCTCGTAACGCAGTTGGGTGTCGAACTCAGCCTTGGTCGCGAAGAAGAACTCGTACTTGAGCAGGTCGCGCAGGGCCAAGGCGCGCGTCCAGGTGGCAGCAACGACGTCGACATCGGAGGCCGGATCCTCATCGGCGGCCTGGACCAGGGCCACCTCAAGGATCGCTCGGTCGATGAAGTAGTGGGTGACCGTGTTGCGATAGAACGCCGCCTCGTGCTGCCGATCGGGCGCGATCGCATAGACGGGCTCGAGCCCGCCGGCATACTCCACCACCACGCCCTCGCGCACGAGAGTTGCCAGCGCCTTGCGCAAGCCCTCGGGGCGCCCGAGGTCAACGTCGGCGGTCAGGGGCAACTGGCGGCGACGTACGTAGGCAACCAGCGGTTCGAGGACGCCGAGCGTCTCGTTCAAGGTCATCGCGCGACCGTCGTTGTCGAGCAGCCCGAAGGTAACCAACGCGGCCGGAGTGATCGGAGTGGCGGCGTTGATGCGGTGGGCCACCTCGAACGCGACGCGGGGCACCACCTCGGTAAGGTCGTCGGTCGCCGCGCGCGACCCGGCATCGGCCAGGGCCTCACGCAGTGACAGCGGCGGACCGAACCGCACGTGGACGCCCCCACGACGTCGCCCCTGGGCGCGGGCGAACCGGTACAACCAGGTCAGGCTCTCAGGCGCCTTGCTCCCGCCGCTCTCCTCCCGAGACAGGGCCCAGACCTCGTGCTGCTGGTCGTAGACGATGGAGACCGGCACGAGGTAGACGTCGTCGGAGTCCTCGCCGTTGGCGCGGAAGGCGTCGACGAGGTAGCGCAGCACCCCCATCCGCGGCGGTCGAAGCTTGCCGGTGCGGGTGCGACCCCCCTCGAAGTACCACTCAAGGTTGGCGTGCTGGCGCAGCAGGAACCCAAGGTAGAGGCGCAACATGGCCGGGTAGACTGGGTCGTCACGGGTGGAGCGGCGGATGAAGATCAGCCCGCTTCGCTTCCCGAGCTCCGAGAGCGGCCACATGGCGAGGTTGATCCCGCCGAGGGTGTAGTTGCTGGGCAAGCCGTGCCCGGCCGTGGCTGCCCTCAGGACCAGCGGGTCGAGGTAGGAGCGGTGGTTGGGCAGGAACACCAACGAGTGCCGACGCCCCAGCTCGGCCAGCTCCTTCAGCCCACTGGTGTCGACGTCGACCTCGTAGGAGCGGGTCAACCACCGACCCATCCGGTCCCATACCCGCGAGGCCGACTCGTCCACGTACGCCGACATCTCAGTCAACGCAGCCTGCGAGTCGTCCCTCAGGTCGGCTACGGTGCGCCCGGTTCGCTCCACCAGACTTTCCAGCGTTTCGGCGTACTGCGTCGAGCCCATCACCAGCTCCACAGCCCGACGTTCCTGATCGACGTCACTCATCTGTGCAGCCTAGCGGTGGCCGTAGCAGTCGCACCTTGCTGGTCATTCGTCTTCGGCCTGCTCCTCCAGCGGTGACGCGAATACATCACCATGCGCCGCCGGGCCTCGCTCTCAGGACCATCAGGCTGCGGATCGCAGCCGAGGCCGGCCCAGTCACTCTCGCAGGTGCAGCGGCGAGACTCGTGGTGGGCGGGTCCTCGGTGCCTGCTTCATAAAGGGGAGTGGGAATCTTCACCGGACGAGTCTGGTGCTGAGCGGCTTGTTATGCCGACCGGGCGCCTGATGGCCTTTGTTGTTGCTGCTCAGGAGTGGCCTGGGGTTCGAGCTGCTCGGCACAACCAGCGACCTCGAGGGACTCCTCCGGCGTTGCTCGACACAGGTCGTGCCCTGCGGACCCGCACAGGTTCGTCCCGCTCTCATCAAGAGTCAGGCTGAGATGCAAACAAGGGATGGGCTTTCGCAACTTCCTTGCGTGTGGCGGCCAGCCAACACGATGACCGAAGACCGTCAGTCAACCTCAGGCGGCACACATCCAGGGGTCCGGCTGTGGCACGGATTATGCCGACCTCTCGTGCTCAAAACCCATGCCCTGCAGGGTAGTTCGTGTCCACATCGGCATAACGAGTCCTACGGGACGCACCTTTGCGTGCACGGTCCGGACCTGTGCCGCTGCTGGGTTGGTTTCCCTCGAGGCTCCGCTACGGGGACGTCTTCAGTCGCGAAGACGACCGGACAGCAGTTGATGTGCGGATGTTTCTATAGCCCCCCTTAGGTCATTGCTCTGCTCGTGTTCGGCAAGGCAAGACCAGAGTCTTGACGTGCGCTGGCCCCGACCGCGACTCCGCTGACCTAGCCATGACCGATGGAGCGGTAGTCGATGTCTCTGGCGATGAACCCGCACGAATCATCACCGTTGACCGTCCCGATGTGCTTGCCGTCGAGACTGGCATGCCAGACCCACTGGGAAGGCTTCGTGAAGGTGATGCCTACGTCGAGCGGTGGATTCATCATGTCGGATTCAGTTTCCGTGGTCCCCGATGGGGGGACACGGGCCACCGAGCTTCTGGAGCAGCACGTGGAACAGGAACGCCACCAAGGGTCTTGGGCGACGCAGCAGTTAAGACGTTACCCGGCCGTAGCGCAAACCTCAGGATGAAATCGTGGGCGTCCCGAGCATCCACGGCAACTCAAGAAGCAACCCAGCCTGGCTGGCGACGCTCACCGGTGGCCATGGTCCATCGGGTCGACCCTAGCTGTCGGTGGTCGGGTCGGGGGTCCTCACCTCGGCGCGGGTCGGCTATGCCGGGAATGGGTCCAGGTCGGCGCAGGTGTCGCAGATTTCTTGGCCCCGCCGCAGGCTGCTGGGAGTGGCGCTGCACCCGTGCCCACCGCGCAGATCAGTGGTACTTGCGATGTGGTTCCGCTGTAGGTGGCGCCAGGGGCCGGGGACGCACCGAGCCTGGCTACCGACTCGAAGAACTCGTCGGCCGAAGCTTGATCTGCCTGTTTTGAATCTCCATTGCCGTCAACGTACCGCTGTCGGCATCACCCTCAACTGCCATGTGTCCTGGTGTGGGCGGGTAGCCCGGCGCGGGTGGTAGGAGTCCAAGGTTGCGATCATCCGGCCCAGGGATTGTCATCGATGCCGCGTTGGAGATGGCCAACAGACTCGTCACAAGGCAGATACGACTTCCTGCGCAGCGTCGTGCGCAGCGCGGACCAGTCGCTGAACAAGGTGGGAGCCACGAAGAAGTAGACGACCCCGGGCAGGACGGCTCCCCGCGTCCGTGGTGGGCGTCCCTGTGCTGGCCACCATCGGCAGCATAGTGGTGGTGACTCGCGTGATTCTGTGGATCCGCGGCATGGGACGAGCCATCGGCGGACGCAAGCACTACTACTGACGCAGATCTTTTTGGCGGGCGCCCCATCAGCCTGCCCCCACATGTCACGATCACCGAACGCGAAGGGAGCCCCGAGATGGGCCTGGAAGACAAGATCAAGAACAAGAGGGACGAAGTCAAGGGTGCAGCCAAGGAACAGGTTGGCAAGACCACAGATGACCAGCAGCTGGAAAGTGAAGGCAAGACCGATCAGGCGAAAAGCAACCTCAAGCAGGCCGGCGAGAAGGTCAAGGACGCATTCAGGAAGGACTGACCCAAACCTGACCCGAGACAGGTGTCGTACCTTCCCCGGCGGTGAGCGAGAGCAGATTGAGTCGTTCCGCACGACAACCGGGCCGAGACCTTCGGTCTGTCGGGCCGGCCAGACAGGGCGAGGCGTGGCGGCGCGCTCTTGAGATCCTCGCGCTGATCGACAGGCTCGAAGCCTGACCTCCCATGACAGATGAATGGCTGCCTCTATCAAGAAGGTGGGCGCTGTCCACCGGAGCCACAGGCGTCGTGGGCCACGAGGGCTGACTCAACTGTGACTGGCTGCGAGCGTCCTGCGGACCGACGACTCGATGTCGTGCGGGCGCTCAGCCTCGCATTGCTTCGTCACGTCTGAATCAAGGCGGAAACGCTGAGCAACACCCGGCTGGCGAACGGTCGCCAAGCTATCCACGATTGCCGGTAGACGATCCTTTGCGGACATCCGTGGACCGGGGTGGGCCCGATTGCCCAATCTGGCCGCCGGCCCGGCGGCCGTGTCACGCGCGAGACCCTCCACCGAATTCCGGCGTGCATAACCATGCATAGACGCAGCCCGGCCAAACTACCGGATGTCTGCCGCGATCCGCCCGTCGCGAGGTGAGTCTTACCGCATGTGACGTGAGGTTTCCGCTCAGGGGTCGGCTGCGACGAGTATCCGCTGTATACCGCATGGGGCGCGTTTGTGTTCCGGTGCCCGGTTGTCCGGGCGACCGTGCAAGTTATCTTGCGGTGAGTTCAACTGCAAGATAACTTGGAAATGTGGGTGACGATCCGATCATCGCGGAAAGCTCGCGCAAGCACGGTGTCAGTGACGAGGACATCCTGCAGGCATACGCCAACCCGAATCGGGTCTTCGACCTCGACGAAGGTTTCACGATGGTCATCGGGCCAACCTCGCGGCCATCATCTACGAGATCGGTGTCGTCGACGGTGTCTCGGCAGCGGTCATCGTCCACGCGATGAGAGCACGCGAGAAGTTTCTGAGGTGATGAGAATGCCACGCACCATCAAAGACATCCTCGACCACGCTGATGAGCTCGCCAAGCGTTTCGAGGACTACGAACCATCAGCCACAGACGAACGCGACCCGGAGGTGTTCGGCGAGCTTCGCCGGGCTGTGCTGTCGCGGTCGGATGCCGAACGCTCGATCAGAGACGCGGTCAAACACGCGCGCGAACGCGGTTACTCCTGGGCGTTCATCGGCTCGCTAGTCGGGACCTCCGGCGAAGCAGCCCGTCAACGTTACGGCCGTCAGCAAGACGCATAGGCCAAATGGGTTTGGCTCGGTCAGCGATCACTCAGAGGCAACGCACTCATGCCGCATGGCCGGCTCGCTCTGGTCTGTTGACCGGTCTTCAGCTGATGCTGACTATCTCAAGGAGATCTTCGAGTCCAACAAGATCTGATGGATTCCGGGTGTAGAGCCGAGCGTCGTTTGCTGACGCAGTTGCAGCTATCAAGAGGTCCAGAGAGCGGGTTCGTGGCTTCCGACCTGCCGCCACGACGGCAGCCGCAAGCCGCCCATATTCTCGCGCAACGGTTACATCAATCGACAGAGCCTGGAACGTCTGCTCGATTGTCGCCAGTCGTCGCAAGCGGGTGGCGCGGATGTCGTCAGAGCGGGCGACCATAACCCCGAAATGCAACTCCGCCAGCGAGACGGCGCTGATGGCTATCTCTCCCTGAATTTCACCAGGATTTGGCCCCAGCAGGACGCTCGTGTCGAGGATGCTCCTCATGTGGCGAACGGGTCGCTGACCCCATGGTCAACCAAGTCCCGGTCGTGGGCCCAGTCGCGGTCAGACGGGCCGTCGAATACAGCGACTATGTCGTCCCACGTGCGCCACTGCGTGCGCTGCAGCGGTCCCAGCTGAGCAACCTCGCGGCCGCTCACCGTCACTGTCACCGTCTCACCACGCTCAGCCCGGCGTACGAGATCGCTGGCGTGCTGGCGGAGCTCCCGTAGTCCTGCCTTCATCATGGGTTCATGGTAGCACTTGTGCTACCAAAAGGATGGGAGCCGAGCGCCATCCTTGACGGGTACACATCGGGTACACATGCCAGCCGTAAACGACCGATGAGCATCAACGTTGTCTAACGCCAAAGCCCTTTGTTTCCAACACTTTCAGGCGTAATCATGCATTGCCAATAATGGCCTGATCGCCCTCTCAAGGCGGTAGCACGGGTTCGAATCCCGTTGGGGCTACGTGAAGAGCAGTCCTCGTCCTGCGTGCAGGACGGGGACTGCTTGCGTTGCGGAGGCGGTCAGCCGGCGAAGTGAGCACCCCCGTCGCTCTTCGCGCTGTCGGCAGCCCCTGAGGTTTGTCTGCGGGCGAAGGTCCGGGCGCTGACATCCTCCTGGGCCAGCCGGCGCAGGGCGATCAGCACGTGGTCCAGTAGCACGGTGCCCACGATTGCTTGCCGCAGGGCGGCCCCCGGGGTGTCTGTGGGTAGCGCGGTCACGTCGATGACAGCCGCCGCCTGAGCCGCCGCCGCGTACCCGTCGAGATCCTGCGCGCGCACGGAGATCCCCCCGGTGTCGAGCCGCTCCAGGGCCCGGGCCAGGTCGGCGCGGGCCGGGGAGCGCTCGCTGACAGCCCACCCGAGGCGTTGGAGAAGGGCGTCCGCAGAGGTTGTCTCAAGGTCCTCATCAGGAGGTCCGCACAGAACGCTCTGCGCCGTGCCGAGCATGTCGTGCCAGGTGTCAGGTGGGTTGTCCAGAGTCTGGGTGACGCGCTTGACCTGGGCGATGGACAGCCCTGCGCCGTCGACCAGGGCACGGATCAGCCCGAGCCGCTCGAGGTGCGTGCCGTCATACGACGCGGAGGTGGCACTGAGATGTATGCCGGCGCGCAGCAGTCCCTCTCGCAGGTAGTACTTGACCGTCGCTACAGGCATCCCCGCGGACCTGGATAGCTCGGACATTCTCATTCGGCGGACCTCCTTGACAAGTGGAGAGTAACACTATCCAATGTCGAGAAGTCGGACGATCCTATGGAGAGCTGTCATGACAAAACAGGAGCGAGTCACCCACGGACACCGGGGCGAGCTGGCGATATTCCTTATCGGGAGGCGGGTCAACCGCTGGTGGCGGGTCGACCAGTGGCTGCCGGCGGCCGCGGCGATGCCGAGGATGATCAGAGAGCTGTATGCCGCCAAGGCCGCGGCTGAGCGCGGTGAGAGGGAGGACCCAGGCTTCCTCGGGCACCGGCTGCTCCTCGACGGCCGAGGCCCCACGGTGGTTCAGTACTGGTGCACGGTCGGGGACATCAACTCCTACGCCGGGTCCGCCGATCATGAGCACCGACCGGCCTGGACCGCGTTCAACGCTCGCGCCCGCAGGGCTCCCGGAGCGGTCGGGATCTGGCACGAGTTGGTCGCGGTGCCCGCCGGAGGTCACGAGTCCATCTATGTGTCGATGCCCCCGACCGGCCTCGCCGCCGCCACCGCGGTGGTCCCCGTCGCCCGTCGTGGTGAGAGCGCACGCGAGCGGCTCGCCATCTAGGAAGCCTGGGGGACCTGCACCCGGCGCAGGATCTCGGTGAGCTTGTTGGCGCCCGCGACCACCGTCGCCGCGTGCAAACGCCCGGGCTGACGCGAGACCCGCTCGATCGAGCCGGAGATGGAGACTGCGGCCACCACGCGGCCGGACGGCCCGCGAACCGGCGCGGAGACCGAGGCGACCCCGAGCTCGCGTTCGCTCACGCTCTGGGCCCAGCCGCGCCGCCGGACGCCGGACAGGGTCGTGGCGGTGAACTTCGCGCCGTGCAGGCCCCGGTGCAGCCGGTCCGGCTCTTCCCAGGCGAGCAGGACCTGGGCCCCGGAACCGGCCAGCATGGAGAGGCTGGCCCCGATCGGGATCGAGTCGCGCAGCCCCATCGGCCGCTCGGCCGCTGCCACGCAGATGCGCTGGTCGCCCTGCCGACGGAAGAGCTGGGCGCTCTCGTGGGTGTGGTCTCTCAGGGCGCCCAGGACCGGACCCGCGGCGGCCAGCAGGCGGTCCTCGCCGGCGGCCGCGGCGAGCTCACCGAGGCGGGGGCCTAAGACGAATCGGCCCTGCATGTCACGTGACACCAGGCGGTGGTGCTCGAGGGCGACGGCGAGACGATGGGCGGTCGGGCGGGCCAGTCCGGTGGCGGTCACGAGCTGCGCCAGGGTCGATGGCCCCGCCTCGAGGGCGCCAAGAACGATCGCGGCCTTGTCAAGAACGCCGACTCCGCTAGAGTTGTCCATGACTTGATATTGCCGTCTCACAGCCTGAGACGCAAGTTGATTCATCAAGAATTTACGCAAACGTCGGGGCAGACTCACCGCGAACTGGTCCGCCCCAGGGGGCAGGGTCACCGGGGTCGGCCCCCGGAATCACGAAGGAGCTGGTCATGGCAGGGACGTTGGCTGAGAAGGTGTGGGACGCCCACGTGGTGCGTCGAGCGCAGGGTGAGCCCGATCTTCTCTACATCGATCTTCACCTGCTGCACGAGGTCACCAGCCCCCAGGCGTTCGACGGGCTTCGGCTTGCCGGCCGTTCCCTGCGCCGCCCGGACCTGACGCTGGCCACCGAGGACCACAACGTCCCCACGACCCCGGGGCCCATCACCGACCCGGTGAGCAAGACCCAGGTCGAGACCCTGCGCCGCAACTGCGCCGAGTTCGGCGTCCGGCTGTTCCCGATGGGCGACGTCGACCAGGGCATCGTCCACGTCGTCAGTCCGCAGCTGGGCCTGACCCAGCCGGGCATGACCATCGTCTGCGGCGACAGCCACACGTCCACCCACGGTGCCTTCGGTGCGCTGGCGTTCGGCATCGGAACCAGCGAGGTGGAGCACGTCCTGGCCACCCAGTCGTTGTCGCTCACACCCTTCAAGACCCTCGCGGTCACTGTCGATGGTGAGCTGTCTGACGGGGTCACGGCCAAGGACATCGTCCTGGCAGTCATCGCCAGGGTCGGCACCGCGGGCGGTCAGGGATACGTGATCGAGTTCAGGGGCGCTGCGATCCGGGCGCTCTCGATGGAAGCCCGGATGACGGTGTGCAACATGTCGATCGAGGCGGGTGCCCGCGCGGGCATGATCGCCCCGGACCAGACCACCTTCGACTATCTTCAGGGCCGCCCGCACGCTCCGACCGGCGCTGACTGGGACGAGGCGGTCGCGCTCTGGTCGACTCTGCGAAGTGAGGACGACGCCGTCTTTGACGACGAGATCCACTTCGATGCCGCTGAGCTCGCACCGTTCGTCACCTGGGGGACCAACCCCGGCCAGGGCCTGCCCCTGTCCGCGAGCGTTCCGGATCCGGCCTCGTTCGAGGATGACTCCGACCGGGCCAGCGCCACCCGGGCCCTGGAGTACATGGGCCTGGTCGCGGGAACGCCGCTCAGGCAGATCCGGGTCGACACCGTCTTCGTCGGGTCCTGCACCAACGGGCGGATCGAGGACCTGCGCGCCGCTGCCGCGGTCATACAGGGTCACCACGTCGCCGAGGGCGTGCGCATGCTCGTCGTTCCGGGTTCGGCCAAGGTTCGCCTCGAGGCTGAGGCAGAGGGCCTGGACAAGGTGTTCAGCGATGCCGGCGCGGAATGGCGCCTGGCCGGGTGCTCGATGTGCCTGGGGATGAACCCGGACCAGCTGGCGCCGGGGGAACGCAGCGCCTCGACCTCCAACCGCAACTTCGAAGGCCGGCAGGGCAAGGGCGGTCGGACTCACCTGGTCAGCCCGCTGGTGGCGGCGGCCACCGCGCTGCGCGGCACCCTGTCCAGTCCCGCCGATCTCTGAGGCCGCCAGGCCAACCTGAGCCCTCAAAGGCGCTGTCGCCCCGTTCTTGGCTGCCGCACCGAACCTCTGAGCCACCCCGACCTACCGAACCAGAACCGAGGAGAGCCATGGACCAGTTCACGACACATACCGGGGCCGGTGTGCCTCTGCGCCGCAGCAACGTCGACACGGACCAGATCATCCCCGCGGAGTACCTCAAGAGGGTGTCGCGCTCCGGCTTCGAGGACGGGCTCTTCGCCGCCTGGCGCAAGGACGAGGCGTTCGTCCTCAACAACCCGCTGTATGCCGACGGGTCGGTCCTGGTCGCCGGCCCCGACTTCGGGACGGGGTCTTCTCGCGAGCACGCTGTCTGGGCGCTGATGAACTACGGGTTCCGGGTGGTCATCGCCTCTCGCTTTGCCGACATCTTCCGGGGGAACAGCGGCAAGCAGGGGCTGCTCACGGCCCAGGCGAGCCAGAGTGACGTGGAGCTGATCTGGGGTCTGCTGGAGAGCGAGCCGGGGGCTGAGGTCACCGTTGACCTGCGGTCCAAGACCATCACGGCGAAGGGGATCCTGGCGCCTTTCGAGCTCGACGACTACACCCGGTGGCGGCTTCTGGAGGGACTGGACGATATCAGTCTGACGTTGAGCCATGCGGCCGATGTCACCTCTTTCGAGGCGAAGCGAGCGGGATACAAGCCGACGACGATCGGTGCCTGACACGCCGAAAGCGCTCCTACCGGGAGTTAGCAGAAATATTTTAGAGGGAGCATCCGCCGACCGCGGACGCTCCTGCTGAGCTGCCTCACCCGATCTTGCGCTTGCCTCGGAATGCTATTCGTGCCGGGTCCTGACTCGGTTACGAACGACGAATAGCATTAGAGAGCAATGTGATTCAGAACACAGTGCTGTGCTGCAAGGACGCGCACGTTGGTGGAGGGCCTTCGGGAGGGGGCCGGGTTCCTCTCTCCTGAGGAGGAATGACGGCTCCCAAATACGTTGCGACACAACGATTTCAAGATGGCCAGATGGTGGACTCAGGCTGGTTGTGGCCTTAACGTCGTGAGCAAGTCGGGCGGAGGCCCGACCGCCCAAATTCGTCGGGCAAGGGCTCGGTGAACTTTTTCCTCAGGAGGGGAAGACGTGAACAAGGGAGAACTGATCGAAGCTCTCGAGAGTCGTCTTGGCGGCAAGAAGGCTGCGTCGGCAGCCGTCGAGGGGTTGCTTGACGTCATCATCCGCGAGGTGGCCAAGGGCAAGAAAGTCGGTATCACCGGCTTCGGCACCTTTGAGCGGGTGGCCCGCGCGGCCCGCATCGGTCGCAACCCGCGCACGGGTGCGAGCGTCAAGATCAAGAAGACTGCCGTCCCGAAGTTCAAGGCCGGCACAAAGTTCCGCACTGTCGTCGCCGACCCCAAACAGCTTCCAAAGACCGCTTTGGCAGGTGCCAGGGCTTCTGCAACCACCAGTGCCTCTGTCGGGAAGGCCGCCGTGAAGAAGACTGCCCCGGCCAAGAAGGCCGCGGTGAAGAAGGCGGCTCCGGCCAAGAAGGCCGTGGTCAAGAAGGCGGCTCCGGCCAAGAAGGCCGTGGTGAAGAAGGCGGCTCCGGCCAAGAAGGCCGTGGTGAAGAAA
>JACMPC010000101.1 GCA_014377705.1 Dermatophilaceae bacterium
CCGCGATCAGCGCCCCGACCCGGCGAAGGGCCACAGGCCCCCCGCCGACGACCACGACACGACGGCCCCGAAGCCGTAAACCCAACGGCAGCAGCGGCTCTGGTCCCTGGGGCAAGGTCACTTCTTGTCCGTGACACCGGCCGAGTCGAACGTGGCGACCTCGCGCAGCAGGCGGGCCGAAGCCTGGACGAACGGCACGGCCAGGGCCGCTCCGGAACCCTCACCCAGACGCAGCTCGAGGTCCACCAATGGCACCAGATCGAGGTGGGCAAGGGCCACCTTGGCGCCCGGTTCGGCTGAGCGATGACCTGCTACCCAGTAGTCCGCGGCCTGGGGTGCGACGGCCCGGGCCACCAGCGCCGCCGAGCAGGCGATCACGCCGTCGAGGATCACCGGGGTGCGCAGGGCCGCGGCTGCCAGCAGGAAGCCGACCATGCCGGCGTGCTCGAAGCCCCCTACTGCAGCGAGTGCCGCAATCGGGTCCTTCGGGCTCGCCGCGTTGATCTTGATGGCCTTCTCGATGACGGAGACCTTGCGCTCCAGCATCGCGTTGTCGATACCGGTGCCACGGCCCGTGACGTCAGCGACGTCCAGACCGGTGAAGACACTGATCAGCGCTGCCGACGCCGTGGTGTTGCCGATGCCCATGTCCCCGATCGCCAGCAGCCGGTTCCCCTGCGCGATGACTTCCCTGGCGACATCGATACCCACCTCAACCGCCGCCTGCACCTGGGCTGCGGTCATCGCCGGGCCCGTGGTCATGTCGGCGGTTCCGGCGGCGACCTTGCGCACCAGCAGCCCCGGCGCCGCCTCCAGCTCGCCCGCGACCCCGATGTCCACCACGGTGACCTCGGCGCCAACCTGTCGGCTGAACGCGTTGACCACGGCTCCGCCCGCCAGGATGTTGCCCACCATCTGGAGGGTCACCTCCTGCGGGTACAACGACACTCCCTGCGCACAGACCCCGTGGTCCCCGGCGAACACGGCGATGGCGGCCGGCTCCGGCAGCGGCGGCGGGCACTCGCCATACATCCCGCACAGCCGGGTGCCCACGTCCTCCAGCGGGCCCATGGAGCCGCGAGGTTTGGTGAGCATCGACTGACGCTCCTCGGCTGCGGCCATGGCGTCAGCAGACGCAGGCATGATCGCCGCAACGGTCTCGGTCAACAGGGACACAGGTTCTCCTCAAGGTAGGCGACGAGCGCCATAGGTTCCATCATGGACGTCCCAGGCCAGCGGGCGTCTTCGTGCCCAGCCCGAGGTGGCCGGCTCGGGTAGGTCGGGACGTGCTCAACGTGACCGACCCACAGGGAGGCCGCGACATCCAGGTGCGCCGGCAGCTTCAGCTCGGCCGCCAGCTCGTCCGGTTCGAAGAAGCTGACCCACCCCACCCCGATGCCCTCGGCGCGCGCCGCTAGCCAGAGGTCCTGGACGGCCAGAGCCGCCGAGGACGGCGCCATCCGCGGGTCCGCATCTCGACCCACGGTGAAGGGACCGCTCAGGCTCACGCTCGGAGCCTGGTGGGCCGAGGCCAGGACGCGAGTGAGGGCAGCGTCCTCGATCGGGTCCAAGGTGAACCCCCGCCGGATGTCACGGCGAGAGGCGATGACGTCATAGACGGCAGCCAGGCTGGGGGCTTCAAATGCCTGTGCGTTCATCCGGGATCCTTCGTCGCGTGGGTCAGGGCCAGGTCCTGTTGGCTGCTTTGGTTGATGGCAGCCAGCTCCAGAGCCAGAGCTGCGACGAGAGCATCGGTCATGGCCGGTTCCCGGGCAGCGATCCGTAGCCATGAAGGTCCGAGCCCTGGGAAGGTATCGCCCCGCCGGAGGGCGAAACCTCTGCGCCGCATGCCGTCCCGAAGCAGGTCGGCGTGCCGATGGTGGACTAGGACGAACGGGCCGGCGGGCTGACGGACCACCTCAAGCCCCGCGTCGGTGAGCCGGGCGACGAGGTGGGAGAGCTTGAAGGACAGGTCATGGCTGACCGCCCTCGTGTGTTCCTGACCCCGTGGTCCGGCACATCCCACGACGGCGGCGACGGCGAGACTGTTGACCGACCAACGTGGCTGGGTGAGGGCGCATTCGGCGATCACGGCGCTGCCGGCGACGAGGTAGCCGGCTCGAATGCCGGCCAGCCCGAACGTCTTGGTCAGGCTGCGGATGACCAGCAGACCCTGGCTGCGGATCGCGTCGTCCAGGACCGAGTCGCGTCCGTCTCCGGCGACATCCATAAACGCCTCATCCACCACGACCAGGCGGCCGGAACGCACCAGGCCCAGGATCGTCGCCCGGGGATGCAGACGGGAGGTGGGGTTGGTGGGGTTGCCGATGATGACCAGGTCGGCATCGTCCGGAACTCGTGCAGCGTCCAGGACGAAGTCCGTCTCCGGGCGCAGGATCAGGCGGGTCACGGCATACCCGTTGGCCTGCAGGGCCGACTCGGGCTCGGTGAACTGCGGGTGCACCACGAGCGACTTGCGCCAGTCTCGGGCGCGCGCGATCAGCGTGAACGCCTCAGCGGCGCCATTGGTGACCAGCACCGACGAGGCCGGGCATCCGTGCAGTTGGGCCAGCGCGTCCACCGCGGGGGTGACGTTCGGATACCGAGCCACGTCGTCAAGAGCATTCTCGAGCTCCTGGCGCAACCAGGCCGGCGGCCGGGGGACGGCGACGTTGACCGCAAAGTCGACCAGACCGGGCAGCACCTCGCTGTCACCGTGATGACCAAGATCGATCGGGGTCATGCGAGGGCCCCGGCTCTGGCGCGCCGCTGCCAGATCACCAGGGCTGATACCCAGGTGATCGCAAAGATCGAGGCGATGCCATAGCCGAAGAACTCGAAGCTCTCACTCAACGAGGCGTAGCCGGACAGGATTCTCAGCCCGGCATCGGCCAGGACCCCGGCGAGGTAGACGGAGGCGATGAAGACGGCGATGAACACCGTCATGGCCGTCGTGGCGATGTTGAAGAAGAGCGTTCGGGCCGGGTCACGGTAGCTCCAGGAGTACAGGCGCGTCATGATCAGGGAGTCGGCCGTGTCGAAGGTGGACATGCCGGCGGCGAAGAGCAGCGGCAGGCTCATGACGGCCAGCACCGACAGGGCACCGCCTGCAGCCGAGGACGCCGACAGGGCGAGCAGCGTGACCTCACTGGCAGTTTCGAGGCCCAGGCCCATCAGCAGCCCCACCGGGTACATGTGCCAGGAGTGCCTGATCATCGAACGGAACCTGCCGCCGGCGAGGCGGTTGATGAACCCGCGTGAGAGCAGGGCCTCCTCCACGCCGTGGGAGGTGTCGGCTCCCGACCGCAGTCGCCGCCACAGCCGGACGAGGTTGCGCAGGACCGCCGCGTTCAGGACGGCGACCACGAGCAGGAACACCATCGCCACCACGACCGCGATGGTGCCCCCCGCGGACCGCATCGAGTCCACCTGGGTCTGTGTGATCCGCCCGGCGGCGGCGGCCACGACCAGTGCCAGGATGACGACGACCGTCGAGTGCCCCATGGCGAAGAAGAAGCCGACACCGATGGGGCGACGGCCGCGCATCAGCATCATCCGGGTGGTGTCGTCGATGGCCGCGATGTGGTCGGCGTCGAACGCATGGCGCATGCCCAGGACGTAGGCCAGTGCGCCAGATCCGGCCAGCCCGCCCGCTGCTGCAGCGTCGCCCCGATGAGCCAGATAGAGCGAGATGCCGGCGATGTGAAGCATGGCGATGAACCCGAGAATCCCGGACAGGCGCACCCGTTCGGACCGGGTCCATCGCCCGGACAGCTCCGCGGTCTGGCTCTCGCTCACGATGACCCCTCTTCTGGCACCGGTGTCGACATCAGGCAACCTCACCGGCGTGCGAGACGAATCGGGTTGCCAGTGCCGGATATCCGGCCCAGTGAAGATGCAGGTATGACGCGTGGACCGCGCCTTGAGCCAGGCCCTCGGTCACCGGTCGCCCGGACCCGTCCTGCCAGGCCCACGCGGCCAGTGCGGTGTCCTCGCTGTCGGCGACCACCTGGGTTCGGTGGAACTCGTGGCCGCTGACCCGCTGCCCCGCCGCGCAGAGCACGTTGTCGGCGAGGGCGACCGCACTGCGATAGCCAAGGGTCAGCCGGGGCGCCATCCGCGCGGTCAGGGGCAGTACCCCGCACATCGGCGCTCCATCGAGCTCACGACCCAGATAGAGCAGCCCGGCGCACTCCGCCGAGATGGCTCCCCCACCATCGGCGAACTGCCTGATCTCGCTTCGCAGAGTCGTATTCGCGGCCAGATCGCTCGCGTGGATTTCCGGGAAGCCTCCACCGATGAGCAGACCGGAGACGCCCGAAGGAAGCGACTCGTCGCGCAGGGGGTCGAACCCCACGACCTCGGCTCCGGCTGCCACGAGAAGCTCGCTGGTCTCGGCATACCCGAAGGTGAAAGCGGCGCCGCCAGCGACAGCGATCCGCGGGGCTCGAGCCGGACGGGTGCCGGACTTCGCCACCTCAGCCGCGGGGTCCCACTGCGGCACCTCAAGATCCGGCGCAGTCCCGGCGAGCTCGATCAGGGCGTCAAGGTCGAGATACTCCCGGGCCATCGACGACAAGGCGGCCACCGCCTCCAGGGCTGCGGGCTGGCGCTCGGCCACCGGGATCAGGCCCAGGTGACGGCTGGGCACGACCACCTGGGGCAGCCGGGGGATGACCCCGAGGACGGGCACTCCGGTCTCGGCGACACCCTGCCGCGTCTCAGCCTCGTGCCGCGCCGAGCCGAGGTTGTTCAGGATCACCCCGGCCACCCGGACCCTGTCGTCAAACCGCGAGAAGCCGTGCACGATGGCGCCGACGCTGCGGGCCACCGAGGCACAGTCGACGACAAGCACCACCGGCGCCGCAACGAGCCTGGCAACGTGAGCGCTGGAGGAGAAGCCACCCGTTCCGAGGGCGCCGTCGAACAACCCCATGGCGCCTTCGATGACCGCGATATCGGCGGCCGCGGGGGTCAGCGCGGCGTGCACCAGAAGTGCCGGAACGCGTTGCTCCCCCTGCAGGTACGGGTCGAGGTTTCGCCCCGGACGACCGCAGGCGGCGGAGTGGTATCCGGGGTCGATGAAGTCCGGTCCGACCTTGTGCGGCGAGACGTCCAGGCCCCGGTCAGTCAGCGCGGCCATGAGACCGGTGGTGACCATGGTCTTGCCCTGCCCCGATCCGGGAGCCGCGATGAGAACACGGGGCAACCTCACGACTCGAGTCTCTGGTCGCGGTTCCACGCTCGCTGCGCTCCTCGTCGAGGCGCTCCCGCGATGCTCACTCGCCGTCACCACTCGATCCCCCGCTGGCCCTTCTGTCCGGAGTCCATCGGGTGCTTGATCTTGGTCATCTCGGTGACCAGGTCGGCCGCCTCGATCAGCGCGGGCGCAGCGTCCCGGCCGGTGATGACGACATGCTGGTGGCCGGGGCGGTCACGCAGGGTTGCCACGACCTCGTCGACGTCGACCCAGCCCCACTTCATCGGGTAGGTAAACTCGTCGAGCACATAGAGGTCGTGGGTCTGGGCCGCGATTCGCCGCTGGATCTCACGCCAACCCTCCAGCGCGGCCGCCGCATGGTCCTCGCCGGAACCTGCCTTGCGGGTCCAGCTCCAGCCCTCGCCCATCTTGTGCCACTCGACGGGGCCGCCCACCCCCGTCGACTCGTGCAGTCCGCCGAGAGCAAGCAGGGCTGTTTCCTCGCCGACCTTCCATTTGGCCGACTTCACGAACTGGAAGACGCCGATGTTCCAGCCCTGGTTCCACCCGCGCAGGGCCAGACCGAAGGCGGCGGTCGACTTGCCCTTCATCTGGCCGGTGTGCACGATCGTCAGTGGCCGGTTGCGTCGCTTCCGGGTGGTGAGACCATCCTGCGGGACCTGCTCCGGCTGCCCTTTTGGCATCAGGCCACTTCCGCGGGACTGGGGAGGCCGCCGGGAAGGACGTCCCGGGCTCCGCGAGCGCTCAGAGGGTCGGCGCCGGACGTGCAGAGAGGCTGGATCACGGGCACACTTCTTCCTGGGGTCCGCGCCCCGGGCAGGTGAAGACGGCAAGAGTTCCTGACTTCCATCGCTTCCCGGATGGGTTCGTACACGATGGTCACAGTGGCGGGACCGCGCCGGAATCGCACCGGCTTCCTCTGAAATGTGCCGTCATCGGCGTCTGGAGCCCAAAAAGACTCCGACCCGGAGCATAGCAATCAGTCAGGGCGGGGAAACCACCCGGTGCGCGAGCCGGCTGAGGGGACGCCGATATGCTCCGGGACATGGCCTCCCACACCGTGAACGAGTACGAGAAGGACGGAGCCGAGATCTATCGCCGGTCCTTCGCCGCGATCCGGGGCTGCGCGGACCTTGGGCGGTTCTCACCCGAACAGTCGCAGATCGCCGTCCGGATGATCCACGCCTGCGGCATGCCGGACCTGGCCGGCGACATCGAGTTCTCCCCGGGAGCGGTCGAGCGGGCGCGGTCGGCGCTGAGGGCCGGAGCCCCGATCCTGTGCGACGTGCAGATGGTCGCCAGCGGCGTGACCCGACGGCGGCTGCCGGCCGACAACGAGGTCCTCTGCACGCTCTCGGACCCGCGGGTTCCCGACCTCGCCCGCGAGCTGGGCACCACCCGAACGGCGGCCTCGGTCGAGCTGTGGCGGGACCGGATCGAGGGCGCCGTAGTCGCGATCGGGAACGCCCCGACGGCCCTGTTCCACCTGCTGCATCTCCTGCGGGACACCGATCTCCGCCCGGCGGCCATCGTAGGGATCCCGGTGGGGTTCATAGGAGCCGCGGAGTCCAAGCAGGCCCTCGTCGACAATGAGCACGGTCTGGAATACATCGTCGTCCGCGGCCGTCGCGGAGGCAGCGCCATCACCTGCGGGGCCGTCAATGCGATCGCGAGCCAGCAGGAGTGAACATGAGGCCAGTCCGGAACCTACTGCAGGAAAGAATCGCGGAGAACAAAGACGTCGTACTTTTGGCTGAAGGGTCTTCAGCCGAACGGTCAGCACGAGTTGACCGAACGGACAGAAAGTCAGCCAAGTCCGACTCACGCCGTAGCCGGCCACCCTAGATTTGGGGGATACCACACATTCCTATTTGCTGAAGCCGCACAACAGCGGGTGCCAGCATCTGCCCCGTGCAGCACACGCCGACAGAGTCATCGAGTTGCAGACGTCAGAGAAATCGTCACCGTCAGCTATGGGATAGGACATGAATCTGTTCACGGCACGTAGGAACCGGCACGGCGGATGGTCAAGCCAGCTGCCTGCCTGGTCCAGACCGGGAACCCTCGTCATGGTCCTCGGCAGCTCGGACCTGCAGGCATGACCGATGCCGCCGAGCTGCATCACATCCTGAGCCGGCAGCTCAAGCGACTCGGCCTGGACTTCGAGAGCAGTCCGTCTCCGGCTGCGTGGCGCGAGCTGCTGAAGACCCTGAGCACCACGTACCACCAGGCCGAAGTCGAGCGGCACGCCCTTGAACGCTCGATCGAGGTGTCTTCCCAGGAGATGCACGGCATGCACGAGATACTCAGTCGACAGGCCACCACCGACTACCTGACAGGCCTGCCGAACCGACGCGCGCTGCATACCCATGCGAATGCGCGGCTGAGGGTGCCGCCGGTGGCCGGCAAGCAGCAACATGTGGCCTTGCTGTTGCTGGATCTGGACCGGTTCAAGGAGGTCAACGACAGCCTGGGCCATCACGTCGGGGACCAGCTGCTGGTCCAGGTCGGCGCCCGTCTGGGCGAGCACCTCAGGGCTGAGGACCTGCTCGTGCGGCTGGGAGGCGATGAGTTCGCGATCCTGCTGGGCGACACAGGCCATCGCGAGGCGGCCGCGGTCGCTGACAAGCTGTGCCAGGCACTGGCCGAGCCCTTTGCCCTGGAGCACATCGCGGTCCGCAGCTCTGGCAGCATCGGCATCGCCGTGTACCCCGAAGACGGTCCTGACCTGAACACACTGCTGCGCAAGGCAGACCTCGCCATGTACCAGGCCAAGGCCGCCGGGGAAGGCCACCACGTCTACCGTGGCGAGGACGACACCGACTTCGCCACCCGGCTGCAGACGGTGGACGAGCTGCGGACCGCGCTGACCCAGGACAAGCTCGTCGTGTACTACCAGCCCAAGATCGATCTGCGTACCGGAGAAGTCCGCCACGTAGAGGCACTGGTTCGCTGGGAGCACCCCACCCGCGGCCTGCTCTACCCCGACGCGTTCCTGGACCTCGTCGAGGAGGCGGGACTGATGCGCGGCCTGACCCGGGTCGTGCTCGAGATCGCACTGGACCAGGCGGTCGTGTGGCACGCCGACGGGCGGTTGCTGACCATCGCCGTCAACCTCTCGGCGAGCTGCTTGGTCGACACGGACTTGCCCGACGAGGTCATTGCCATGCTCGCCGACCGGAATCTTCCGCAGGGAGCCCTGCGGCTGGAGATCACTGAGGAGTTCCTGATGATCGACCGTAACCGGGCCCGGAATGTCCTGACCCAGCTGCGCAGCCACGGTATCCAGATCTCCATCGATGACTTCGGCACCGGGTACAGCTCCCTGTCCTACCTCAGGGACCTGCCCATCGATGAGCTCAAGCTCGACCGCTCCTTCATCTTCCCCATGGCCGATGACGCCCGGGCCGCGGCGCTGGTCGCCTCCACCATCGCCCTGGCTCACAGCCTCGACCTGCGGATGGTCGCCGAAGGTGTCGAGAATGACGTCACCTACAACGAGCTGAAGCGCCTCGGCTGTGACCAGGCCCAGGGCTACTACATGTCCCGCCCCGTACCTGCCGCCGCGCTCGAGCACTGGCTCGACAACTGGCAGCCCGCCGACAGAAACACCGCCATCCCCCCTCCACCGCCCCACCGGGCCCGCTGACCTCCCAACGGCGCCAGGCTCAACGAATCTGGGCGTCAACCCATTCGGCCGCCCCCGAGACGTCCGCAACCTCCGGGACTCCGGCAGGGGTCGCCGGACGCCGCACCATCACCACTGGCAGATCGAGCTCGCGGGCTCCGATGAGCTTCGCTGCCGTGCCGTCGCCCCCGCTGTTCTTGGTGATGAGCGTGTCGATCTTCCGGTCACGCATCAGTGCGAGCTCTGCGTCCCGCGAGTAGGGCCCGCGATCGAGCAACAGCTCCATCTGCCGCGGGGTGCGCCCTGCGGGCGGGTCTACAGCGCGGACCAGGAACCACGCGCCGGCCACGTCGGCGAAAGCCGAGACGCCCTGACGGCCGACGGTCAGGAAGTGCCGGCAGCCCAGTTCTGGCAGGATCAGTGCGGCGTCCTCAAGTGACGTCACCTCGTGCCATCTGTCACCCTCGGAGGGGACCCAGGCTCTGCGCCGCAGCGCCAGCAGGGGAACATGGGAAGCGGCAGCGGCAGCGGCGGCGTTCCGACTGATCTGAGCAGCGAAGGGATGGGTGGCATCGATGACAGCTCGTATGCCGTGTGCGTCGATCCACGATGCCAGTCCCGACGCGCCCCCGAAACCTCCGACCCGTACCTGGCCGACCGGCATAAGAGGGCTGGCGACCCGGCCTGCCAGCGAGCTGACGACGTCACACCCTGCGCGACCATCAAGGCGTTCGGCGAGGCTGCGAGCCTCGCTCGTACCGCCCAGAATCAAGAGTCGCGACGTCACGTTCACGGACACCATCCTGCCTGCTCCGCACGACGATGGAGCGCAGTGAGCCCTGGACAAGCTGGCGAGGGTGGCAGGCCGGCGCAGCTCAAACGCACCGGCCTGCGCTTTGGCTGGACCACCGGGGCCTGTGCGACCGCCGCGACGACCGCGGCATACACCGCGCTGCTGACCGGCGAGTTCCCCGATCCGGTGTCGATCACCCTGCCCAGGGGACAGCAACCGTCCTTCGCTCTGGCCCGCGAAGAGCTGGGCGACAGCTGGGCGATGGCCGCCATCGTCAAGGACGCGGGCGATGACCCCGACGTGACCCACCTGGCCGTGGTTCGCTCGACAGTTCGACCCGGCGCCACTGGCTCGGGAGTGGTGTTCTTCGCGGGGCCCGGTGTCGGCACCATCACGCTGCCGGGCCTGCCCCTGCCCGTCGGCGAGCCGGCCATCAACCCAGTGCCACGACAGCTGATGCGTCAGGTGGTCGAGGACCTGGCCGGGCAGCATGGCCGGCCGGCGGACGTCGCCATCGAGATCTCCGTCGACCATGGCGAAGAGCTCGCCCGGAGGACCTGGAACCCGCGGCTCGGGATCCTGGGCGGCCTGTCCATCCTGGGCACGACCGGGATCGTGGTTCCCTACTCCTGCTCAGCCTGGATCGACAGCATTCACAGAGGGATTGACGTAGCCGTAGCCATGGGTCGTCCCCATGTTGCGGGCTGTACCGGGTCGACCTCGGAGCGCGCCGTGATGGGCGAGTACCCGTTGCCGGACGAGGCGCTGCTCGACATGGGTGACTTCGCCGGCGCTGTGCTGAAGTACCTCAGACGGCACCCGGTCCCGCGGCTCACGCTGGCCGGTGGGTTTGCCAAGATGTCCAAGCTCGCCGCGGGGCAGATGGACCTGCACTCTGGCCGCTCGCAGGTCGACCTGGCCTTTCTTGCTGACCTGGCTCGCGGCGCCGGGGCGAGCCAGGTCCTTGCGGACTCAGTCGGCGCCGCATCCACCGGTCTGGGTGCGCTGCAGGAATGCCAGGCCCAGGGTGTGCCGCTGGGTGACGCGGTCGCGCTGGCCGCCCGCGACGCTGCCCTCGTGGTTCTGCGCGGTGCGCAGGTCACCGTCGACACCCTCTGCATCGACCGAGCCGGAGTCATCGTCGGTCGGGCGCAACCAGCCGGCCCGCGCTGACCCGACCTGAGGTCACTGGCCTGCCGGGCGGCCTTCCATGGGCGATGTGCCGTCGGCGAAGTCGACGGGTTTGGCTACCGACCACTGCGTCACCGGCATGGCCTGCTGCCAGCCGGTGAAGTCGCCCATGGCCTTCGCCCGGCTGGTGGCCACCCGGATCAGCTCGCCCCCATGACGGGAATACCACTGGGCCAGCAAGGCGTCGGACTCGAGCGTGACCGTATTGGCCACCAGCCGGCCACCGGGCTTGAGTGCCGCCCACGCGCTGTCCAGCAGGCCTGAGGAAGTCAGGCCCCCGCCGATGAAGATCGCATCAGGGGAGGGCAGGTCGGCCAGCGCGGCGGGTGCCCGGCCGTTCACGATCCGCAGGCCGGGAACGCCCAAGGCCCGCGCGTTGCGACCGATCCGGGCGGCGCGCTGCCCGTCGCTCTCGATCGCGATGGCCCGGCAAGAGCGGTGCGCCCTCATCCACTCGATCGCGATACTGCCCGCTCCCCCGCCGATGTCCCAGAGCAGCTCTCCTGGCGCGGGGGCCAGGGAGGAGACCGTGACGGCTCGCACCTCGCGCTTGGTGAGCTGCCCATCGCCCTCGTATGCCGCGTCGGCCAGGCCGGGAACCAGCCCGAGCCGGGTTGCCCGAGGGCTCAGCTGGCACTCCACTGCCACCAGGTTGAGCGGGTCGCCGGGAGTTGCGTCCCAGGTCCGCGCCACACCCGGGCGTCGGGTCTCCGCCGGCGCCCCGAGCTGCTCCAGGACGGTCATCGCAGAGCCCCCGAAACCTCTGTCGGTCAACAGCTCTGCCACCTGGGCCGGTGTCGCCGCATCACTGCTGAGCACCAGGACGCGCCGGCCCTGGTGCAGGCTCGCGGTCAGTGACGCAAGTGATCGGCCAACCAGGCTGACCACGTCGGTGTCCTCGACCGGCCAGCCCAGGCGGGCACAGGCCAGCGAGATAGAGGACGGGTGGGGCAGGACGCGCAGGCTCTCGGGTCCGACCTCCTCGACCAGCGCACGTCCGATGCCGAAGCACATCGGGTCGCCGCTGGCCAGGACGACCAGACCTCGCGAGCGATGGCGCCCGACCAGCTCCGCGACCACTGGACGCAACGGGGAGGGCCAGACAACCCGTTCCGCGGCGACGGTAGCTGGCAACAGGTCGAGCTGACGCTGCCCGCCAATCACCACGCCGGCCTGCTCGATCAGCGCCATCGTTGAGGACGTCAGGCCCGCCCAGCC